>NZ_JBAMDE010000004.1:0-444880 GCF_036961585.1 Bacillus sp. JHAA | reverse complement strand
GTCTTGTTTAGTTTTCAAAGATCATTATAATGGAGCGGGTGATGAGAATCGAACTCACGACATCAGCTTGGAAGGCTGAGGTTTTACCACTAAACTACACCCGCGTTTGAATTGGCGCGCCCGAGAGGAGTCGAACCCCTAACCTTTTGATCCGTAGTCAAACGCTCTATCCAATTGAGCTACGGGCGCTTATCAGGTGACTTAACTATCATACTACCAATCAGTTATGATGTCAAGTGTTTTTTATTTCTTTTCGAAGTCTTTTTCTTGACCTCATTTATTATACACGCTTTTGAGAATTTGTAAAGTCTTTTTTTAAAAGATCATTTTCTCATTTGTCGTTTTCGCTTTGTTCATCAGCGACGTTTAATAATATACCATGCACTTCAAATTAGGTCAACACTTTTACGAAACTTTTTTCTCACTTATTATTCCCTTCTATATAATAAATAAAAAAGCAGGATTCCTAGGAACCCCGCGTCTATCCAGATTACCCGCTCACCTTGGCTTCTGCGCTATTACGATCTGTTTTTTCATAAGTACGGAAGTTTTGTTCAAGCTGTTCGAGCGACAGACCTTTCGTTTCCGGAAGGAACCTTTTCACAAATATAACGGACGCTATCCCTAACAAGACAAAAATGAAGAAGGTTGCAGACAATCCGATGTTTGCGAGCAGGACCGGAAAAGTGAAACCAACAAGGAAGTTCACGATCCAGAGGCAGAAGACAGTGACCCCCATACCAAGCCCCCGCAATCGAAGCGGGAATATCTCCGACAGCATCAGCCAGGTCACCGGAGAGACAGCCCCCTGCTGAAACGCAAGGAAAGTGACTGTTAATGAAAGAACCACATAAGGAAGAGCAGGCGATCCTTTCAGCACGACAGACAGAACTCCGATCAAAAGCAGCACCGCAGTCGTTCCGATCAGCCCCGTCATCAGCATCGGGCGGCGGCCGACTTTGCCGAGAAGCCATATTCCCACAAAAGTCGCGAGCACCGAAATCACACCGTTAGCGATATTGCCGATTAATGCGGCTTTTGTCTCGAAACCGGCATCTTTTAAAATTTGAGTTCCATAATACATAATTGAATTCACGCCGGTGAGCTGCTGCACTACCGCAATTCCGATCCCGATAAACACAATGCGGCGCACCCACGGAACGGCAAGATCCTTAAAGGCGGCCTGCTCCATCTCAGTTTCCTTATGAAAGGCAGATTCAATCTCAGCGAGCTCAGACTTCGCTTTCTCTTCATTCCTTATTCGCCGGAGAACGTGCAGAGCATCTTCTTTTCTTCCTTTAGAAACCAGCCAGCGCGGACTTTCAGGAACTTTCAGCATACCGAAAAACAAGAATACCGCCGGAAGGGCCGCGATAACGAGCATATAGCGCCAGGCGTGAGAGGTATCACCAAGCACATTGCCGATGACAGCATTACACGTGAAGGCAAGCAGCTGGCCTGTTACAATCATCAATTCATTTTGGGTAACCATTCTCCCTCGGCTTTCCGCCGGCGACATTTCAGCCAAATACGCCGGAACGGTTACGGATGCTCCCCCGACGGCAAGCCCCAGCAGAAAACGGGAGATGACCATAACAGATACGTTAGGCGCCAGTGTACATCCAAGCGTCGCTGCAAAGAACAAAACGGCAAGGATAAGGATATTTTTACGTCTGCCGTTATAGTCCGACAATCTCCCTCCGAAAACTGCTCCGATCGCAGCCCCCAAGAGCAGGGAGCTCGCCACCATCCCTTCAGTCAAAGCAGTAAGATTAAGCTGGTCAGCTTCCGCCATGAACGGCAGCGCCCCATTAATTACACCTGTATCGTAGCCGAAAAGAAGCCCCCCGAATGTCGATACTAAAATGATGGTTCTCAAAAATGAATGCTGGCTGCTATTTTTATTCATCTTCAAATCCTCCTAGTTTTTACACAGAGATAATATCGGAATATTCAGTTATCAATATTTGCACCCATAACGTCTGCATACAAGTTCTGACCGTCCAAAACAGTTATATAAGAAGAAAATAATTTGAAAGCGTTATCATTTATAGTGATTATCCACTCTCCCCTCTCGTCAAATTGTTATTTTATAGTTACTTTGTAGTGAAGTTATAATGATATTATTGGCATTTATGTTATTATCATAATTTTAAAAGCGCTTTCAGTCAATAAATATTTCAGAAAATTTTATAACTTACCTTTATATTACCTATATGTAATCAATTTATGTTTTTAATCAACTCATTTTCACTATATGATCAATAGTTAATCTCTTTTCGATAAAAAATTGATTATATATTGAAAACCCCCAATCAGCAGTTGGGGGTTTTTGATTTATTCTTCGTTGATTGTAACGATCGTTCTTCCTCTCGCTTCTCCTTTTAAAAGAGCAGGAAGCGTATCCGGCAGCTCTTCAAGTGTAATTTCCTTTTGAATAAAGGCCTCCAGATCTGCAGGCTTGAAGTCATCAGCTAAACGCTGCCATGTTTTCTTTCTTGTCTCCATCGGACAGAATACGGAATCGATTCCCAAGAGACTGACGCCGCGCAATATAAACGGAAAGACTGTAGCCGGGAGTTTCGTTCCCGCTGTCAGTCCGCTCACAGCAACTGATCCGCCGTACTGAATCTGACTGAGAACTGAAGCAAGCGGCTCACCTCCGACCGGATCGACGGCCGCTGCCCATTTTTGTTTTTGCATTGGTTTTAACGTGCCGTTATACACTTCGTCACGGTGAATGACCGTCTTTGCTCCGAGGCTCTTCAAATAGCCGCTTTCGTCTTCTTTTCCCGTACTGGCCTCGACCTCGTAACCTAAGGTTGAAAGAATGGAGACGGCAAAGCTTCCGACGCCGCCTGTCGCTCCTGTCACCAGCACCTTCCCTTTTTCAGGAGCGGCATGGTTTTCTTCAAGACGCTGGACGGACAATGCGGCAGTGAAGCCGGCGGTTCCGATCGTCATGGCTTCTTTAAGTGTCAGACCTTCAGGCAGCGGCACGATCCAATCTGCCGGAATGCGGGCCATCCCGCTATAACCGCCAAAGCGGGAAACACCTATGCCGTAGCTTGTCGCAATGACTTTATCCCCCTCTTTGAAACGGGCGTCATCTGAGGAAACGACGATTCCTGCTAAATCAATTCCCGGCACGAAAGGATACGACGTTACGATCTTGCCGTCAGGAATGGCAGCCAAGCTGTCTTTATAATTCACCCCTGAGTAGCAAACCTTAATCAGCACTTCACCCTCGGGAAGGTCCTGAACCGCCAGCTCCCGTACGCTGACTGAAAACCGGTCTTCACGTTGATCGACTACTAACGCTTTAAATTGATCTGTCATCACTACGTCTCCTTAAAATGAATTGAATGGCTTTGGAAAAGCATAAAATAAGTTTGATTTGTTTTCAAATGTCCTGCCCCGTGTAGTATGATCAAAAGTAAAAACAGCGAAAGAGTGGTTACGCATCATGTCTGATAAACAAAACAAAGATAACAAAAACAACAACAGCAGCAATCAGCCATTACCGGACATTATTCATACCGCCGTTTTCAAGGCGCCGATACAAGTTGTCTGGGATACGGTCTCCACTGCGGACGGCCTGTCTCTCTGGTTTATGCCGAATGATTTCACACCTCAAGAAGACAGTGAGTTTCAGCTGGAATCTCCGTTCGGTCCGTCTCCGTGCAAGCTGCTGGATATTGAAGCGCCGTACCGCCTTTCTTTTTCGTGGGATACGGAAGGCTGGATCGTTTCTTTTGTCTTAAAGGAAACGGAAAGCGGAGATACGGAATTCACTCTCATTCACGGCGGATGGAAAGAGCCGGAAGCCGTCATCAATAAAGTCAATCGGAAAAGCTCCGAGATTCACAGTACGATGGATCAAGGATGGAACGGGCTTGTCAACACGAAACTTCGCGGGGCGGTTGAGGCTTAACACAAAAGGACGGACACGCTTTCCGTCCTTTTTTTGATGCCGATACATAAAAACTGACTTTGCAAAGACACTAACAGAAGAACCGAAAACTTCTTTCAGGGGGCGCTGTTTATGTATTATTACAAAGAAGAGCTGATCAATATCATTAAACCGGACAAGCCGGACCCGGCCGCGGCCAAGGTGCTTCAGGAAATTTTAGGCGGGCACTACGGAGAAATGCGGACGATGATGCAATACTTTTTCCAAAGCTCTAATTTCAGAGGAAAAGAAAAACAGTTCCGTGACCTGCTTCGCGGTGTATTTTTAGAAGAGATCGCACACGTTGAGCTTGTCCAGCATACGATTAATGCGCTGCTCGACGAAAGCGGCGCTGAGGGCCCCGGAAATCAGGCGGCAGATCAGGCGCCGCTTGACGAAGCAGTTAAACACGCCAATCCGCACCATTTTATCATCGGAGCGCAAAGTTCTCTTCCTGTAGACGCCGGCGGCAATCCATGGAACGGGTCTTGGGTATACAACCACGGGAATCTGATTTCCGATTTATTGGACAATGTCGTGCTGGAATCAACCGGCGTGCTGCAAAAGACGCGCATTTATGAAATGAGTTCAAATCAGACGTTCAGAGAAACACTCGGTTTTCTGATCGTCCGTGACAACGCCCATCAAAATGCATTTACAAAAGCGTTGGAAACACTGGGTGTCGAATGGGGCAAATTATTTCCCGTGCCGAATTATGATATTGAAAAATACCCGGAATGCCGGAAATTCGTTGAGATGGGTTATCATAATACCCAATTTAATTTCAGACTGGATCCGACACGGATCGGAGAAATTCTGCAGGGAACGACGCCGAGCCGAAACGGCGGCGAATTAAGTGTGTCCGAGCCTCCTAAAGGTTTCCCCGTGCCGGAACTTCCTGAGCTTCCGAATGAGCACAGCCCCGGACTGAAAGATATGAACTTGTAACAAAAACGCCTGTTTCGGGCGTTTTTTGTTTTTCTGAATATGAGGTTTGAATGTGTTTAAAACGGGGAATATAAGCCGGGAGATCTTGCCATACGGCCGTTATTATAATGTGAGCACATTGCTATACATACTTCGTTTCGAAAGTTGTCCTAATTTTCCAGCCGGCCGGCTGGGTATGTTTGAATGATAATGGGAATTATGTAAAGAGAACAATGTCTTTTCTAAGGAGGCAGCGAATGTCTAAGCAAGGAAACTTCCAGAAAACTATGTCACTTTTTGATCTTATTTTAATCGGCATGGGAGCCATATTCGGTTCGGCATGGCTGTTTGCCGTCAGTAACGTCGCCTCTAAAGCGGGTCCATCAGGCGTTTTTTCCTGGCTGATCGGCGGGGGAATCATCTTATTGATCGGCTTGGTTTATGCGGAACTGGGCGCCGCGCTGCCGCGGACCGGGGGAATTATCCGGTATCCCGTATATTCACACGGACACCTCGTCGGATATTTAATTTCCTTTGTCACCATTGTGGCATACACGAGTCTTATTTCTATAGAAGTCACGGCAGTCCGCCAATACGTGGCGTATTGGTTTCCCGGTTTGACCGTAAAAGGCTCCGATTCTCCGACAATTGCCGGGTGGATATTGCAATTTGCGCTGCTCTGCCTGTTCTTCCTCCTCAATTACTGGAGTGTCAAAACCTTTGCGAAAGCAAACTTCATTATTTCGATTTTTAAATATGTCGTACCGATTACGGTAATTGTGGTACTGATTTTTCATTTTCACCCGGGCAATATGACCGTTCACGGATTCGCGCCTTTTGGCTTCACCGGAATTCAGGCCGCGATTTCCACAGGCGGCGTCATGTTTGCATACCTTGGGCTGCATCCGATTGTGGCTGTCGCGAGTGAAGTGCAGAATCCGAAGCGGAACATTCCGATCGCATTGATTGTCTGTATTATCGTTTCTACTATTATTTACACCGTGCTGCAGCTCACTTTTATCGGGGCGATCCCGGCGGATACCCTGAAGCACGGATGGCCGGCTATCGGGACTGAATTCTCCCTTCCGTTCAAAGATATCGCCGTTTTGCTCGGTTTGGGGTGGCTGGCGACATTGGTCATTTTAGATGCGATTTTATCACCGGGCGGTAACGGAAATATCTTTATGAATACGACTTCACGTCTCGTCTATGCCTGGGCCAGAAACGGAACATTATTCAGCATTTTTTCTAAAGTCAATAAAGAAACCGGGACACCGCGTGCCTCCCTTTGGCTTTCGTTCGGTCTGGCTGTTTTTTGGACGCTTCCGTTCCCTTCTTGGAACGCTCTTGTCAACGTATGCTCCGTCGCATTGATTCTGTCTTATGCGATTGCGCCGATTTCTTCTGCGGCGCTGAGAGTCAACGCGAAGAATATTAACAGACCGTTTTATTTAAAAGGGATGAGCATCATCGGGCCGCTGTCGTTTATTTTTACCTCTTATATTGTATATTGGTCCGGATGGCGCACCGTATCCTGGCTTCTCGGTTCTCAAATTGTCATGTTTCTGATCTATCTCTGTTTCAGTAAATATGCTCCCAAAGATGATGTCAGCATACGGCAGCAGCTGAAATCAGCATGGTGGATCGTCGGCTTTTATGTCATGATGCTGATTTTCTCCTATCTCGGCTCGTTCGGCCACGGATTGGGCATTATCAGCAATCCGCTTGACCTGATTCTGATCGCCATCGGTTCGCTCGGTATTTATTACTGGGCAAAATATACGGGACTGCCGAAGGCTATGATCGACAGTGATAAATGACGAATGCCGGAAAGAAGTATGGTCTTCTTTCCGGTATTTTTATTTTAAGGGATGACAAAAAAGCGAACATGCGATAAAATGAATGACAGTCATTCATAAAAGGAGGAACCCCTCTATTGGCAAAACAAAGCTCGGGAAAATACGAAAAGATCCTGCAAGCCGCGATTGAAGTCATTTCTGAAAAAGGATTAGACAAAGCATCCATTTCAGAAATCGTCAAAAAAGCCGGAACGGCCCAAGGTACGTTTTACTTATATTTTTCTTCTAAAAACGCACTGATATCCGCGATTGCAGAAAACCTGCTCGACACTACGCTGGACAGAATAAAAGGGAAAACGGACGGTTCTGAAGATTTTTGGACGTTGCTGGACATTTTGGTAGATGAGACATTTCACATCACCCGGCTTCATAAAGATATTATCGTTCTCTGTTATTCCGGTCTTGCCATCGATCATTCAATGGAGAAATGGGAAGCCATTTATCAGCCTTATTATTCCTGGCTGGAAGGCGTGATCAATACGGCCATTGAACAGGGTGAGGTCCACAGCGGCATTCATGTCAGATGGACAGCCAGAACGATTATCAACGTTGTCGAGAACGCGGCTGAACGGTTTTATATCGGCTGTGAACAGGATGTCGATCTCGAAGTATATAAAAAAGAAATATTCAGCTTTCTCAAAAGAAGCTTGCAGAAATGATTGGCAGAGACCGATCATTTTTGACCGCCGTAAAAATGACTGACATTCATTCATAACTGAGGTGACTGTATCATGTATTGGCTGCTTGTATTGATAGCCGGACTGTTAGAAGTAGTTTGGGCGTCCGCCCTGAAGCATGCGGATTCGCTCTTTGATTGGATTGGTATTTTCCTTCTGATTGCCGTCAGCTTTCTGATGCTGATCCGCTCTTATAAAAAAATTCCGATGGCTGCCGCATATACCGTTTTTGTCGGAATAGGCACCGTCGGCACATATGTAACGGGCGTCATTTTAGGCGAATCGTTTTCAATCGGGCAAATATTCTTTTTGGCTTTGCTGTTGTCCGGCATTTTAGGAATGAAGGTATTTACGAAAGAAACTGAAACAAGGGGTGAACATTAATGGCATGGCTGCTGTTATTTATTGCCGGAGCTGAGGAAGTTGTAGCAGCCGTTGCCATGAAACATATTGACGGTTTTAAAAAAAAGTGGCCGCTGATTGTCATGGTAACAGGCTTTATGCTTTCATTCTTTTGCCTTTCCGGAGCGATGCAGGTTCTTCCCACAGGTGTCGCGTATGCGGCTTGGACCGGCATGGGAAGCATCGGCGTTTCGGCCGTGGGCATACTTTGGTTTAAAGAAAAATTCAATCTGTCACAATTGGTGTCTCTGGGGCTTATCCTCATCGGTGTCATCGGCTTAAAACTGACAACGTGACGGCCTGAGACAGCTTTTTAAATAAAAAACAAAGGACCCTAAGCGGGCCCTTTGTTTTTTTATGCTGTTTTGATCTGTTCCGCTTTTCCCGCTCCGACTCCGAAAATGAAGATCAGAACGGAGACTGCGATCAGCATGAATAACGGAACCGTCCAGCCGTGCGTGATGTCATGCAGCAAACCGAATACGAGCGGCCCGAACGCGGCAAGCAGGTATCCGAATGACTGGGCCATGCCGGAAAGCGCCGCGGCTTCATGAACATGCCGGGTCCGCAGGCTGAAGAACATCATCGCCAAGCTGAACGCACAGCCTCCCGCAATTCCGATTAAAATGACCCATAGCGGAGTGAGAGCCGGGCTTCCGAAAAGAACGCCGGCAATGCCGATAAGGAAAAATAAAGCCGTCAGTCCGGCGAGTGAGCGCTGATTTTTCATTTTAGCGGCAGCGATCGGCACGATAAAAGTAATCGGCAGGACTGAGAATTGCATTAATGAAAGCATCCATCCCGCCTTACTTGAGCTGAGTCCATTCTGCTGAAGAATTTCCGGCAGCCAAGCGATGACGGTGTAAAAAATAAGGGATTGCAGCCCCATGAACATCGTCACCTTCCAAGCAAGCGGAGACCGCAGCAGACTGCTTTTCTTCTCTCCGTTTGTCCCAGTCGTGCGGACGGGCAGTTCGCGTCCTCGCATTTGCGGAATCCACATGACAAACGCAATGAAAGAAAGGATAGCCCAGCAGCCGAGCGCGCCTTTCCAGCCTAACCCCGCTGAAGAGGCGATCGGCACGCTGATGCCGGATGCAATCGCGCCGCACAGATTCATAGAAACCGAGTAGACGCCGGTCATGATGCCTAAATTTCCGGGAAACTTATGTTTAATGAGACTCGGCAGCAGGACGTTGCATACGGCGATCGACAATCCCAACAGGATCGTTCCGAAAAAGAGAGTGCCGATTCCGGCGATGGAGCGCAGCAGAGTTCCGGCTGTCAGGACAATTAATGATGACAGTAACACAATCTCGGTCCCGAAGCGCCGGGACAATAAAGGAACAAACGGCGACAGACATGCAAAGGCCAAAAGCGGCACTGTCGTAATGGTGCCGGCAGCCGCATTGGTCATGCCGAGGCTGTCCCGAATTGAGGAAACGAGCGGCCCGACCGATGTCAGAGGCGCTCTGAGGTTGGCCCCTATCAATATGACTCCGATGACCAGCAATATCAGTTTTTTACGCTGACTTGCTTGCAGAATTTGATGTTCGTCTTTAATTTTCATGTTCATCCTCCATGTGTATTGTATCTTTAAATACTGTGATGTATTGGTTGACGGCCTCCATGGCCTGATCCGGTTTCTGTCCGATAATCGCGGCGGCAAGCTGGGTGTGGATCCGTATAGCAGGGGTGATTTCCAACAGGTTATGGACTGACGCACAAAGCGCCTCCGTCATATGCTCGTAAAGATCAGAAAGCATGTTGTTATGGGCCGCCTGTACAATGGTTTTGTGCAGTTTAATGTCAGCCTCGGCATACCGTTTTCGATCTTCATTTTGCAAGGCCGCTTCACATTCATCCAAGCATGCCTTCAGTGCTTTCAGGTCTTCGTCATTACGCCTTTCCGCCGCCAATCGCGCAGCTTCTCTTTCGAGTGCGTATCTGACTTCTAATGTTTCAAGCAAATTTGATTTTTTAATATGGCGGTAAAATGCCGCGCCGAGAACACTGGATGAGCTGACATACGTACCGCTCCCCTGCCTTGTCTGAAGCAGGCCGGCATGTACGAGCGCCCGAATGGCCTCACGCAATGTGTTTCGGCTCACATCAAATTGCTTCATTAAATCCAGCTCAGGGGGAATGCGCGTCCCGACCGGCCATTTATCCGATTGAATTAACGATTCAATTTGCGTCACCACTTGTTCTACGAGCGACAGTCTGCTTGTTTTGGATATCTCCATCAAAACACCTCTGAAATTTGTAGGATGATTCTATCATTGGGTAATATAACATAAAAGAAGCGAAGATGTAAATCAGCGGCAACAAAAAAAGAGTGAGTTTTTCTCTCACTCTTCGGCGCTTTTATGAACGTTTTATATTGACTGAGGTCACGACAAACTTGTCATGACGGTGGCGGGAAAATGAATATTCAAAGGGAGTGCCGTTGTCCAAAAAGCCTACATGCTCGACTTCAAGTATCGGGTCATCCGGCCGGCAGCCGAGATATTGCTGATCCATATCATCCGACTTGCACGCTCTGATTTTTCTGTGTGAGCCTGCGATTTTGAGCTGGAGTTCCCGCGTAATATGATCGTAGATGGAATGGTTGAGCACCTCGTCATTAATGCCGGGTATAAGGCTCGCCGGCATGTACGTTTTTTCAAGAACGTACGGTTCGCCTTCAACAATTCTGAGCCTCACTACATAATAGACGGGAGTCTTTTCATCAATGGCCAAATGTGCGGCGACATCTTGAGACGGAAACTGCACTTCAAACCGGATGACCTTGCTCTTGATATTTTTTCCTTTTAACAAATTGCTCAGACCGAGAATTTCGTTGCTGACTACGTGAACGTGCTCATCCTGCATGGCTGATTGAATGATAAACGTGCCGTGCCCTCTTTTTCTGAAAAGCATTCCTTCAGCCGCAAGTGTATCAAGCGCCCGCTTCATCGTCATCCGGCTGCACCCGAACTCCGCAGCGAGCGTCTTTTCATCCGGGATCGGCTGATCTATGTCATATACACTGCTTTTAATCCTCTTTCTCATTTCGTTGGCGATTTTTTCGTACTTATTCATCGGTTTCCTCCGGCTGTATAATGTTTGATCTGTATAGACTCCTTACGGTTATCATAAATTTTTTTCCCTGCTTCATCAATGACGTTACAGCCGCCGATATTGAAATTGAAAGGATTTCCTCGAATTTTCTATGGAATCTCCCTCACTATTATGGTAGAATTTTTGCAGAAACGGACACAACCGAATATTGCATACATTGTATAACCTCAATGATATGGTTTGAGGGTGTCTACCAGGAACCGTAAAATCCTGATTACAAAAATTGTCCCGTACACTTTTTGTAATCAGGATTTTTTATTTTCTAAAAAATAAAAAAAGGAGTATCTGTACATGAATTTCAAAGTATTTCTGCTTGCAGCATCTACCATCGCAGTCGGATTGGTTGAATTAATTGTGGGCGGTATTCTTCCGCAAATCGCTTCCGACTTAGATATATCTATCGTCAGCGCGGGGCAGCTGATCAGCGTGTTTGCGCTCGGTTACGCGGTATCCGGCCCGCTGCTTTTGGCGGTGACGGCAAAGGCTGAACGAAAGCGGCTTTATTTAATCGCACTGTTTATTTTCTTCCTAAGTAATCTGGTGGCTTATTTCAGTCCCAATTTCGCCGTACTTATGGTGTCACGGGTTCTCGCTTCCATGAGCACAGGGCTGATTGTCGTCCTTTCTTTAACGATTGCTCCTAAAATCGTGGCGCCTGAATACAGAGCGCGGGCGATCGGCATCATTTTCATGGGGTTCAGCTCCGCAATCGCTTTAGGCGTGCCTGTCGGCATTATCATCAGCAATGCCTTCGGATGGCGCGTTCTGTTCTTGGGAATCGGCGTATTATCTCTCGTTTCCATGCTGATTATCAGCGTCTTTTTTGAAAAAATACCTGCTGAAAAAATGATTCCGTTTCGTGAGCAGATCAAGACGATCGGGACCGCCAAAATTGCCAGCGCACATCTTGTCACCTTGTTTACATTGGCGGGGCATTACACACTCTATGCCTACTTTGCGCCTTTTTTGGAAAGAACGCTTCATTTGAGTTCCGTTTGGGTCAGTGTATGCTACTTTTTGTTCGGTCTGTCAGCGGTATGCGGCGGCCCGTTCGGAGGCTGGCTGTATGACCGTTTAGGAGCATTTAAAAGCATCATGCTTGTGACCGTTTCTTTCGCTCTGATCCTGTTTATTCTTCCGCTGACAACGGTTTCTTTAATCATTTTCCTGCCTGCGATGGTGATCTGGGGATTGCTCAGCTGGAGCCTTGCGCCGGCGCAGCAAAGCTATTTAATCAAAATTGCGCCTGAGTCTTCCGATATTCAGCAAAGCTTCAACACGTCCGCTTTGCAGATCGGCATCGCGCTCGGGTCAGCCATCGGCGGCGGCGTGATCGGACAAACCGGTTCTGTCACAGCAACAGCCTGGTGCGGCGGTTTGATTGTCATTATCGCTGTCGCGTTAGCTGTATTCTCTTTAACGAGACCCGCTTTGAAAAGAAAATCCGCATAAATGTAAGACCGCAAAAAAGCCAAAGGAATTCCTTCGGCTTTTGCGGTCTTTTTATTTTGCGGCAGCAAGCTCGTCTTCTGTCACCCATTTATGATTGGTTACTTTTTGGCCGCCGTCAGTCGGTGTATAGTCGACCATATAAACGGTTGTCTTTTTGGCTGAATCAATAACGGCTTCGGCGCCCTTCATGCCTTTCATATGAGATGCCTCGATCACGGCCTTGTCACCCGGTTTTAACGTTTTATCCCCGGCGCCCTTCAGCTCTTCCTGAATGACCCATTTATGATCTTCGACGCGCTTTCCTCCCGTTTCCGGAGTGTAAGACACACTGTAAACCGTTGTATCATAAGCACCTTTTACGGTTCCTTGTGCATTTTTCATGCCTTTCATATGAGAAGCTAAAATCATGACGTCACTGCCGACCTTATAAGTCGGATTTTCTGCCTTCTTTAAATCTTTCGGCACCTCGGATGAACCTGAGTGAATCATGTCTTCGTGAGAGTGCGTTTCTTTGTCTTTCGCTTTTTCGCTTCCTCCTGAAGATTGGCTGTTGCATCCGGCAAGCGCCAGAACGGGGATCAGGAGAAACATGCTGAATAAAAATAGTCTCGCTTTCATTTCAAGAACTCCTTTGCCTTTTTGATTTTTCACTTTCCCTTTCGTTTCTTCAGTAAAACAAAAAGATGGCCTGTCATTTCTCCTAATTCTTCAAATCTCTCTTTATTGCCTTTCATCAGGTGAAATTGTTCACAAAATGTACACATTAATGGAGATGCAGTATAATTCATTTATCAGATAATAGGGGGAACTCATCATGAAAACGAAGGTTTTTGCGGTGGTATTGGGCGCTGTTTTAATGATTGCGGGGTTGGTTTTGGCAGAGGTTTCGCTTTATATGGAATACATCACAATGCTCGGAGCTATGATTTTTTCTTCTATATTTATGTCAGAGCCGAAAAGAAAATTTCGCGTCATCTAAGGGGTTTGACTTTTCTATTACCGCCGTCTTCTCAGGACGGCGGTTTTGTTTTGCATGTCACTCAGTCTATCCGCACAGCCGTTTCTTCTGTGCCGTCCTGATATAAAACGAAATGCGGGGCTGTTTGTGCTTTATCACCTGCAAATTCAATTTCAAGCGGCAGCGCCCTGACAAAATAACGGGTTTCCGTCATTGGGAATAATTCGAATGGAGTCTGCCCGTCTATTGTAAGATACAATCGGTTTTCTTTTACCGCCACCGATGCATGTGTGTCATCCTGAAATGAGTAATTGCCGGTAAATCTGCTGTAAATCGCAGGATCGATATCTGCTTTTTTCTGATCTGCCGGACGTTTCGGAATCACGTATGGCTGATCAAATAAGATGTTTACAGCCGCGGCAATTACAGCTTGTTCAAATTGATACGATTGTTCCATATTGCTGAGATAAATGAATGTTTTATTCTGGTCAATATACCGGATCATCAGAGTTGAATAGCCCGGCCAGCCTCCGTCGTGACTGATAACCTTCCCTTTTTGGGGGCTGTTTTGAATCATCCAGCCAAATCCGTATCCGAATTGCTCTTCTTCATTCCAATAGCCCGGTGTAAACGCTTGATCTTTAGACTCTTTGCCGATGATTTCTTCCGTATAAAGAGCCTGATAAAACAGATATAAATCTCTTATAGCGGAGTTAACGGTTCCGTCACCTTGAATTCCGTCAAGAAAGACGACATAATCAGTTTCCTCAAGTTCATCCGGCAGCACATATTCTCCGGAATGAACATCATACACATAGCCATATGCATAGTTCGGAATGTTTTCTTTACTCAGCCTTCTGTTATAAATCCGCGTATCGTGCATACGAAGCGGATGAAATACGGCTTGTTTCATAAATTCAGCAAAACTCATGCCTGATACAATTTCTATAATAACCGCTAACACCACATACCCCGTATTACTGTAAAGCCACTCCTTGCCCGGCGGGAAATAAGCATCCGGCTTATGCTGCTTGAGCATATTGATCACATCTTGATTAACGGCAATTCTGTCCCGGTCCCAATGTGTTAAGAACAACTCCATATAGTCCGGCAATCCTGACGTATGATGGAGTAAATGCCGAATGGTAATGCCCGGATAAGGAAAATCAGGAAGCCACCGCTCTATCATATCGTCATAACGCAGCTTCCCTTGCTGCTCTAAAATGATAACGCCCAAAGCTGTAAACGGCTTAGATACTGAGGCCAATTCAAAGACCGATTGGTCATTCAGCATCCTCTTTGTTTTCAGTTCTGCAGCGCCGAATGAACCCTGGTATAAGATGCGGCCGTTTTCCGCTGCCAATACAGCGCCGTTTATTTCATGTCTTTCGTCTAAAGTGCTGAAAAGCTGTTCAAACGCTTGTTTTTTCTTTTCGTTCATTTCACGAACCTCCATATACAAGCTGATTTACCCTTTTATACGAACGGCCGCTTTAGAAGTTTCAATATTTTCCCTTTCCGGAACACCAGTCAGTATACTGCCGTTCAGGCAGCCGCGGAGGTTTGATGAATGTCTTTTATTCACACAATACTGTGCAGGCTTCGAATTCAACATGCTTCTCGTCTTTATTTGCACCGGCAATTTCCATAGTCGAAAACATCGCGCAGACGACGGCTTTGTATTCGTTCATGACGGTTTGAATTTCAATCAGGAACCGTTCGGATGAAGCCGCGTATTCCGTTACGTACTCTTTCATTTTGCCGATAATATCATCTGCCTGACGGCTGAAGCCGGCCGCCTCCAAGTCACTCTCAAACTGGTTTTTGTTGATCATATGAATATGCATTTTTTAAAGGCTCCTTTCAGCAGCATTTTGTGGTTATATCTACTGTAAAGGACAGACTTGGATAAACTTTTAATAAAATATGAACAAAATATGAATTGGCTCATCGGCCTGACCGGCGGGCTTTCGGCTGTGCTCCGTTTCATTTGGACTACATGAAATAATGACTTCTTTACTCTGTTAAAAACAGCTCATATATGATCTAATACCAGTAAAATGTTTAGGAGGCGGCCTATGTCAGCAGCAGGAAATCGGCAAAAATTTTGGGTCATGGCGATGCTTATAGCGGTCTTCACCGTGTTCGTTTTCTCTTTTTCTGAGAATCATTCACAAAAGAACTGGCACACAGCGGTTGACCAGGCGTCAGTGAATGTCTTCGGCCAGCAGATCTTTGAAAAAGACCGTCTGGCAAAAACACTCGACGCACGTGAGGCAGAATCTCTTTTGACTCTTGTGAAACTTGCAAATGCAGAACATCACATCATCTAAAAGCCATTATAAAAAGCCTGTTTCCCTTTGACAGAGGAAACAGGCTTTTTCCATGTATTATTGAGCATGTTTTTGTTCAATAAACCGGTCGATCCGGGCGAGAACATCCTTCATGTCCGTACATTCTTTAAAGCTTTCATTAATGGCTTGAATGCCTTGTTTGTATTTTCCGTTATGCAGCACTTCTTCCGCGGCAAGCTTTACCTTTTCAGCGCTCACTTCATCTTTTTGCACGGTATAGCCTGCATCCAATTCAGTCAGGCGGCGCGCAACCATCGGCTGGTCTTTATCGTGCGGGATGACGACCAGCGGCACTTGATAATGAATGCCTTCATTTACACTGTTCATTCCGCCATGCGTGACAAACACGTCGGCCTGCTCCAGCACTTCAAGCTGCGGCACGTACGGGGCGATGATAAAGTTTTCCGGCGCCTGTTTGATTTTCGACAGATCGGCTTTTTCCCCGGCGGCAATGACTACTTTTCCTTCAAAATCTGAGAACGCGTCTATGCACAGATTGAAAAACGCTTCCGTGTCCCCGAGCACCGTTCCCATTGAGATATAAATGACTTTTTCATTCTTTAATGCGTCAATCGGGAAGTCGACGCGCCCTTTTCTCTTCGGAAAACTCGGACCGATAAATAAATACTCATCTCCGAATGTCTCACTTTCGGGCTGAAAATATCTGCTTGTATAGACGACGTTCAATTCACCTGTGTTGTTCATAAATTGAACCATGCTGTCAGGGGCGACACCGTATTTGTCTTTCATCTCGGCCAACAGCTCTTCACATTCCCTGTCCGGCTGAAACGGCACGCCCGATTCCGGGTGGAGCGGCAGTATTTTCAGACGGTCTTCATTGAACAGGAAGGATGCTGAAGAAGAGATGCCGGGAATGTTGAGATAGTCCCGCACCAGCTCTCCCGCACCGAATTTATCATAATAGACGGCGTCGAATTGAATGTCCTCTGCCAGCCGCTGCACAATATGTAAAATCTCCAGTGACGTTTTGATATGAACCTTTAAAAATGCAAGTATGCCGGACGGACTGCCGGGATCAATGGGTGTCATTCTGAGCAGATCGCTGTGAAGATGAACTTTCGCCCCTACTCCTTCCAGTCTGCTTTTGTATTTTTCCGTTGAGATATAATGAACGTGATCGCCCCGATCGCTGAAGGCCTTTGTCATACCCAATGTCGGGTTTACGTGTCCTTCTGCGGGAAAATTGATCATCAGAATATGTTTCGCCATTTTTCAATCTCCTTTGCCTTTTTTGCGTCTCTTCCATATCCATCATAAATGACGCGGAAAAAATCATGCAAGGAACATCCGTCAGGTCTTTATGACGGTTCGATGACATCGGCAAAAAAAAGACAAGGCATTTCGCCTTGTCTATCGTGATGATTCGTCTGTTTCTTCCGCTCTCAGCACGCCTTTCAGATGTTCTTCATCATGCTTGAGATGCTCCGTCATATATTGCACGGCTTTTGTTTTGTCGCCCTTTTTTATTTCTTCAAAGACTTTCCGGTGCTCATGCAGAATAACCTCCGCACGTTCATCGCCTTTAAAATTAAGAACTCTGCAAAAATGAATCAGCACATTGACATGCTCAAGCAGCATGGCCAGCCGGCTGTTGCGGCTGAAATCCACAAGGAGCCGATGAAACGACTCGTTTAAGGAAATAATCTCAGTCTCTTTGACGCCTTTATTGATGGCTTCTTCCGTCTCCCGCAGCTGTTTTTCAATGAGCTCAATTTCACTCTCAGCCGCTTCATCAATAACCAGTTCGACCGCCAGTGATTCAAGTGACATTCTGATTTTATAAATCTCTTCAACATCCTTAACGGACAAAGAATAAATGACAAAGCCGTTTCGATCGTCTGCCGTCAGAAGCCCGTCCTTTTCAAGGAGCCGCATGGCTTCTCTGACCGGCGACCGGCTGACTCCGAAATCCTTGGCCAGCTGAGTCTCATTCAGCCGTTCACCCGGTTTAAAAATCCCGTCAAATATCATTTTTTTCAATTGGGAATAAAATTGCAGATAATACGGGATTGGCTTATCTAATTTAAAATTATCCATCTTTCCTACCTCTTCATACAATTTAGGCCTTATTGTTACCAAGATCATATAACAGTTTATCTATGGAAGCAACATTCCCGAGCTTGTCAGCATATCGGATGTGGCGTAATATGGAATTATGATGAACGACGGTCGACAGTCTGCCGTAAACCGAAAACAATTCATTCAGAGGTGACGGAAACATGAAAACATACAAGATTGCCAGCATACCGGGGGACGGTGTGGGGAAAGAAACAGTCCCTCAAGCGGAGCGGGTGTTGAACGCGATCGCCGAATTACATGGAGGCATTGCCTTTGATTTCACTTCTTTTCCGTGGAGCTGCGAGTATTATTTGGAGCACGGGACGATGATGCCGGATGATGGATTAGAAAGGTTACAGCACTTTGATGCTTTGTTTTTGGGAGCGGTGGGGAATCAAAAACTCGTCCCCGATCATGTTTCGCTGTGGGGGCTGCTCATCAAGATACGCCGGGAATTTGAACAGGTGATTAATGTGCGGCCGGCGAAGCTCCTGCCGGGAATCACTTCCCCCCTCGTTAACCCGAAAGATTTTGATCTGATAGTCGTCCGCGAAAACAGTGAGGGCGAGTACAGCTCTGTCGGCGGCAGAATCTATCAGGGTGAGGACGAAATCGCCATACAAAACGCGGTCTTTTCCCGCCGGGGTACGGAAAGAGTGATGCGGTATGCTTTCGAACTGGCGGCAAGTCGGCGGAAACACGTCACAAGCGCGACGAAATCAAACGGTATTGTTCACTCGATGCCGTTCTGGGATGACATCTTTAAAGAGGTCAGCCGTGAGTACGCCGGGATTGAGACGGATTCCCAGCACATCGATGCACTGGCGGCCTTCTTTGTCACGCAGCCGGAACGCTTCGATGTCATTGTCGCTTCAAATCTGTTCGGAGATGTGCTGACAGATATCGGCGCGGCGATTATGGGAAGCATCGGAATCGCTCCCGCAGCCAACATCAATGTAAACGGCAAATATCCTTCCATGTTTGAGCCTGTTCACGGCTCCGCCCCGGATATTGTCGGAAAAGGAATTGCCAATCCTATAGGCCAAATATGGACGGCGAAATTAATGCTCGATTCATTCCGAGAAGAGGAACTGGGCCATCTCCTCTTACAATCTATTGAAACGGTCACAAACAGCGGCATTCTGACTCCTGATGTCGGCGGAAAACATTCAACGGAAGATGTCACTTCCGCTATTATTTCTCAAATCAAGAACAGATAATACGAAAAAAACCGCGGGCAGGAAAACTGCACAGCGGTTTTTTTCGTCTCAGACGGGACGGATCGCGCAGAAACAGGCCGATTCACCTGTGAAGCCCGCAATACGGTCTGATTGATCCTTTTCTACAGAAAAAAACCGCTGTATATCACGAGGAGCATCCAGCATCTGTTTTTCCAGTAATGCGGCTTTCTCTTCAGTCAGGCCTGCCCGTTCACACCAGACGGTAAATTGAAATGGTTTCAAAAAGCAGACAGCGGATTCAATCCGGAAGCCGGCTGTCTCCAGAAAACGGAGCCATTCTGTTTTTTTCCACGCCCGAAAGTGGCTCTGATCCCGTCTCTTCTCAATGTCATTATAAAAATGGTCATATTCATCCTTTTCAGGTGCGGTATTGTCAATGAGAAGCAGTCTGCCGCCCGGTTTGACAACCCGAAACGCTTCATGAACAAAGGCTCTGACATCGGGAAAATGATGCGCCGCGATTCTGCATGTGACGATATCGAAAGCAGCATCGGAAAACGGCATCTTTTCAGCATCGCCTTTTTCGAATGACACGTTCGTCCATCCGTTTCCGGTTATAAATGCTTCAGCGGCTGCTAACATTTCTTCCGTGAGGTCATAGGCGATAACAGAGCGTACGAGAGGAGCGAGAGCGTTAGCCGTATGTCCGCCTCCCGTCGCGATATCCAGCACGTCCATATGCTTTTCGGCACCGGAAGCTGAAACGAGATACGCCAAATCCTCTCCTGCGGCGTGTCCTGGACTAGTCACATATTTCGCGGCGTTTTTGGCAAATTGCCGCTGCGCCTGCTGTTTAATTGAATCCTCCATTATACTCGGGCCCCCTTTTCTTTCTGATTGCTGCCTTAATCAAAATAAACGGGTTCGTCCGGATGTTTGAGATATGCAAACATCTTTTCAATCTGACTTTTTGTATTGCGGGCTTCAGATAGCGGCGGCAGTTCCGTTTCCGCAAAAAAGCCGGCGGCGCTTGTTTCTGTTCCCTCCCTGATCCGGCCGCCGATGATCTCGCATTTGATAAACACTTTGTAAACGTGGGCGGCGGACGGCGGATGGGAATGGCATTTCTTATCCATTACAGCTAACAGTTTAACGGGCTTTACGTCGATTCCTGACTCCTCTTTTACTTCTTTGACAGCGGTCTCGCCCGGAGAAATCCCGATATCAGCCCATCCGCCCGGCAGCGCCCATCTGCCGTCGCTTTTCTCTCTTACCATTAATATGCTCTGATCTTTAAAGACTGCCGCTCTGATATCAACTTTCGGAGTGGGATAGCCCGTGTCACCGGCGAATACGTCTTTGATGACCCTTTTGTCGGTGCCGGTATGATGCGCCATGATATCCACGCTTATTTTTCTTATTTCTTCAAATCTCTCAATATCATATATGTCTTTGGAATAAGCCAGCCCCGCTTGCGCCGCGGATTGAAGCTGTTTTGCCCAATCTAGCCATTTTGGCTCCATTTTTTCACCGCCCGTTATGTTAATTGACGAAACCCCAAGAGTCAGGATATTGCACCTTGAGAGTACCGGTGCCCATGATCCGTTTCTGCTCCTTGTTTTCTGTTTATGGAGGGGCGAATCCTGCCGGGAAAACAGAAAAAAGCCATTCATTTGCTGAATGGCTTTTTTTCATTTTCTATTTTTCTTTCATGACGAGAACGACGCCTGAAACAATAAGAGCCGCCCCGATCCAGAAGGTTCCTCCGATCGTCTCTCCCAGCAGCAGCCAGCCGAGCAAAGTCCCGGAAAGCGGCTGAAAGAAGAAAAACAGACCGCCGCTTGCCGCATTCAGTAATTGCAATCCGCGATTCCAAAGCATGAACGCGCAGGCGGTTGAGATCACACCCAGATATAAAAGTCCGCCCCATATCTCAGGCCGGGCAAGCTGAGACAAAGGAATCTCCCGAAGCGGGCCCGCTGTAAACGGGGTCAGGATGACAAATGCGACGCAAATGGAATACGTTGTGACGACAAGCGGTGAGTAATGGCCGGGAACCCGTTTCATCAGCACGGACATCAAAGCCCATGTCAGCGCCGCAGCCAGAAGCGAGAGACCGCCGAGCTGGCTCGACATATTGAGATCTCCGTTCCCCACAATGAGCAATACTCCGATCGTCGCCAGCCCTGTCGATATTCCTTTTTTCAGCGTTAACCGTTCTTTCAACATCAGCCGGGCAAATACAACCATAAATGCGGGAGTGGATGCCGTAATAATCGCACCCATCTGCGCGGTTGATAATTTCGTGCCGATTTCCTGCGTGACGATCGAAACCGTGTTGCCGATCAATCCGATCGCAGCGATCAGTAATAAATCACGTTTATGAACTTTCCAGGATTGGCGTGTAAATAAACTGAGAATCAAAAACGAAAGAAGCGCCACCGCATATCTCAGCCATACCAGTTCAAGCGGCGGAATGACCGCTACCACAACTTTTACAACGACATACATACCGCCCCAGATACTGGCGGCCAATGCCAAATAAATTGAACCGAACAATGTATTTTTCAATTTGATGCACCCTCCGTTATCATATTAGGTCACGTCATATGCCCTAACGGAGAGAAGCGCAGTCACTTTCCTCCATTAAGGGCGGAGAAGTGCTGCCGGTACATCATGTTCAAATAAGGGCGCTAGAAACATATCGTTTTTCACCTCAATTGCAAACTGATTTTTCTCATTATACAAGGTTTGTTAAAAGACGTAAATGAACGGCGGCATCGGCTTTATCGATTGCGGACTTGCAGCTGGATTCTTGTGATCTGATTGTCAAACCCGTCCGCCACAACCTCATCAAGCATATATTCTTCATATGCATAATTGCCCATTTCCAGCCCATACTCTTCAATAAACTGCATGATGCTGCGGTAAGCCGCTTCCGCTTCATCCCCTATTTGGTACCCGACGGCATAAAGCCCTTTCGGCTTGATATGGAGGTCTCTATTCTCTATGCCTTCTTCTGTCTTCATATAAAAATGGGTGTAGTTGTAGAATTCTTTTTTCAGAATCTGCTCCCGCGCAAACAGTCCGCCGACCGGATGCCCCTGATCGAGCTCATGTACCCGCATATAGCGGATCAATTCTGAAATGGCGGCAGTATATTGCCGTTCTGGCAAATGGAGTACGGGCCGTCCTATCATAAGTGTCTCTTCATCTAATCGCTGCAATGAGACGGAGGAAAAATCTGTCTCCAAGGCTTGTTCGGTCAGCTTCACCTTTGTCCGAATCATCCTTTGCAGGTGCTCCAGCTTTTTGATTTTGCTTTCGATTTCTGAAGATTTCTCTTTTAAAAGCGTGATGATACCCTCAGGGGTTTTGTCTGTTAAGAGCGGTTTGATCTGCTTCAAGGGAACGCCGACCTCCTTAAACAGACCGATGACCTGAAACAGTTCGAATTGATGATAGGAATAGTATCTGTATCCGTTCGCTTTTTTGATTTCCGGAGAAAGCAGGCCGATCTCGTCATAATGGAACAGGGTTTGTTTTTTTACGTGGCACAGTTTTGCAAATTCACCCGTTGTGAAGTATTTTCTGACGTCTTCGCTCATAATGCCTCCTTGACTATACGGTAACCATATCCTTTATGATGATCATTGTATCCGAGAGAAGGCTGATTCACAAATGGCTTACGTAATGAAAGCTTTACCGTCTCAAAAAAAGCGGAAGAGGAGTATCAAGTATGACGATTGAAATTAGAACAGTCACGGAAGAAAACCGTGCCGATATACTGGCGCTTCATGTAAGGGAAAGCCAGACTTCATTTATTGAAACCGCGGAAGAGTGCTTACAAGATGCTGAGGATTGCCGGCATTATCAGCCGGCCGGTCTTTATGTTAACGGGGAATTGGTCGGCTTTGCCATGTACGGATGGTTTCCGGAATATGATGAGGAAAATGAAAACGGCAGAGTGTGGCTTGACCGTTTTTTTATTGATGAACGCTATCAGGGACGGGGATTGGGCAAGCTGTTGCTTGATGCCCTAATCCGTCATCTCACTCAAATATATGATTGCAGACGGATTTATTTAAGCCTGTTTGAAGATAACGTCCACGCATTGCGGCTTTATCAAAAATTCGGCTTCTTATTCAATGGAGAGCTGGACTTCAATGGTGAAAAAGTGATGGTGAAAGAGCTGTAAACCCTCTGTATATAAGCAATTCGGCTTCTTGCCAATACCTTAAATTTGAGGTAACATAAAGATATTAGACGACGGTCGACGGACTACGGTCGATTATTAAAACCTGATAAAGCGGAGCGGAACATGGTGATCAGGCATCTAAATGGAGGAGAAGATTGTGCTTATTATACTCGTTATGTTTCTTCTCGGGATTATTCTCGGGTTTATCGGCGCCGGGGGAGCCGGTTTTGTCATTGCACTTTTAACTATACTGTTTCACGTACCGATTCATACGGCTTTAGGCACCTCCCTTGCCGGAATGGCTTTCACAAGTTTGTCGGGGGCTTTCAGCCACTACCGTGAAGGCAATATTCAGATGAAGATCGGCCTCATCGTCGGCGTTTTTGCGGCATTCGGTTCGTTTTTCGGGGCAAGGCTTACTTCCCTTATCCCCGCAGATTTGCTGCATTACTTGACGGCGGGCATGCTGTTTTTATCTGCTCTGCTTATTTTAGTCCGGTTATTTATTGTAAAAGAAACACAAGAAGATTCCGGACAGCAAAGCAATCTGAACATATGGGTGAAAGCCGTTGTACTCGGTGTCATCGCAGGAATCTTGTCCGGAACGTTCGGGATCGGCTCTGCCCCTTTCATCCAAATCGGCTTAATGATTCTTTTGCGCTTATCCATCCGCCAGTCGGTCGGCACCACCATGCTTGTCATTATCCCGCTTGCGGTCGGCGGAGGACTCGGTTATGTGACGGAAGGATTTGTCGATTATATGCTGTTGGTCAAAGTGCTGATCGGAACGATGTGCGGCGCATATGTCGGAGCGAAATTCACCAACCTCGTGCCGAAAGTCATTCTGAAATCAGCCATCTTTTTAACACCGGCCATCGCCGGTCTCATGCTTTTATTTTAAACTGAAACGGGAGGCGGCCGCCTCCCGTTTTTTTCTGTTCTTCATCTGTTTTCGAAGAGCTTTTTCAGCTTTGCTTCCGTTTCGGTATGATCTACCGGCGTATACACACTGCAGCGCAGATCACTGTTGCCCTGAACCTGAAATGAAGTCAGGTTAAAGACCATTTTTCCCGCCTTCGCGTGGCGGAACTCAATTAATACTTCGGGTGCCGAGCTGACTTCGCTCTCATTCCACAGCGTATGAAATTCCGAATACGTTTTCTCCATTTCTTCTATAAACTGAGAATACCACGTATCCGCTACATACTGGCCGTAATACGTTCTGAAAATGGCGATGAATCCTTTCACAAAGTGCTCCCAGTTCACGGCTAAACTTCTTAATTCTTTTCTGGAAAACAATAGCTCTATGAGATTCCGCTTTTCAGGAGGAATTTGTTCAAAATCTAAAAACACGTGCGCCGCAGCCTGGTTCCATCCCACGATATGACACCGCCTGTCCGAGATAATGGTGGGACAATAACGAAGCTCCTGCAGGATTTTTGAAAGCGACGGGCTGATAACCGCTTCTTCCTCCGCGGTAAACGGCTGCTTCACGCCCTCCTCAATAGCAAGCGCGTATAAATAATTTCTCTCATCTTTGTTCAGCTGCAGCGCATCGGAAACGGCGTCCAATACGGCTGCGGACACTTTAATGTCTCTGCCCTGCTCCAGCCACGTATACCACGTGGTGCTTACGCCGGCTAATTGCGCGACCTCTTCTCTTCGGAGTCCGGGCGTTCTTCTCCGTGTGCCCATCGGCAGCCCGGCCATCTGCGGAGAAATTTTGGCCCGCTGCGTTTTTAAAAACTCTGAGAGCGCCTGCAATCTTCCTTCTGGTATCATACCGAATCTCTCCTCTCTTACCCTGGTATTCATTATACTAGGATAATCAACAACTTGTAATAGGATAATTGCGAGTTACAATAAATACATACCGAAGGAGGAATGACCATGAAAAGAGTTGTGATCACCGGAATGGGAGTGATTTCACCTCTCGGCAATGATGTGCATACATTTTGGAAACACCTGACGGAAGGAAAATCGGGAATCTCTTTCATCGATTCATTTGATGTCTCCGGCTCAAAGACAAAAATAGCCGGTACCGTCCGTGATTTTGACGCAGAAGAAAGATGGGGCAGAAAAGAAGCGAGACGGCTTGACCGTTTCAGCCAGTTTGCTCTAGCGGCAGCGGAACAGGCGCTTGAAAGCTCCGGGATTCAGCTCGATCAGATTGACCGTGAACGCCTCGGCGTGTACGTCGGCTCGGGAATCGGCGGCATCACGACTTTGATTGATAATGTTCATACTTTAAATGAACGGGGAGCGCGAAAAGTGAGCCCGAGCCTTGTCCCCATGATGATCTCAAATGCGGCCGCCGCTCAAATCAGCATCAGATTAGGCGCGCTCGGCCCCTCACTTTCTCCCGTCACCGCGTGTTCCATCGGCAATACGTCGATCGGGGAAGCATTCAACGCCATTCGGAATGATGACGCAGATATCATGTTTGCCGGGGGAGCGGAAGCGGCGATTACGAATTTGTCATTAGCCAGCTTCGGCAATGCCCACGCGCTGTCAGCGAGAAACGAAGACCCCGCCGCGGCAAGCCGGCCGTTTGACGCGGATCGCGATGGATTTGTCATGAGTGAAGGCGCGGGCATCTTAGTATTGGAATCATTGGATAGCGCAATCGGCAGAAATGCCCCGATCCTTTGTGAGGTGCTCGGCTACGGTGCGAGCTCTGACGCCTATCATATGGTGGCCTCCCATCCGGAAGGAACGGGCGCATACCTGGCGATGAAAAACGCTTTGAAAAAGGCGAATGTTTCAGCGGAAGACATTGATGTCGTAAGCGCTCATGCGACAAGCACAAAAGCCGGAGATCTTTCTGAAACGTTGGCCATCAAGACATTATTCGGGGAGCTTGCGTATGATATTCCGGTTACGGCAAACAAATCAATGCTCGGCCACATGCTTGGCGCGGCAGGCGGCGTTGAAGCCATCGCTCTGACAGAAAGCCTGAGACACGGCATCATCCCGCCGACGATCAATCTGCAGCACCCTGATTCGGCATGTGATTTGGACTATGTAGCAGACGGGCCCCGCCAGCAATCGTTAACGATCGGCCTTTCCAACTCATTCGGCTTTGGCGGGCATAATTCGGCAATCGTGCTGAAGAAATATGAATAACGGGCATCAAAAAAAGGAGTGAATCATTTCACTCCTTTTTTGCTTTCTCCGTTTTTGTTGTTAAGGCGAAAAAAGCGATGGAACCGATAACGGATGTCGTGAACATAATTGCCCCCATCGGGACGGCCGTCGCTTCATTCATCCCCACAAGCGGCGACACGATGGAACCGAGAAGAAGCGGAAGCATGCCGAGCAGTGCGCTTGCGCTTCCCGCGCGGTGTCCCTGCTTTTCCATCGCCAATGTAAAGGTGCTTGTCAGCGTCATGCCGATCGTAATCATATAAATGAAAATTGAAATCACCAGCGCCGCCAGCGGTCCGTGAATGATCGTCATGACGAGCAGAACGGCAGTCGCCGTCATCGCTGTAATCACGCCGATTCTCAACAGGCTTTTTTCGTGAATGATTCCGCCGAAACGCCCGATGATAAAGCTTCCGGTAATGATCGCCAGACCGTTTATGCCGAATAAAACACTGAATACCTGAGGCGATACTCCGTAAATATCCTGATACACGAAAGGCGTTCCGGAGACATACGCAAAGCTCCCGCCGTGAATAAAACCGACCGTCAGCGCATAGCCGATAAATGACCGATCCTTCAGCAGGCTTCCCATTGTCCGCACGGAATTTCCGATGGAGCTCGGAATCCGCTTTTCCGGCGGCAGGGTTTCTGTCAGCTTGAACGCAATGATGAGAACAAGCAAAAACCCGATAAAGGTTAAAAAGAGAAAAATCGTATGCCATGATGCAAACGGAAGCAGTAAAATCGCGCCTCCCGTCATCGGCGCCACCATCGGCGCGACGGCGGTAATGACCATCAGCAGCGAGAAAAATTTAGAAAGCTCTCTTCCCGAAAACACATCTCTGACGATTGCACGGGATAAAACGAGTCCTGCCGAAGCGGTGAATCCTTGAAGAAAACGGGCAATCACTAATGTAGTAATGTTCGGTGCAAGTGCGCAAAACAGAGAAAACAACGCAAATAAAAAAATACATAGTAATAACGGTTTTCTTCTTCCCTTCGCGTCACTTAACGGGCCGACAACAACCTGTCCGATTGTCAATCCGATCAGACATGCGGTTAAACTGAGCTGGACAAGCGATGCGCGGGCGCTTAAATCTTCAGCGATTTCAGGGAAACTCGGCAGATACATATCTATATTGAGCGGCCCCAGTATCGCAAGCATTCCGAGAAGAAAAGCCAGCGCAAGCCGCTCCTTACCGGTCGGATTATGAAGCATATCGTTCCCACCTTTCCTTTGTCAATCTCTCAAAACATTTGTATATTGTATCATAATTTTTTCTTTATTTTTAAAAGTTTTCAAAGGGCATAAAAAAACCAAGGGCTGTAACAGCCCTTGGGTCCGGGTCACGCGGTAAAAGGTTTTACGCGTGTTTTTCTTTAAATGCTTTTGCGTATTGATCAGCCGCTATAATGGCATCCGCCACGTCGTCAGCCGTCACGTCAAAAGCGGCATGAATTGTTTCTTCTTCAATCGTCGCGGCTTCTGCCACTTTCATAATGTCCTCTTTAGATGCGTCTTTCAATTTGATGTCTTCAAGTGTGACAGGCAGCCCCAAGCTGATATAAAACGCGATATACCGCTCAATTTCCTCAAGCGAACGTTTTTCCAGCGCCAATTGAACGAGCGTGCCGAATGCCACTTTTTCACCGTGGGTCAAGTGATGGATTTCACCTTCAAGCGCGGTAAATCCGTTATGAATGGCATGCGCCGCAGCTAAGCCGCCGCTTTCAAATCCCAGTCCGCTCAGAAGTGTATTGGCTTCAACCACCGCTTCCAATGCGGGCGTAACGGCTTTCGCTTTCACAGACTCATAAGCGAGACGGCCGTATTTGAATAATACCGCTTCACATTTTTCCGCGATAGCCTCTCCGGCGATTGTCGGAATTCCGCCTGCCATCGTTTTACCGCCATTGGCGATGACACTGCGCGCCTCTATCCACGTCGCCATCGCATCGGCAATCCCTGATGCTAAAAAGCGCGGCGGAGCTTCCGCGACGATTTTCGTATCGACCAGAACCAGGTCAGGATTCTTATGATAGAAACGATAGTTTTCGAACGCGCCTTGTTCAGAATACACGACAGACAGCCCGCTTGTCGGAGCATCCGTTGAAGCGGCCGTCGGCACGATAACGGTATAGCCGTTTATTTCATCTGATACGGCTTTGGCCGTATCAAGCGTTTTACCGCCGCCGACTCCGATGACAATAGTCGCGCCTGCTTTTTCTGCGATGCCGGCAATTCTTTTCATTTCTTCCTGGGAGGCTTCGCCGTTGAAAACCGCCTCTTCAGAAGAGATATTGCTTTTCTTTAATTCAGCCGTCACCTTGTGGCCCGCGATATCCCATACGGTTTTGTCCGCGATGACGACGGCTTTTTCACCAACGCCCTCCAGATGTCCGCCGATCGTTTCAATGGCGTTTTTTCCCTGCACGTATTTGGCCGGACTGATAAAAATTCGTTCCAATGTCATCATCCCTTCTTCGTTGTCTCTCATTACATTTCTCTTATTGATAGAGCAGAAATGAAAACTCTTCTGATATAATTCCTCGTTTTAAATTGATTTAAACCTCATATACACTGCAGAAAAATCAATTTTCACGGCATTGACAAGATGTGAAGGTGTCTATATAATCTTCGATATTGAAGCTGATCATTCTTTACTGAATGAACAAACGAGATTGTGAATGATTCGTCTTAAAAATTATTTAGTTCTGCTGGATAATTTTTGAGGCGTTTTTGTTTTTTATATATTTTTGACTGCGGAGGAGGTTTGCACATGAAGAACATTTGCAAGGATATACTGATGATTATGGCCGGAGCCTTTCTTATTGCGGCGTCCGTGGAATTTTTCGTCATCCCGAATCATTTAGGGGACGGCAGCACCGTGGGAATCGCTCTCGTGTTATATTATCTTTTCCATATACCTGCAAGTATTACGACTCTGGTTGTAAATTTGATTTTTATCGGGCTGGCTTATAAATTTTTAACGAAAAAAACGATTTTATACACGATACTCGGTACGGGAATGACTTCTGTTTTTCTCAGCATCGTCAGCTTTATTCCGTTCGGCGTGCACGATATGGTGCTCGGGATTGTATTCGGCGCTCTGCTGATGGGAGCGGGGCTGGCATTGATCTTTATTGCTGACGGATCTACCGGCGGGACCACGCTTTTGGCGTATTTATTAAATTACACAAAGGGCTTTAACATCTCCAAAAGCATGTTTTATATGGATTGTGTCATCATTTTCGCATCCGTTTTAGCGATCGGCATCAATCATATGCTGTATACGTTTATATTCGTATATCTGTGCGCCAAAATCGTCGATATTGTCATTGAGGGTTTCCATAATAAAAAAGCCCTCACCATTATGTCTGACCAATACGAAGAAATCGCCAAAGCCATCACCTCCGAGTACGGCAATGCGGCGACGATTTTTTACGGATACGGGTATTACGGCAGCAAAGACAAGCGCATTATCTATGTTGTCATTAAAAAGAACGAATTGCTGAAAATCAAAAAACATGTTCAAAAAATTGATCCGAAATCATTTATCGTTATTCATGAAGTAAAAGAAGCTGTCGGAGGGCAATTCGGGTCTACAAACCTGCCCGCCGCCGCAAATGAAAAATAACCGCCTGCAGTGTATAGCTGCAGGCTTTTTTTATTCGGCTCTTCCCCGCTCAAAGGTTTTTACATCTTTCAATCGAAGTAGTAAATGAAACCTTTTTTGATGGAGGAACATAAAAAATGAATATCAAAACTGACAGGCTCGTAATTCGGACATTTGAACCGGAAGATTGGCAGGATGTCTATGCGTACGCCTCAAATCCGAATGTCATGAAATATATACCAGAGGGTGTCTTTACCGAAGATGATGCCAGGAAATTCGTTACTGAAAACAGCGGTGAACATGCCGGGAAGTTTCCCGTTTTATTGAAGGATGAAAAAACGGTCATTGGCCACATTGCTTTTTTTCAGTATTTTGGCGATCATACGTATGAAATCGGCTGGGTGTTTCACCCGGAATACCAGGGCAAAGGATATGCTTCAGAGGCGGCGCGCGCCGTGCTGGCATTCGGGTTTAACAAGATGAAATTACACCGGATCATTGCGACATGTCAGCCGGAAAACATGGCTTCGCACCGGGTGATGGAAAAGATCGGAATGAGACGGGAAGGATTTTTTAAAAAATGCATCCCCCAAGATAATGAATGGTGGGACGAATATTATTATGCCGTTTTAGAAGAAGAGTGGGAAGTCTCCAATCTGGAATAAAAAGGCTTATACCCTTTGCTTTTACAGATAAGTGTGTGCTACACTGTTTGTAACAAATACGAAGGGATGATGGGTGGACAATGATTAACTAATCTTATTTTGACCGTTTGAAATCAAATATTTCAAATCAGAAAAAATAGGATTAGTCTGCCCATTTTCTATACGATACGAAAGCTATGTAAAAATAGCTTATTTGATCATGCACAGGTACGGCTAATCCTTCCAAATCAATTGGGAGGATTTTTTTGGTCCTCCCTTAAAAGCGAGGGATTGACATATGAAAGAAATGTTAAAGTTAAGCGGCATCAGTTATGAAATCAACAGCGTTCCCCTTTTTGAACAGATTAGCGCGAGCGTTCAGCAAGGTGACATCATCGGCGTTATCGGTAAAAACGGCGCCGGCAAATCTTTATTGCTGCAATTGATCTGCAATCAAAAAGCGCCGTCACAAGGACAGATCCAGATGGTGCAAGATGTGAACGTATATATGGTTGAACAAGAAACGGAAGCTTATGATTCCGGCCATCCGGAACCTGCGGAGGCAGCCTTGTTAGAAAAGTGGAACGTGCCCGCACGCGCCTTTTCACAATTGAGCGGCGGAGAAAAACTGAAAGCCCGTCTTGCTAAAGGTTTCTCCTCCTCAAGCAGCCTTTTGTTATTAGATGAGCCGACGAACCACCTCGATCAGCACAGTTTAGAAATACTGCTAAATCAGATCAAGAATTACAAAGGCACCATTATTTTTGTTTCGCATGATCGTGCTTTTATAGATGCAGCGGCGACAAAAATCTGGGCCATCGAAGGAAAGAAACTCATTGAGCATAAAGGGAATTATTCAAGCTATATGGAGGTCCGCAAACAGAGAAGGCTGACACAGCAGCGGGAATATGAGAATCAGCAGCATATGATCAGACGGATTGAAGCTCAAATGAACGAGCTGAGCGCCTGGTCAAAAAAAGCCCACGCCCAATCAACGAAAATAGAAGGATTTAAAGAATACCATCGCGTAAAAGCAAAACGCACGGACGCCCAGATTAAATCAAAGCAGAAGCGCCTTGAAAAAGAGCTTGAAAAAGCGAAAGCAGAACCGGTTGAAGCGGAGTATGAAGTCCGTTTTTCCATTGAACACCGCAAAAAAGCGGGAAAGCGTTTTTTAGAAGTAAGGGATGCCGCAAAGTCATATGACGGACGAACGCTTTTTAAAAACGTGAATTTCACTGTGATGCACGGTGAAAAGATCGCGATTACAGGCCCGAACGGCAGCGGGAAAACAACATTATTGAAGGTCATCCTCGGGCAGGAAAAAGCGCAGGGCAGCATATGGATTTCTCCGTCTGCAAACGTCGGATATTTAACGCAGGAAGTATTCGACCTCCCGCTTGATAAAACCCCCGAACAGCTTTTTTACAAAGAAACGTTCGAGGAAAGAGGAAATGTTCAATCTCTCATGAAGCATTTAGGATTTACCGCAGCGCAATGGACGGAACCCATCGGCAAGATGAGCATGGGAGAGCGGGTCAAATGCAAACTGATGGCGTTTATTCTGGAGGAGAAAGATGTGCTGATTCTGGATGAGCCGACAAACCACCTTGATCTGCCGTCACGCGAGCAGCTTGAAGACACTTTGGCCCGATACGACGGAACGCTCATCATCGTTTCACATGATCGTTACTTTGTCGAAAAGACGACGGACATCCGGCTTGATATCTCAAACGGCAGCGTCCGAAAACAATGGAAAGAATCTCCCTCCGTCAGGGACGATGCTGAAGAACTGCGATTGAAGCTTGAGACCGAACGGCAGGAAGTCCTCGGAAAACTCAGCTTCATGACTCCGGCTGATAAACAATATCGTGAGCTTGATCAAAAATTCAAAGAGCTGACGGAAGAGATCAAGAAATTGAAATGAATGAAAAACCCGTGATTGTCACGGGTTTTGTTTTGGAAAGCTCACGTATCATGAAGAATAATTTCAAACTGATTTGTACAACCTACGTTCAGATTAATTATGAGCATGGTTCAGGGGGGCGAAGAATGGCCAAACGCATTGGAATTACGGGAAACATTATGGCTGATCAATCCGGCCCTTTCCCGGGTTATAATCGGGCATATGTCAATAATGATTATATTCAGTCTGTTTCTGAGGCCGGCGGTGTGCCGTTTATATTGCCGGTAATTCAAGAGACGGCGCTTTTAAAGGAACAGGTCTCTCATGTTGACGGGATCATTCTGTCCGGCGGCCAGGATATAGACCCGCTGTTTTACGGTGAAGAACCTTTACAGGCTTTAAGAAAGACCTTTCCTGATCGGGACGCCTACGAGAAGGAGCTGATTCTCACGGCGGTTGCTTTAGAAAAGCCGATTCTTGCAATCTGCCGGGGGATGCATATGTTAAACGTCACTTACGGGGGAACTTTATATCAAGACCTGACACACGCTTCGTTTGCTGACATTAAGCATGATCAAGAAAAAGATCCGCCGTTAAAAACCCATCATGTTTCTTTTGAAAAAGGGACACGTCTCCATACCTTGTTTGGCGATTCAGCGCGGGTGAATTCATTCCATCACCAGATCATAAAAGAGACGGCGCCTTCGTTTAAAGCCTCGGCTTATGCGAAAGACGGGGCCATTGAAGCAATTGAACGGACGGGTGAATTATTTGTCGTCGGCGTGCAATGGCATCCCGAAATGCTGACAAAAAAACATGAAGACATGAAAAAGCTTTTTTCTCTTTTCATGGATGCGGTCAGCACATAAAAAAAGCAGATCATAACGATCTGCTTTTTCATTTTATTCTTCCGGTTTCTCCGGTGTTTTGCCTTGTGTCAGCTTATGGCCTTCGATATCCACGTTCGGAATGATTTTATCCAGCCACTTCGGCAAGTACCAGGCCGCATGTCCCATCAGCTTCATGACACTCGGAATAATGGTCATTCTTACAATGAACGCATCAAAAAGTACACCGAAGGTCATTGCCAAGCCCATGGATTTGATCGTAGCTTCTCCCGCAAAGATGAATCCCGCAAAGACGAAAATCATGATCAGTCCCGCCGCTGTTACGACAGGTCCGCTATGTTTCAATCCGGCATGAATGGCTTGTACCGGATTTTTTGTTTTGACATATTCTTCTCTCATTCTGCTGACAAGGAATACTTGATAATCCATCGCCAGCCCGAAAAGAATACCGATCGCCAAAATAGGCAGGAAGGCGAGAATCGGGCCTTTTTCCGGAATGCTGAGCAAGCCGGTGAAATTTCCATCCTGCAATATGAATACCGATAAGCCGAGTGTAGCGGTCATCGTCAGCAAAAAGCCGACGACAGCGGCAAGCGGCACGAGAAGCGAGCGGAAAACAACGGTCAGCAATACAAACGCAAACCCGACAATGAGAATGGCGAATTCCGGAATGGCATCGTTTAACCGGTCTGAAATATCAATGTTCACCGCGGTTGACCCGGTGACGAGCAGGCGGATGCCGTTTTTGTCTGATCGTTTCCGTATATCCTGCACTAACTCTTTCGTTGCCTTATCATTCGGCCCGGTTTCAGGCACTGCCGTAATGATGGCATAGTCCCCTTTTTGATTCGGCATGGCAGGTGTGACGCTCGCCACATTGTGCAAGTCCTTCACTTCTTTCACGGCGTCTTGAAATGCTTCACTTTTGTTCCCCTTGACCCCTTTTGCATCGGCAACAATTGTCAGCTTGCCGTTAAAGCCTTCTCCGAATCCTTTAGACAACAGATCATAGGCGCGGCGATCCGGGCTGTCTTTCGCTTTCATTCCCGCATCAGGCAGCCCCAGCTCTAAATGCATGGCCGGCAGACTGATGACAGATAAAAGAATAATGCTGAAAATGCTTAACAGAATAGGTTTCTTTGTAACGAAGCGCCCCCAGGCATTCGTGCCGGCGCTTTTCTTTTCTTTCTTCTTGTTTGATTTCGGAATCATCCGTTTTCCCGCGATTGACAACACCGCAGGCACCAGCGTTACTGATGCCAATACAGCCATCAGCACACTGAGTGCCGCAGTCAATCCCATGGCAGACATGAACGGAATGCCGACAACGGTCAATCCGCAAAGCGCGACGATCACGGTCAGTCCCGCAAAAACGACGGCGCTGCCTGCCGTTCCCGCGGCTTTCGCGATCGATTCATTTTTTTGTACACCTTCGCCCAAAAACTGACGATGCTTCGTAAAGATGAACAGCGCATAATCAATCCCGACGGCCAGGCCGATCATTCCGGATAATGAGAGACTGACCGAAGCTATCGTAAAGAACTGTGTCCCAATTAACGTCAGCGCGACGCTTACACCTAACCCAATCAAGGCCGTGACAATCGGCAGCCCCGCGATGACTAATGAACCAAACGTAATAGCCAGTACGACGAATGCCAGCACAACGCCGACAATTTCAGATACACCGCCGATTTCAACACCGGCCCCCGGCACATCGCCGCTGATCTCCGTCTGCAGACCCTTGTCTCCGGCGGCGGACAGACTGTGTTTCATATGTGAAACAGACGCATCCGTAATGTCATCCGCCGCTTTTTTGTACGTAATATCGGCATATGCCACTGATCCGTCTTTAGAAATGGTTCCTGTCTCAAAAGGACTTGCAATTGAAGCGACTGAATGATCGGTTTTGATCTTCTTTAATGTCTCTTCAACCGCTTGTTTTTCCGGTTTTGACGTCAATTTCTTCCCTTCTTCAGCTCCGAAAATAACCCGTATGCTTCCTTTATCGGGACCCTTTGAAAATTCTTTTTGAATGATATCCATCGCCTTTTCAGAAGGTGTGTCGGGAATTGACATATCCTCAGAAAAAGCAGGTTTTAACGAGATGGCGATCACAACCGAAGCGATCAGTATCACGAGCCACGCACTGATCATTTTTAATCGATTGCGGGCAGACCATCCCCCTAATTTATATAAAAAACCAGACATCGAATACTCCTCTCCAATCATTACTTTCTGCCTAATTGTAGTTCACATTCACATAAAAAAAACGTACATAGGGGCATGTACGTTTGGGCAGTTTTTCATTATATATTCAGTTTCAGAATGCCTTTTTGCATGGCAATGGTGACGGCTTCCGTCCGCGAATCAGCGCCTAATTTGTTATAAATCGATGTTAATCTCGCTTTTACCGTCCGCTCTGAGATTCCTAAATCGAAGGCGATCGCTTTGCTTTTATGTCCTTGCGCAACGGCTTCTAGAACTATGATTTCCTTGTCCGTCAGCTGTGTTTCATTGGCATTTGCCCGTTCCATTTTCATTTCCCGGAAACGCCGCAAGATGTTCGGCTGCAGAAGCACTTCTCCCCTGACCGCCGCATCCATCGTATGAAATAAGGTTTCTGAGCTTGTGTCTTTCAGCAGATAACCGTTCGCGCCTGATTCAATGCCTTCTATCATCAGATGATCTTCATTATAGGTCGTCAAAATAATGATCGGCACATCAGAATGCTCTTTTATCTGTTTAATGGCTTCCAGCCCGCTCATTTCCGGCATGTACAGATCCATGAGAATGACATCTGGCTTTAGTTCCTCTGCGAGGCGGACGGCGGTTTTCCCGTTTTCCGCCTCTCCCGTTATGGTGTAATGGTCATTTGTTTCTATCAAAAGCTTCAGACCTTCTCTGACGACAAGATGGTCATCTGCTATTAACACTTTATACATGTTCCGCCTCTCCTTGAATTGGTATGATGATCTCAATTTGAGTTCCCGCTGATCTGGCGCTTGTTATACGGAAAGTGCCGTTCATCATATTGACGCGTTCTTGTATTCCAAGCAGCCCGTAATGTCCGCTTTTTCTCATTTCTGTTCCGGCATCAAAGCCTTTCCCGTCATCTTTGACGGTTATGCGGATCTGTCCCTCTTCTTCCTGAACGGATACCCAGACATTCTTTGCTTCTGCATGCTTGGCGGCGTTTGTCAGGCCTTCTCCGATCATGTAATGGCAATTCTCCGCCGTATGAACGTCAAGCACATGATGCACGCTGTAATCTAAAAAACAAGACAGCCCGGAGGCTTCTGTAAAATGGTTGATTTGTTCAGTGATGCTTTCTTTTAAGAACCCGATCTTTTCTGATGTGCTGCGAAGGTTGTCAATGGCCGAGCGCGCATCAGCCAATGTGCCTTTCACTCTGTCCATTGACTGGCTGATGATGTCTTTCGCTCTGTCAGTGTTACCCTTTGAAAGATGAACATGCACCGCTTCAAGCTGCATATGCAAGCTGACCAATCCTTGAGCAAGCGTATCGTGCAAGTCTCTCGCCATCCGCTGCCTTTCGTTCTGGAGCGTCAGCTGTTTCACTTGCCGGTGAGCGAGCTCTAATTTTTCAAGCGTCATCTGTGTTTTTATTTTTTCATCAACTTGTGCGAAAAATGTGGCCGCATACGTGATAATCACGATCATGATGGGAGCGGCGATAACGATGAAACGTAGCAGATGATGCGGATGCTCCTGGTGCAAAGCTGTTATAGACATTAAAATGAACAGATAGAGTATGAGCAGCGTTTTTCCCTTATCCGCCATTCCGATAATCTGCCCGATTAAAAAGGCATAGAGACCGACGACAACCGCAATATAGCCGCCAGTCATCAAGTTAGCCGATGTATATATGATAAATCCCTGTATGATGAAATAAAGAAACGTTTTTTTCTTCACCCAGCGATGGGAATGCCAGTGCAGCACGGTAAAAATGACGATCAATATTGTGAATAACAGCAGCAAAAAAACCGTCCAGCTTTCATAAATGTACTGCAAAGAGACTGATGCGGCATATACCATTAAAATAAACGCCAGACCGGGCACCCGAAGCGCAAGCATATGCAATGAACGTCTGTCACGGGAGACATAGTCTTCTTGATGTTTTGTACCAAACAATCTCTGTCCACTTCCTTTTAGCCGACCGGCCTCACGAGGTTTTATTCTATTTGTCATCATACCATAAGTGCCTGCTTCTCACCTTCCCCTTCTTTCCTGCATGACGGGTGAAAGAAAAAACAGCCTGCGGGATTGTTCGCAAGCTGCTTTTTTGTTCATATCTTTTTTATAACCTTTCCCGGGTTTCCGGCCATGACGGAATTTGGCGGGACGTCTTTCGTAACGACTGTACCGGCCGCAATGACGGAGTTTTCGCCGATGGTGACGCCTGCTAAAATGACACAGCTTCCTCCGATCCATACATTGCTGCCGATCGTAATCGGAATGCCGTAACCGCTTTTATTTCTTCCTTCCGGCTGCAGAGAATGCCCGGCTGTATAGATCCCGACATTCGGCCCTATCATACAGTTATCGCCTATCCGCACGTCAGCCATGTCTAAAATGGTGCAATTATAGCCGGCATAAAAATGATCGCCGACATGAATATTGGTTCCGATATCACAATGAAAGTTATGCTCAATGCTCGGTTTCTCTCCCGCCGTCCCGAACAGTTCTCTGATGATCGCTTCTTTTGTTTCAAACGCTTCCGAATCGGCGTCGTTTAATTCCCGGACAAGCCTATGCGCCCGGATGTTTTTCTTCCTCAGCTCTTCCGTTCCGCGTTCATAATAGATTTTGTTATCAGAACTCATGTGTCGAGCCTCCATTCTCAGCAAGGATATTCTATTTATTCTCCGTTTGAAAACAATTTTAAACCGTCTTGACTGATTCGGAAAGTATATTTTAAGCTACTTTTAATAAGTCTTTTAAAAAGTGATTAATAAAGGAGTGCGGAATCATGGCGAATACCATTAATAATACATCCATTGTAAAAAAAACGAATGAAGAGACCATCATTGAAGCGCTGCTGAAAACGGATGCGGCCACCATTTCCTTTCTCTCTCAACAAACAGGGCTCAGCGCCGCCACGTGCGGAAACATTTTACATGAATTAAAAGAACGCGGCGAAGTCATGGAAATGGAACCGAGCGCCTCAACAGGCGGAAGAAAAGCAAGGCAGTTTACGTTAAATGCGGACAGTCATTTGGTACTCGGCATATCCGTTAAAACAGAAGGCGGCGTCCATTCGATTGACGTCGCGCTGGCAGATTGGCACGGTGACTATGTTGAAAAAGACAGCCGCTTTTATGATGTCATCAATTATGACCTCATCGAACGGCTTACTGACGAATGGATAAGGCGGTTTCCCAATATAAAGGCGATCGGCATAGGGGTTCAGGGTGTGGTCAGCCACGGCGTCATCGGCATTTGTGACACTGAAGAGCTGTGTGATATCCCGATGCAGGAAAGACTTGAAGCCAGATATTCTGTCAAGGTCAATGTAGAAAACGAGATGCATTACGCTTTGTACGGATTTTATCGCGATCAGCAATATTCCGTCCCGAAAACCATCGCCATGGCCGCATTTGTCAAAGACAATCCTCCGGGAGCGCGCTTCGTTATAGACGGGCGCTTAGTCAAAGGCAATACACAATTCGCCGGAGAAATTTCTTATATTCCATTTGAATCGACACGCAAGCAGCAGCTTGAAAAGCTCTATTCACCGGATTCTTTTCCGGAACTGGCTGTTAAGATGACAAGCGCCATGATTTCAATCATCAATCCGCAGGCCATTGCGTTTATCGGAGAATTATCAAAAGGGTTGGATATGGAACAGGTTTATGAAGCATGCTCCGCTTTTGTCCCGAAAGAACACATGCCGGAGCTGATTCTTATTGATGACATCCAGCCCTATTACCAAAAAGGATTGATTGCCATCACATTAAAATCTCTGCGTTTTCCGCTTCATTTGGCAGAGAGGGAGCTGATTTCATGAGTAGACAGGGCATTCAAAAATGGAAACTTGCCCTTTTTATTATTTTTTCGCTGCCCGGACTTGCTTTTTCATCCTGGATTTCCCGCACGCCTGAGGTGAGAGAAACGCTGAAAGCCTCGACGTCAATGATGGGGTTGATTATTTTCGGGCTTGCATGCGGCTCATTGATCGGCCTGTTAAGCGCCAGCCGGATCATCTCGCGGAAAGGCACCAGATTCGTTGCTTTGATCAGCGTTCTGATTGTCATTATCGGGATATTCGTCATCAGCGCAGGTGTTTTTGCCGCTTTCAAAAGCATCGTATTTGCCGGACTGATCATCTTCGGGCTCGGCTACGGACTTGCGGAAGTGGCCCTTAATGTAGATGGTTCCGCCCTTGAACGCGCCGCCGGGAAAACCATGATGCCCGCATTGCACGCATCATTCAGCGCCGGCACATTGCTAGGCGCAGGACTCGCCTCTCTCGCTATTTTATTCAAGGTTCCCGTTCTCGTTCACCTGCTGCTCATTGCCGGAATTGAGTTTATCCTGATTTTTACTTTCTTCCGGTTTCTGCCCGAGGACACCGGGAAAGAAGATGCCGTCTCAAGGTGGCAGGAAGTTTCAAGCGAAAAGCCGGTAAACGTCTGGACAGAGCCGCGCACACTGCTGATCGGGCTCATCGTGCTCGGAATGGCTTTCGCAGAAGGGTCGGCCAATGACTGGCTTCCGCTCACCATGACGGATGGTTTTCACGTGACGCACGCGCAAGGCACGGCGGTTTACGGCGTCTTCCTCACCGCTATGCTGATCGCCCGCATCTTTGGCGGGGCATTTTTGGACCGGTACGGACGCGTGCCCGTTCTTCGTCTCTGCACCGCCATCAGTGTCATCGGACTTTCCCTTGTGATTTTCAGCGGAAACCTCACAGCAGCCGTAATCGGCGTCTTTCTTTGGGGAATCGGCGCCTCCCTCGGCTTCCCGGTCGGCCTTTCCGCAGCCGGCGATGACCCAAAAGGAGCAGTTAAGCGGGTCGGAGCAATCTCCTTCGTCGGCTACTGCGCCTTCTTAGTCGGCCCTCCCGTTCTCGGACTGCTCGGTGAAGAATTCGGCCTTGTTAAAGCACTGATCATCGTACTGATCGGCATTTTGCTCAGCGGTCTCGTCTCCCGCGCGGCAAAACCGCCCGCGCATCAGAAAAATGTTCATGACACCAACAGCCGTTCCATGTGAACAAGAGGAAGCGATTGTGCTTCCTCTTTTTTGACTCTCCGCTTTATCTGATAAACAAAATTTGTAAGACTAGACCTCTTTTCTCAGGGGAAATTAACTACGTATTTCTACAAAGGGAGGTTTCAGACGATTATGGATAAGCGTGAATTAGCGGCTCACGAGTCGCTTGACTTACATGAAATCATTAACTTCAAGACGCTTTGTGTAGCGAAATCCAAGCTCATGCAAGGGCTTGTGTTTGATCAGGACCTGAAAACGTTAATGGAGAAAGATGTTCAGCAAGCCTCACAAGACCTGGCTGATCTGCAGACGGTTTATGAACGGGCATCTTTTCAGGCTCCTGTTCCTCAAAACCGGCCGACTTCGATCATCAATTGAAAGGAAGGTAAGCATCATTGAATCATGACCATTTAGATCCGATCAATTCATTACATGTCCCTGAACTTGCGGATATGACATTCGCAATGGATTTTCTCATACGCGCCAAAGAAGGCGTCAGAAATACCGCCGTTGCTTTAACAGAAACCGCTTCACCTGATGTAAGAGCTTTGCTTCGCAAACAGCTCATGCAGGGAATCACGATGCATCAGGAGATAACAGACTTGATGGTCAGCAAAAAGTGGTTTCACCCGCATGATCTGAGCGAACAGTATAAACTGGATCAGCTCTCTGCGAAAAATACCCTCATGGTCGGAAATATGAATCTGTTTCCCGTTGAAACGAACAGAAAAGGGATGTTTGACCGCACACCTGATGAACACTAACACTGGAGGTATCACAGCATGAAGGCCGTAACGTATCAAGGAGTGAAAAACGTCGTTGTGAAAGACGTGCCTGATCCGAAGATTGAAAACCACGATGACATGATTATAAAAGTCACAAGTACGGCAATTTGCGGATCAGATTTACATTTAATCCACGGACTCATCCCGAACTTGCAGGAAGACTACATCATCGGGCATGAACCGATGGGCATCGTGGAAGAAACCGGTCCCGGCGTGACGAAAGTCAAAAAAGGCGACCGCGTCATTATTCCTTTTAATATCGCCTGCGGAGAATGCGTTTATTGTAAAAATCACCTGGAAAGCCAATGTGATCAATCAAATGAGAACGGCGATATAGGCGCTTATTTCGGCTATTCAGGAAATGCCGGCGGCTATCCGGGAGGCCAGGCGGAGTATTTGCGCGTTCCATTTGCGAACTTTACTCATTTTAAAGTTCCCGAAACATGCGAAGAACCGGATGAGAAACTGAGTGTTATTTCCGATGCGATGACAACCGGCTTTTGGAGCGTTGACAATGCCGGCGTAAAAGAAGGCGATACAGTTATCGTTCTCGGCTGCGGGCCCGTGGGCCTTTTCGCTCAAAAATTCTGCTGGTTAAAGGGAGCGAAACGCGTAATAGCCGTAGACTATGTCAACTACCGTCTCCAGCATGCGAAACGGACGAATAAAGTGGAAATCGTGAACTTCGAAGACCACGAAAATACGGGCAGCTACCTGAAGGAAATCACCAAAGGCGGCGCCGACGTTGTCATTGACGCCGTCGGCATGGACGGGAAAATGACAGACCTTGAGTTCCTCGCCAGCGGATTAAAACTTCAGGGCGGGGCGATGAGCGCATTGGTCATCGCATCCCAAGCGGTGCGAAAAGGCGGAACGATCCAGATTACGGGCGTGTACGGCGGCAGATACAACGGGTTTCCCCTTGGCGATATCATGCAGCGAAACGTCAATATCCGGTCAGGACAAGCTCCCGTCATCCACTATATGCCGTATATGTTTGAATTGGTGTCAACCGGCAAAATTGATCCGGGCGATGTTGTAAGCCATGTCATTCCGCTTAGTGAAGCGAAGCACGGCTATGAGATGTTTGACACGAAAACAGATGATTGCATAAAAGTTGTACTCAAACCTTAAAGAACGGAGGCTACAGAAATGGCCCGCGCCTTACATGAATTACTCGAAATTCAGGAGATGGCTTCTTTTAAGTCACTTTGTCTGACGAAATCCAAAACCATGAAAGCGCTCGTATCCGATCCGCAGCTGAAAGAAATCATGCAGCAGGATGCGGATACATCAACAAGGCAATTGCAGGAGTTTGCCTCGATTTTATCTGATGCAAAGCATGAATAGGAGATGAATAACGAATGAATCCGATTATTGAATACTTGACGGGAATGAATGCACTGACAGACCAAATTGTCGCTATGGATTTATTGAATTCGGCAAAAAGCGGTGTCAGAAACTATGCGATGGCGGCGACGGAAGCCGAAACGCCTGAAGTGAAAGCGATCCTCACCCGTCACTTAGAAGAAGCCATCGACATGCATGAGCAAATCTCACGCTATATGATGGAAAAAGGCTGGTATCACCCGTGGAACACAAATGAACAAGTCCGGCTCAATTTGCAAAATATTGATACGGCGCTCCGCCTGCCCGTCCTATAAATCGTTTTGCTGCTGAGACATCACCCCTGACTCAAGCTTCAGTATTTCAAACTGTGAGCTGCCTTTTACAGCGCCCAGGCGGCTCTCAGTTTTTTTATGCCTTCTTGTATATCGGTTTCAGAAACCCCCGCGAAACCGAGGGAAACTGTTTTTTCAGGGACCTGTTTTTGATAGGTAAGAGACACGGGATAGATTTTGACGCCTTGTTCCTCCGCCTTTTCAATCAGCTCTTTTTCGCTGAAAGGCAGCTGAACGTCAAGTAAAATCCGCAGCCCGGAATTTTCCCCGCGAATCCTGACGTATTGTCCCAGCTCGCGCCGCACGGCCTCTAATAATACCGCTCTTTTTTTCCGGTACAGCTTTCTCATTCTGTTAATATGTTTCTGCCACTCTCCGCTTTTGATAAATTGAGCCAGCGTCAGCTGACTGTGGCAGGAGACGGTCTGTTTATATAAAGAAGCGATTTCCCTGCCTTTTTCAATAAGCGGCAAAGGAAGAATCATATAGCTGATGCGCAGCGAAGGAAGCAGAGATTGGGAAAACGTCCCCATATAAATGACACGGTGATGCTGATCAAGCCCCTGCAATGATGGGATCGGCTGGCCGGTGTATCGGAATTCACCGTCATAATCATCTTCTATAATGAACGATTGATGTTCCTCCGCCCATTTCAGCAGCTGAATCCTTCTGTTTACCGGCATAATCGTTCCTAACGTAAATTGATGAGAAGGCGTGACATATACAAGACGCGGCCGCTCTTCATTCAGCTTCCGGATACAGACTCCTTCATCATCGACGGGTATCGGAATGATCTTCATGTGATTGGCTTTAAAAATCTCCCTCGCTCTCGGATAACCCGGATCTTCATATCCGATGGATAGATTTGCTTCAAATATTTTGCACAGCATTTGCAAAAGAGCAGGGTTCCCGGCGCCGACTATCACTTGTTCAGGACGGCAATTCACCCCGCGCGACTGATATAAGTACTCCGAAATTAGCGTTCTCAGTTCAAGCTCGCCCAAATCATCCCCGGGCCGATACAGCTCATGCCCGTATTGATCTAAGCTTGCAACCATGCTTTTGCGCCATGCCGAAAACGGAAAATGAGCGGCATCCACAGTGCCGTAGTGAAAATCAATCCATTGACGGTCTTCCTTCGCCTTTGTTTGAACGGGCGAAGCGCCCGGCTTTTTCACATAGACGGCGTCCGAGTCATAATCGGCAAACCATCCGCTTCTCGGCTTACTGACAATATAACCTTCGGCGGCAAGCTGTTCATAGGCCCGCTCTACAGTCGTCTGACTGACGGAAAGCTGACTTGACAAAAGCCTTTTTGAAGGAAGCTTCAGTCCTTTAGGAAGACGGCCCTGATGCATATTTTCCTTAAAATGCCGATAAAGCTGCTGATAAAGCGGAATATCCAGATCTCTATTTAAAAATGGCGTGATATCCATTTTTGCTCCCTCCAAACTGGCATTCTTCTTTTTATAAAAACTGGCCATTTGTATAAGGCCAATTTCAGTTTATAGTCATTATAAACTTTGAAAATGGGTTTAGAAATATATATTGGAGTGATTGGAATGAAGAAAGCCGCAAACGGCTGGATTAACGGATTTATCGGCGTACTCATTTTCAGCGGCTCGCTTCCGGCGACCCGCTTGGCTGTAGCGGACTTTGACCCGGTATTTCTCACCGTATGCCGCGCCGCGATAGCCGGTATATTGGCAGGCGCTCTGCTCCTCATTTTTCAGGAGAAACGCCCTGCCAAAAGCGACATCATTTCACTAATAACAGTAGCGCTCGGCGTCGTGATCGGTTTCCCGCTGCTTACGGCCTTAGCGCTTCAGCATGTCACATCCGCTCATGCCATTGTCTACATCGGGCTTCTCCCGCTTGCGACGGCGATCTTCGGCGTACTGCGAGGAGGCGAACGGCCCAGGCCGGTCTTTTGGATTTTCTCGGCTGCCGGCAGCATCCTCGTAGCCGGATATGCTCTGCTGCAAGGAGGAGAATCCTCTCCGCTCGGTGATACGTACATGATCGCTTCGATTATCGTGTGCGGTCTCGGTTATGCCGAAGGCGCCCGCCTCTCCCGGCGGCTTGGCAACTGGCAGGTGATCTCTTGGGCACTCGTTTTATCGCTTCCCCTTATGTTCATCCTGTCTTTCTGCTTCATGCCGGACTCATGGTCAAACATCGGCGCGCCCGCACTGCTCAGTCTTGCATATGTCTCAATATTCAGCATGCTGATCGGCTTCGTATTCTGGTATCGCGGACTCGCCCAGGGAGGCATCGCCGCGATCGGGCAGCTGCAGCTTCTGCAGCCTTTCTTCGGACTGTTACTGGCCGCCATGATTCTCCATGAAAAAGCAGGATGGGAACTTGCGGCGGTGAATGTCGGCGTTATCGCTTGCGTGGCGGCCGCCCGGCAGTTCGCAAATCAATCAGAAAAGGCCGAACAATGAACTTGTTCGGCCTTTTCATTATATTCCGCCCATAGGCAGCAGAAGTCTGTATCTCTTTCACATGACCCGGCTATTTTTCAGGCAGGCTGAACTCCCTTAAACGCACTCATCACCAGATCATGCACATAGGAATCATTCACCTCATCACCTGTAATAAGCAGACGATAGAAAATCGGTCCGTAAATGAGATCGATGCTTACGTCAATATCAAGATTCTCTCTTAATTCACCTTTTTGAATTCCCTTTTCCAGAAGGCCTTTCGCTTGGAGGCGGCGGGGCTGGAAAAATCGCGTGCGATATTCTTCCGCCAATTTTGCATCCAGCTGCCCCGCACCGATTAATTCCTTAATAACGGTTCCTTCCCGGCTCGTCAAAAACCTTGCTAAATTCGTGGCGTGGGTCAATATATCTTGCACTGTTGATCCTGTATCGGGCACAGGCAGTCTGTCCGTAGCGGTCGAAAGAAAGCTGTCCATGATAACGGCAGCCTTGTTTGACCACCATTTATAAATCGTTGCCTTACTCACTTTGGCACGCTCAGCAATTTTATCGACTGTCACCGCGTCAAAGCCATTTTCCAACAATAGGTCATACGCTGCAGAAAGAATCGCCTTATGTGTTCCTTCATCGCGCGGCCGTCCTCGTTTACTCTGCACATGAATCATTCCTTCCCGAATTATAAACGATACGTTCAGTATACTTAACCTGTATAAAAAAAGAAAACAGAAACCTATTTACAAAACTGAACGTTTAGTATATTATTTGTTTATAATAAAACTAAACGTTTAGTTTATAAAATAACTTGAGGGAAGTCTTGATGAAATGCAGACTCCAAAAGCCTCTGCGTAAAGGAGATGAATCAGCAAATCATTTATCAAGCATCATAAAAAACACTTAAAAAGGAGTTCATTCATATGGCTAAAGAAAACAAACAAACAGCAGATCAGGGAATTTCACCTGGTTTAACCCTTCTTCTCGCAACGGCATGCGGTATCATTGTCGCTAATCTTTATTATGCACAGCCCTTGGCAGGATTCATTAGTGCGGCAATCGGGCTTTCTCCAAGCAGCGCAGGATTGATTGTCACACTGACTCAAATCGGATACGTTGCCGGCTTACTGTTTCTCGTCCCTTTGGGAGACATTATCGAAAACAAAAAACTTGTCGTTGTATCGCTCCTTCTAAGCGCAGCCGCTTTGACACTGACAGCATTTGCGAAGCATGGAACACTGTTTTTAGCCGCTGCGTTTTTCATCGGACTGGGATCAATTGCAGCCCAAGTGCTAGTTCCGTTCGCATCATACCTTGCACCGGACGCCGCACGCGGCCGGGTTGTCGGCAATGTGATGAGCGGCCTGCTGCTCGGTATTATGCTTTCCCGTCCGATATCCAGTCTGGTCGCTGATATATGGGGGTGGAATGCCATATTTGCTTTATCCGCCGCGTTAAGTGTTGTCCTGGCAATCGTCTTATCAAAAGTGCTTCCTGCCAGAAAACCAACAGCAAACACAAGCTACACCGTCTTACTCGGTTCAATGTGGAAGCTGCTGCGCACGACTCCGGTCTTACGCCGCCGTGCCATTTATCATGCGTTTGTATTTGGAGCTTTCAGCTTGTTCTGGACGACTGTACCTTTATTATTGTCCGGTCCTGCTTTTCATTTTTCTCAAAAGGCAATCGCGCTGTATGCATTAGCGGGCATTGCAGGTGCAGCGGCTGCACCGATAGGCGGCCGTCTGGCTGATCGCGGCCTGACCCGGCTTGCCACCGGAATCGCTCTCGGTGCTGTCATCGTTTCTTTATTACTCCCGCTCATGATTCAGAGCAGCTCCCCCGTCGGAATAGCAGTTCTGGTGGCCGCAGCTATCCTGTTGGATATGGGTGTATCTGCCAATCTCGTACTCAGTCAGCGTGCCATTTTTTCGTTGGCACCTGAATTTCGCAGCCGATTAAACGGATTATTTATGGCCATCTTCTTTCTGGGCGGTGCTATAGGATCATCAATCGGAGGATGGGCATACGCCTCAGGCGGGTGGAGTATCACATTATGGATTGGAATCGCTTTTCCGGTCATCGCATTGCTTTATTTCACCACGGAGAAATAAGCCATTCACTAAAAATAAGCCGTCAGGACCAAGCTGACAGCTTTTTTTGATGTATTCTTCTTTACATCCTTCGGAACAAAAAACCCCTGTTTCATGAGTAATTTTGCTTCATGCGGTTCCACATTCTCACCGTTAAGATCGTAATCAATAGAAACGAAACGATCACTAACACAATACCTGTCATTGATTCACTGAAATTGATAACGACAAAGCTGGACAATAGCACCATAGGAATATTTGAAATCAATACAGTTAACATGTAGGCAGAATACTTTAACCCGACTGCAGCGGATAAAAAACAAATCACATCCGTAGGAGCTGCCGGACAAAGCATCCCCACTGCCAAAAACTTATAATTATACGCCTCCAATAACACTTTCAAGTCAGGATATTTATCTTCCAGCAATTGAGTCGTTTTTTCGCTGGCGAATTTCTTTGAAAAAAGATAAACCAACGTTTCGCTTATAAACAGGCCGGCCATTGATAATAAAATGCTGACCATCGGATCAAAGCAGATTCCGCCCAAAAACATCAGCGTCATGCCGGGAATAAAAAAGAGAAGCCTGACGACCCACAAAGCCAAAAACAGCAGCATCGCGTATTGCACATGCCCTGATATAAAGTCCGTTACATCATTCATATCAAATGACAGCACGTCCAGTTCCTTCAAACAATAAACGCCTAAAAACCATATACATAATAAAATCATTTTATTTTTCAATTTCTCCGCTCTCCTCGCTTTCTATCACATCATAAGAAAAAAAAATGAAGAAACAGCCGGTAAAATTCTTAAGTATTCTTAAGTTATTCTAAGAAAAAAGCTTACGGAACGTTTGTCCCACAAGCTCTAGTCAATCGGGTGTTCAACAGAAAAACGAAGCCATCCGCCGCTGTAATCCGCATGAATACGGCCGCTGTGAAGCTCAACAATTCTCTTTGAAATGGCAAGTCCGAGCCCGGTACCTTGATGACCCGTCCTAGCCTTATCCCCTCTGAAAAACCGTTCAAACAATTGATTGATATCGTCAGCAGGGAGATTTTCGGCCTTGTTTGACACTTGCAAAATTGCTTTTTCATCTTTTATTTCTAGGTTTATGAACAATTCAGATGGTTTGATGCTGTACTTCAGCGCATTCATAAAAAGATTATCATAAACGCGAACCATCTTTTCTATATCAATACAGACGGGAACATGTTCTTCCGTAATTGATTTTCGGACAGTTAATTGTTCCTTTTCAAAAATGGGAATGTACTCTCCGGTGATTTGTTCCAATAGGGCAGACAAGTCTGTTTTGCTGCGGTTCAAAGTAACGTCCGGACTCGATAAATGTGTATATTCAAACAGTTCATCTATTAAATATTTCAGCCTTTGCGATTTTGAATAAATCGTTTCAAGGTACTCCTGAAATTGGGCTTTACTGTTGTATTGTTCTTTTTTAAGCAGATCCAAATATCCGATAATTGATGTTAACGGGGTCCTTAAATCGTGGGATACACTTGAGATCAGCTCACTTTTCGCTCGTTCTAATTGTCTTTCATGTTCAAATTTACTCTCTAATTCTTCGGACATATAATTGATATGTTGTGCAAGCTGTGTCAATTCATCCCTGCTTTCAGTCCTGATGGTCAAGCCTAAATTTCCATTGGCAATATGGTGAACACTCTCCGTAATGTGTTTCAAATATAATATTTTTTTCCGCACCAATAACAAAAAAACCGCAATAAAGGTCAAAATAGCTGCAGTAAATTGAATCAGTATCCTAAAATTAGCGTTTCCCTGGCTCACATCTGTTAAATAATTTATTTTGTACAGATATGAGATAGATAAAATAACAAGAATCAACACACCAAATGCAACAAGATAACTAATTGCGATCGCGATCAGAAGCCTGACAATCAGCTTATTTCCAAACTTCTTCATATTTTGTATCCTGTTCCCCATACCGTTTTGATATAAATCGGATGTTTAGAATCCTCTTCTATCTTGTCTCTGATCTTTGTGATGTGGACCATCACCGTATTGTCCGACTTAAAAAAGTCTTCCTTCCATACCGCCTCATATATTTTTTCAACACTCATGACAATTCCTTTGTTTCTCGAAAGCAACTCCAGAATATCAAACTCTTTCGGAGTCAGCCTGACTTCTTTCCCCCGCACCCACACTTGCCTTGTATCTGTATTCACGGTCAAATCACCGATTTCAATGACGTTCTTCGTGCTAATTGTATCTGTATTGTATTTTTTATACCTTCTCAGCTGCGATTTCACTCTGGCGATCAATTCCAACGGATTAAACGGTTTCGTTAAATAATCATCGGCACCGGAAGCCAGTCCTTGAATTTTATCCATATCCTCCGATTTGGCGGAAAGCATGATGATGGGCAGATTTCGTTCCTGTCTGATCTTCATGCATGCTTCAATCCCATCCATATTGGGCATCATAATATCTAAAATGATCAGGTCAAACTCCTTTTGCTCCAATAATTTTAATGCTTCAGCAGCATCTTTCGCCTTCTGTGTGTCTATTCCTTCATTTTCTAAATAGACAGAGATCAGGTTTCGGATATCTTTGTCATCATCTACGATTAGAATGGTTGTCCCCATATGAATCCTCCCTCTTTTTTTTCGGCAATGAACAGCTGAAAACATAAGCCGGCGGTATATTCCTGATTTCTCTCCTTACTACTATTTGCGGAAAGAATTGCTCAATCAATGCCTTCTTATATTGAGTATATTGAAACGTAATGAATTCTCCGTTATCTTTTAAGATTTTAGCCGTATTCGTCAAAATATCAGCAGACACTTTTTTTGGAAGGCTTGCAAAAGGAAGTCCGGAGACGACATAGTCGGCATAAGGAATTCCATGCTCCTTCATATGACTCTCAATATGTTCAGCCGATCCATGTACAATAAATAGGTTTTGTTCCTCTTTATATTTTTCTTTCAGTAAAGCATAAAATTCCTCATTTTGTTCTATCAATAAGATCATCGCCCCAGGCTGACGTTTTTCAAGCAGCTTTTTTGTAAATACTCCCGTGCCCGGCCCGTATTCAACAATGTATTCAGCTTTATGAAAATCAATTTTTCCGGTCATTTTCTCAGCAAGAAAATGTGAGCTGGGCAGAACGGCGCCGACAGTTCTTGGTTTGATGATATATTGAAATAAGAATAACAGGCGTTTCATCTTTAATCTCTCCATCCACCCTTAAATTTACGGGTATAATTTAATTTTTCCATTTGTCTCGAATTTATAAATCAAATTTTACATTCAAAACCTGAAGAAAAAGCGGTAAAAGTTCTTAAGAAATCTTAAGATATAAAAAAAGACGGCGGGATTTGCCGTCTTTTTCAGCTGCCGATTCTTTCAGCAGCGGTAAAACCATGTCATAATATGTTAAGAAATAATTGCGCCATAGGCAGGTGAAACACATGAAGAAGTATTTATATAAACACCTTTTGCTGGCTCTGATTTCGTCCGTTTGCTTTTTATTGGTCTTTTACATGAGTTTAAAAATGACACAGGAAGACACACCGCCGTTGTCTTCTTACCCGTTTTACCTTTTTATTTATCTTTACATAGCAGCCGGATATTTGACGGTCGGCCTTGTTTTAGCTTGTATGACTGATATCTTGAAGAACCGCTGGACATTCAATAAACCGTCTACCATTCTATTGAAACTTATCGTTTACTTACTCATACCGTATGCTATTTTTCATTCTTTCTTCATTTTAATGGCGCCGTTGATTTATGTGCTGTTTGAGTCGTTATTCATCCTGAGAAAAGCTTCATAACCTGAAAAAACATACCGCATGCTGCCGGTATGTTTTTAACATGCTTGTCAGTTGTTCGCAGTGATCTGTTTGATGTTTTCTTCCATCAAGCCGGAAATGAGCTGTTCGTTTGTATGAGGAATCTGTTTGAGCTGTTGTACGACCAGCCCTTGTCTTGCAGCTGAATGATTTTGACTCAGCTTTGCTTTCCCCTCTATTTTGCTGATATTGATTTTAAAGCCTTTTACCCCTTTGTTCATGCCTGCCAGCAATTTCGCATCGACATCCTCTAATTTGTACGGGCTGTCGGGGCTTTCGTATTTCAATACGAGATCACTCATCGACTGCACGGTTTCTTCCTCATCCAAAAGCTCCGCCTCTCCGTAAACATGAACCGCCACATAATTCCATGTGGGAACAGCCTGATTCGTCTCATACCATTTAGGCGAGATATAACAATGCGGCCCTTGAAAAACGGCTAACACGTTTTGGCCATCAATCTCTTTCCATTGGGGGTTCGGCAATGCAAAATGACCGTATAAGCATTCGTTATTCTTACTCATCATCAATGGCAGGTGGGTTGCATACGGCATGCCTCCCGCCGTTGAAAACAATGCTGCGAAACCATACTCTTTGATGACATCGCACGCTTCAGCTTCACTCAGCTGAAATGGAGCCGGAATATACATACAAAACTCTCCTCTCGAACATGGATTGATAAAGCGCTTTCCGCTATAATAAGATATCACCTGACATTTAAAAAGGTACAGTTAGGAATAAATACACATGTCAGAGGAGAACATCTGATGAAAAATATGATTTTCGCTTTCGAAAGCGACACCCCGAAATACAAACAAATTTACGAGCAATTTAAAACATTGATTGAGCAGGGAAATATTCAGGCAGATGAGCGGCTGCCTTCGATTCGGGAGCTGGCAGATTCCCTGCGGGTAAGCCGTAATACAACGCTGATGGCTTATGATCTTCTTTTAGCGGAGGGATACATTCGCGGAGAAACACGCAAAGGTTATTTTGCAAATGAAGTAGAACCTTCTATATTTCAAAAAGAAAACGATGTTGTTTACGCTGAAAAAACCGAATCAACTCAGCCGGTCCTGATTGATTTTCGCGCCGGAGCCGTCGATCAAAAGCATTTTCCTCTGAAAACATGGAGAAAATTATACAATCAAGTTTTGACATCAGAGAAAAGCTTCCTGTACGGTGAACCGTTCGGCGAGAGAGACCTGCGTGAACAAATTGCCGCTTATCTCTTGGAATCCCGCGGAGTGAAAACAGATGCGGATTCCATTATCATCGGCAGCAGCACGCAGCAGATGCTGATATATCTCAGCCGGATTCTGAAAGAGGATTTTTCGGGAATGATCGTTGAAGACCCGGGATTTGACGGTGCCAGAGCGGCTTTTCAATTTCACGGGCTACCTCTGGAAACGATGCCTGTCTATGAAAACGGAGCTGATTTTTCTCAATTACATGCAATGAAAGAAAAATTAATCTATGTGACCCCATCCCATCACAGCCCTTACGGCGTAAGCATGTCCATTCAGCAGCGCCAAACTCTGATCAATTGGGTGAATCATAGAGAGGGTTATATTCTTGAGGATGATTATGACAGTGAATTCCGTTATACACAGCAGCCGTTTCCCGCTCTTGCTTCCATTCAATCAGACCGGGTGATTTATTTAGGGAATTTCTCAAAATCCTTTCTTCCGGGCATCCGCATAAGCTATATGGTTTTGCCGCAGCGCCTTTTGCACCGGTATAAAGAACGGTTTATTCATTTCGAAAGCACCGCTTCTTCGCTTAACCAGCTGACCATGGCTGAATTGATGAAGGCCGGTGAATGGACCCGCCATATTAAGCGCATGCGCATTGTTTACAGGCGAAAAATGCAGCACTTGATTTCACATGTAAAGCAGCAGTTCGGCGGTCATGTGACGATCATCGGCGAGCAGTCGGGATTGTATATATTGGTGAGAGTTCACCTGAACTATACAGAAGAAACATTAATCGAACGCGCTTTTCAGTACGGAGTGAAGGTATATCCTACCGCCGTTTATTTCGTTGCCGAAAAACCCGAACCGCCGATCATAAAGCTGGGTTTCGCCCATCTCGATACGGATCAGATCACACATGGCGTACAGCTTTTGAGAAATGCTTGGCTGTCATGAAAGAAAAAAGGCGCCGAACGGCGCCTTTTTTTATTTCGTATTTCTTGTGAATTTCGGCAGTCCAAATATGATGGCGGCGATGCCGCAGATTCCGATTAAAACGGGATAGAAAGAGTATGGCAGGATGCTGACGGGTGAAATATTCCCGAATTTCCCGGCTGATAACAGCTGCGCGCCGTAAGGAATCAATCCTTGTATCATACACGAAAAGATATCCAGAATACTTGCCGATTTTCTGTTGTCGATGTTGAATTTATCAGCGATATTCTTTGCAATCGGCCCGGCTGCGATAATCGAGATCGTATTATTGGCCGCAGCCAGATTCGTCACGCTGACCAGTCCGGCAATGCCGGCTTCGGCGCCTTTTTTCGAACGGATTCGTTTCGTGATGAACTCCAGTAAAAAGTCGATCCCGCCGTTTTGTTTCATCACGCCGACCATCCCGCCGATCAGCATGGACAGGATGATCAGATCGCTCATTCCGGCAATTCCATCCGTAATCGCCTTAAAATAAGAGTCAAGCGTCAGGCTGCCGCCCGCTAATCCGATGATTCCCGTCAAAACCAATCCGCCGAATATGACAGCCATCACATTAATACCGATTAACGCAAAAACCAACACGGCGACATAAGGAAGCACCTTAATCCAGCTGTAAGATTCAGCACCCGTATGGCCGGCGTGGCCTGCCGGAATAAAAAATAAGATAATAACAGTCACAATGGCAGCAGGCAAAACAATCAGAAAGTTCGTTTTGAATTTATCCATCATTTGTGTTTTTTGCGTCCGGACTGACGCGATGGTCGTATCAGAAATAAAAGAAAGATTATCTCCGAACATAGCTCCGCCGACCACAGCCGCCATCGTAATCGCGCCGGAGATTCCAAGCTCTCCGCTCAGACCCGCGCTGATCGGCGCAACCGCCGCAATCGTGCCCATTGATGTTCCCATCGATATAGAAATAAAACAAGCAATGATAAACAGCCCCGGCAGCAAAAACTGCTGCGGAATAACGCTCAAAGCAAGATTGACAGTTGAATGCACCGCTCCCATCGCTTCAGCCGCCGAAGCAAAGGCACCTGCCAATATAAAAATCATAACCATAATGATAATATCAGGATGTCCCGCACCGGAAGCGAACCATTCTATTTTTTGATTGAGCGATTTCTTCCGGTTAAATAACAGCGCAAAAGCTGACGCAATGATCGCGGCAATCAAGATCGGCAATTTATAAAAATCTCCGGTCACCAGACCAGAGCCGACAAAAAGCCCTACGAATAAGACTAAAGGCACTAACGCCCAAGGGTTCTTTTTATTGTTCATCTGGGTAAACCACCTCTTTTCAGCATTAAAGTCGCTAATCACAGTCTAAGCAACATTTCACACTTTAAAAGTCTGCAGTAAAAAAGTCAAGCTGAAAAAAGGATAAGTAATGATTGATAAGATAGAAAAAGCTGTTTTGTTTCCACTCTTTAGAAAATAAAAAAACCAAGGCTCGTTTCCCTTGGTACATTTCATGCGGCCCGGCGTCCGGGACACCTTCTCTTCATTCAGAAATACATTCAGCCTTCAATCTGTTTTTAAGTTTCGCTTCATTTTCAAGGATATCTTCATAATCCTCAATCTTCCTGTTTAATCGTTTTATGGTTTCATCAATTTCCCTCTGTTTCTCCGTCAGCCTTTTCCTTTCATTTATCAGGATGTTTTTTCGGGGTTCGATCGTATGATCGGCTCCTTCAATAAATAAAGCGGTATATTCAATCAGCGCCTCAATCGACAGCCCGGCACTTCTCATGCATTTAATAAATTCAATCCAATTCACATCATCTTCGTCATAATCGCGGATGCCGCTTTCATCGCGTTTTACCGGAGGAATCAGTCCTATACTTTCATAATACCTAAGCGTTGCGGCTGATAACTCAACCTGCTTTGCAGCCTGCGCAATCTTCATATTCTTATCACCCGTCCTTCAAACCTTTCATAAGCGTGCCATTATAGAATATCATTTCATAAAAAAATAAACCAAACTCCTTGACTTAAAGTCCGCTTTAACATTTAAAGTAAAATTGAACAGAGGATTCATCACTTTATCTTGGAAAGGAAGATAACCATGTGCAATAATCATCCGACTCGTGTATTAAGCGCTCCGCATGCAAAAGCTAAATTTGAGCGGACAACGATTGAGAGAAGAGCATTACGGCCGCACGATATCCTGATTGATATTAAGTACAGCGGGATTTGTCACTCAGACATCCACAGTGCATTCGATGAATGGGGCGGCGGAATCTTTCCGATGGTTCCCGGACACGAAATTGCCGGAGTTGTGGAAGCCGTGGGTGAAGAAGTCACCACATTTGCCGTCGGCGACCGTGTGGGTGTCGGCTGTTTTGTAGACTCCTGCGGGGAATGTGAATACTGTCTGAACGGAGACGAACAATATTGCACAAAAGGCGTTGTTCAGACTTATAATAACCTGGACTACGACGGAAACCCTACGTACGGCGGCTACAGCCAGAAAATAGTTGTCACTGACAGATTCGTTGTCCGGATTCCCGATCAATTGGAATTAGATGCCGCCAGCCCGCTATTGTGCGCGGGCATTACCACCTATTCTCCGCTGAAACACTGGAATGCCGGCCCCGGCAAAAAAGTGGCGATTGTCGGAATGGGCGGGCTCGGACATTTAGCCGTTCAATTCGCGCACGCTTTAGGCGCAGAGGTCACCGTCCTCAGCCGCTCAATGAACAAAAAAGACGAAGCGCTTGAATTTGGAGCCGATCATTACTTTGCAACAAGCGATCCGGATACATTTACTGAGCTGGCCGGACGATTTGATCTTATTTTAAATACAGTATCCGCGAACCTTGACGTAGATGCCTACTTATCCCTGCTTCGCATTGACGGTACATTGGTAAATGTGGGAGCGCCCGCTAAGCCGGACTCATACAGTGTGTTCTCCTTAATCACGGGCCGCCGCAGCATTGCGGGTTCACTCGTCGGCGGTATTCCGCAGACTCAGGAGATGCTTGATTTCGCCGCCGAGCACGGCATTGCTCCTAAAATTGAAGTGATACCGGCCAATCAAGTTGACGAAGCGTACGAACGGGTTCTCCAAAGCGATGTCCGCTACCGTTTCGTCATTGATATTTCAACTTTATAATCGACATAAAAAAACATACCAATATTTGTTGGTATGTTTTTTTCAGTTCAAATTATTTTTTATTTCAGCAGCCATCCGGGCACCGCTTTTATATAAACCAATTCGCCTATCAATTCAACAATCGTCTGTGTGACGATAACAGCGGCGGCTAATGAGGCCCAAGCATCCGGCAGAGCCAGCGCTAACGGAAGGACTGCGAGAGAATTTCTTGTGCCCGTGCTGAAGATCAATGCTCTTCCTTCACCTGTATCCAGACGGAACGCATATGCGATAAACCGGGAGACAAACGGCATAATGAGCAGGAATAACAGATAGATCGGAATCACACGTATAATGATGCCAGCATCACTGATGACCTTTCCGATTTGTGTGGCGACGACCGCCAGTAAGACCAGAGCCATAAAAGGAACAGGCAGCCACGCCGTCCACTCCAACACCTTTTCTCCCGCCGGCTTCTTATCAGCCCACAATTGTGTCATCACTGCCGCCAGCAGCGGTCCCGCTATTAAACATAAGAATGCTTCCAGAAACGGCCCCGCATGAACAGCCCCTATCACTTCTTTCCCGATAAACAGCCACAAGTATAACGGAAGCAATACCATCTGAACGGCGAACAAAACCGGCGTGGAAGCCAGTATTAATCTCTCATTTCCTTTGCCGAGCTGAGTAAAGACGATGACGTAATCAATACAAGGTGTAAGCAATACCAAACAAACCCCTAATAATATAGGAGGAGATTGAGGAAAAATGGCGGTTAACACCCATACAACGACAGGTACAGCTAAGAAATTACCGATCAATAAAGCCGCCATAAACTTGAGGTTTGACATGGCTTCCTTCAGCTTCAAGAATGGGATTTGGGCAAACATGGCATACATGAGAACAGCGATAAGCGGTGATATCGTCCATCCCCAGCGAAGTCCTGAATCTTTCCCGGCGATCCCCGCTATTCCGCCGATTACAAGAGTCACACCATATATCCAAATTTGCTGTTTTTCTAATGTCTCTCTGGTTATTTTCATTGGCTGACACCTCTTCTCCGCCCATTATACCTTCTTTTCTGCCGGAATTAAAAAACACCAAGGGTCTGTACACTTGGTGTTTTCAGGACGCGTGTTATTGTTGTCAAAACCGCTTACGAAAGCTTATTTGTGTTCTCTGTCCTGCCAACGAATAAGGTCACGGCAACACTCGCTGAACTGACCAAAGTCCCCAGTACGGCAGCAAGAATTGTCAAAAAGCCATTGGGGATCAGAAATCCAATCGGAATGAGCCCCGCAAACGTGAGAACGATAAAACATTGATAGACTCCGGATATGATTCTCACAACCAAACTGCCAAAAAAGGACATGACGAATGGAGGAATGAACAAACATAAGATGATTCCGAGTGAGATCAATAAAATCATAGGCTCGTCAAAAGAAATGACACGATCGCCGGGAGACTCTTCAGCAGCCGCGAATACAGCAAATATAGACATCATCAGCGTAAGAAAAACAAGAAAAAACCTTTTCAGCAACGTTATGACTCCTTTTTTTATAAAAACGGGTACTTTTTTTCAATCACGATAACCATTTTATGTTATCAAATGAAATAATATGAAGTCAAACCGAGTTCTGCACCTGATTTATTGGTTCTTATTTTTTTGATAATTTCCATATAATTGTCCGCAAGCAGCATCTATATCAATGCCAAATTGACTTCTGACGGTCACGTTAATTCCTGCTGACTTTAATTTTTTATAGAAATTTACAACTTGTTTCTCATTTACTTCTTCAAATCTCATAGGTGAACTAACAGTCGGGTTATATCTAATGATGTTTACATGGAACAAGTTCCCTCTCTTATATCTGCTTCTTAAAAGATTTACTACTTCATTCGCATGATCAATAGAATCATTAACTCCCGGCAGCATAATATAAGCAATATAAACTTTTCTTGAGGTCACACGTATATGCTCATCTAATGTGTCCATTACCTCCAATAACGGGTAGCGTTCATTAATCGGCATTAACTTGCTTCGCTGTTCATTAAAAGGAGAATGTAATGAAAACGTCAGGTTGACCTGCGGATAATCCTGAGTGATTTTTTTAATGCCCGGAATAATACCTATGGTCGAAATAGATAACCTGCGAGGGCTTAAAGCAAACAACTCCGGATTTGTAAGCACATGTAAAGCATCAAAAACTTGTACATTCGCTAATGCTTCTCCCATTCCCATAAAAGAAATACTGTCAATTGAATGTCCTTTTAAGTGAAAGTACAAAATTTGGTCAGTCATTTCATCTGACGTTAAATTGCGTTTTAAACCAATATCTCCTGTTGCACAAAATGTACAGCCGAAATGACAGCCGCACTGCGAGGATATACAAAATGACTCCCAACCGGCTTTATATTTCATATTAACCGTCTCTATTTTTTCGTCTCCAGAAATTTCAAATAAGACTTTTGTAACTTGCTCAGAATGCTGCACTTTTAAAGGAGCAATATTTAAAATTGACTCTCCGAACTCCTCTATTAACAATTTTCTCAAGGATTTAGGAAGAACCGTTATTTCATTGAAATGATTTATTCTCCCTTGGAATACAGCATTTTTGATTTGATTCATTCTAAAATCAGGAAATTTATTTTGCTTCAGGAACTCTTGAATTCTTATATACTTGTTTTTTTGTTGCATGTTTTCTCATCCTTCCATAATACTCTTGTTTGTTTGAGTAAATAGAAGGGAGTGATCATCTAACCTTTTTTTAAAATCAGGCACAAATAAACACCGACACAATTATCGGTGTTACGCTTAAATAACATCATGCACAAATAAACAAGGACATTATGTCATTGGATTATCGTTTATTTGACATAGAGAAAAAGCACCGATAACTGTTTTTGTATGGTGATTTGGCTTAAAAAAGGACAGACTGCTCCCTTTGTCCGCCAAGATGTTTCCAATTTTTGCATTCTTACCATACAAAATTCCATAAATCGTTATCATCGCTTTCACCTCTTTCTTGTCAATATTAGCAATAATCACCATATCATAAGGTTTCCCTTATGTAAAGCTAAACAAATGCTTACGCCCCCGCTAATGACAGTATTATATAACTTGCTTATTAAGCCTAATCCAAGTACAGAAAGCGCGCTGATCACATTTTTCACTTATCCGCGACGGAACATTTCTTATATAATGGGTGACCGGCAGCTGCCTGCTTGAATCCCAATCTTCTTATAGTGATTTTTTATATTCATGACAGTATGATGATTTGTCACTTCAGCAATCAGATCGTTTATTCGGTCCAGATTAATCGGTTTATTTTCTGATAAGCTGCTGAAGCTTTCTCTGATTTCTTCAGGATAGACATTTCCGGCCATGCTTGACAGGCCGTTACACCCGTTACTCATCATCTTCGGAAATTCAACGTCTCCTGCCGCAAACAAAATAAAGTGATCAGGGAACTCTGTTTGTTTATGACGCAGAACGTCTCCTCCTTCTTTCAGCCCCCTTATCCCGGGATGCCGGCTTATTAAGTCTTTAAGCGCTTTCTCACTCAGATTAAAACCGGTCCGGCCGGGGTTATTATAAAGCACAGCCTCTTTAGAGGTATGACTGAGAAGTTCGTCAACGTAATAAACGGCTTGCTGCTGTGTCGGTCTTATATAAGGAGGAAAACCAATCAGTACAGAATCAATATTGGTTTTCTCGATGTGTTTCATCAGTTTGACGGCATCACTGGTTCTTACGGCTGAAACACCGAACATCAGTTCAACATCTTCAAATTTTCGCTGATGAACATACTCAATGATCTGAAGACGCTCATCTATGCTGAGTGAATGCTGTTCACCAGTCGTGCCGCATATGAGTAACGAATGGATACCGCTGTTTTTCAAATGTTCGACAATAGCATCAAATCCTTCTAAATATAAACTTTCATCTTCATGAAAAGGCGTAGGGATAGCAACATTAAAATTTCGCATGAGAATGTCCTCCAAGTACATATTCTTGAATATCTGCAGAGTATCATATAACACTGTCTGACATTTAAAAAGGTACAGTTTCAGATAAACAAACATGTCAGATGTATAGGCCGACACACAAAAAAAGCAGGCAAAGAGAGCCTGCTTCATTGCTTCATCCTCTAGCGATTCATTCCCTGGATGGCTTGACAAATATGAGTAATAAGACAAACTGAATATAAAAATTGTGCTAATGAGGTGATGCTGTATTCTGCCGTTAATGAAAATTACAGCCGCTTAATATCCATTGTGTCAGACATGTCACAGCAGGAGATTGATTATAAAGGACCAAATCAAACATACAATAGTACAGCTCAGCTAATAAGACACTTAGCATATGTTGATCTCAACTGGATATTCAGAATAAAGGGTGAACCGATACCAAAGCAGCTTGAAGAGAAGTATGGACCAATGTTAGATCTGAACAATAAGCTCCCTTTCATTTCCGGTGTTTCATTAGAACAAATTCTCACTGATTATGAAGAAGTATTCAGCATGTTTAAGTCTGTTTGTTATGAGTTAACTGACGATCAGCTGAATCATACAGTAGATTATGAAGCAGAAAAACAAGCAACCATTCAATGGGGAATATGGCATATGGCAGACCATAATAGATATCATCAAGCTCATATTCATCAGCTTCGCAAATGGTTTGAAGAGAAACAGAAACTTGGCAGTTAAAGCCGCTTATTAGGAGGAGCAAGGATAAATTTATTACAAATTCCCTGCGGATTGCCTATTTTCACTGACTGCCAATCAATTAAAATGTACAGACAAAAAACCACATTTGCTGTTGAAAAGTTGTGGAATAAAGCATCGCATCAACTGCACTATGACAAGCTGAAACGTTAATATTTTTTCAGCCATTCAATCGCTTTATTTAATGATGCTGTCCAAATACGATTTTTTCCTATAGTCTTTGCAGCAGTAAAGTCCTCTGGAATCCTATACTAATCTTCCGCAGCCGCTGCATCGGCCTTTGTCACATGAACTGTACCAAACGGATGGTTAGGAGGAGCATAAATTGAATACAGTTTTAACGGCGTATTACCTGTATTCACAACATTGTGCCAAGTGCCGGCAGGGACAACAATGGCAAAGTCATCATAGACATTTCTTTGGAAAGTTAAATGTTCCTTGCTCTTACCCATTTTAACGATCCCCCGGCCTTGCTCAATCCGTAAGAATTGATCTACGTGGGGGTGGATTTCCAAACCGATATCTTCTCCAATGCCGATACTCATTAAAGTAATTTGAAAATGTTTTCCCGTCCATAGGGCCGTACGGAATGTATTGTTTTGTTTTGCGGCTTTATTGATATTCACAACGAATGGTTTTGGTCCATAATCTTTCAAGAGAAGGTTTCTATCTTCGTATGAAGGATCATAGTTATTTGGAAAAGTCCAATAAACAGATCTTCCATCGCTATACATCGGTACATTCACACAATAATAATATTGATGCGAAAAAGGTATATAATACATTTTTCATCCCCGCAATTTTAAATTTTTGTGATATTATCCTATGCTTTTGGTAATGAGAGTGTGCCGTACTAAGAAATTCCCTTGTTCAGCCTAAAAGACTTAAGTTAGCAGAAACGTTTTGGCCACTAAATCCGTTTGCATAAAAAATACCAACTGAATATGCGCGGACTAAAATCGTTGCACTGATGGATAATTTAGGCACATGCCCTTATCAAAAACAATCTGGGTGCATATCCTGCTCCTAAAAGTCATTCATAAAGGGAGTTTAGATATGTATTATTATTATCCGTATTATGTATATGATTACAGACAGCAGCCTGATTTAAGCCAGGCAAATCATAAAATGCGAAGCCATTTATCTGCGATTCAACAAATTCCAATACACTCATCCTCCTTTCAACAATCAATGGCTGCGGTAGTGAAACACTTGCAGGCTGTCAGCAGAGCACTCGCTCTGGGATGCGGTATGAGTTCAGAATTCAGATTTCTTCCAGACACTTGGGGATTACGAGAACTTCATACTGTACACGCGAAATATCTTACTCCGTTGAGCTATCACGTTTATTCCGCTTTAGGCGCAGCAGAGCTTCTCGCCGCCGGACAAGGCCGGGCTCCTCATTTTCCTCTTATGGTTGGCTGCATGAATTCAATACTTCGTCTATGGTCAAACTTCCCCGCAGCGATAGCAGACCTGAGAAGAGCAGCCGGTCACCAATACGCGTCATCTGTAGACGAGGCGGAAAATCTCCTAAGACCAATGGTTCCAGCCACACAACAGGCATTATCCATCAGTCAATCTGCAGTGAGTCCGGCTATTTGGCAGGCTTCCTTACGTGCCGCGCAGTTAGCTCGGGAAGTACGTCAGAATGTTGCACAATCAATGAGTCAGGGATCTTCTTATTAATTAAGCCAAAAGATTTTTTCGGCTTTACACAGTCACATAACCGGACTTATTCAACACAAAAAAAGAGCAGTAAACACGTAAGTTACTGCTCTCCTCTGTCTATCCGCCGTTCATTTGTTTTACAATGTATTCAGCATCATTTCCTACACCTTGAAGCAGCGCTGAACCTCGCCTATGCTGCCAAGGCAAACCAATAAAATACAATCCTTCCACAGCTGAAACACCCCGGTGATGTATAATTCGGCCTTCCTTATCCAAAACACCTTCTATTTTCATCCAACAAAGCGGATTCTTAAAACCAGTTGCCCAAATAATATTGTTTACTTCTAATGAAGATGAATCTTTAAAAATCATTTCATTTTGCTTTCCGGCTATGACTCTTTGTTTTAAGATGATCTTCTTCTGTCTTATTGCATGTTTTAATTCATACCCAAATATGGGGTCGCCTTTCTTCTGAATGAACTTGCCTAATATTGATGTATGACTTGCATGTAAAACTCCTAATTTATCAAACCACCAAAAGATGCTTCTTTTTCCAATCCATAAAGGGAAATAAACCGGTTTATTACTGCAAGCCAAATATGTAACTCTTTCTTTGGATAATTCAACAGCTATCTGAGCCCCGCTATTCCCGCCGCCGACTACCAGTACATTCCCAGGCGCCAGTTGTTTTGAATGTTTATATTGTGAAGAATGTAATTGATGAATATGATCGGCTACATCCCTTGATATTGATGGAATATTAGGGGTATGAAAAGGACCTGCGGCCATCACAAGATTCTTCGTTTGATATTCTTCCCGGTTTGTTTTTATTAAGAAATAGTTGTTTAATTTTTGGACACTTATTACTTCTGTCCGTAATTGGATCGGGATTTCAAATCTTTCAACATATTTTTTCAGATAAGCAGCAATTTCATTTTTTGAAGGGAGTCCATGCTTGTCTCCTTCAAGCTGCATTCCAGGCAAAGAGCTGTACATTCGAGAAGTAAATAAAACCAATGAGTCATACCGGTTTTTCCAGCTTTCTCCCACTTCATGACTTTTATCCAAAATGATAAACTTTTGTTTCGACTTCTTTAGATAATATCCTACTGAGATTCCTGCCTGACCGGCTCCGATTACTATCGTGTCGTACATATGAATCCCCCCTCCGGTTTTATCTTAATTGTCAGCAGACAAAGTGAGTCCCTATTTCCTTCTTTAATGATGATGATGGTCACGCGGATTCTCAGTTTGGGCCTGACAAAGAATCGTATTGTCGTGATTATGCGCTGCTGTTTCCATTTGAATGGTTACATGTGTAATGCCTTTATCTCCAAGTTCATGTTCAATTTTGCGTAAAATACTTTCACTTTCAGAAATGGTCAGTTGATCGTTACCAACTGCGTGGCAGGAAAGAGCATTCAATCCGCTTGTGATAGACCATATGTGCAAATCATGAATGCTTTGAATTCCTTCTGTCTCTTCAATTGTATGAATGATGTCAGTGACATCGATATTTCCCGGAGTTCCTTCCATTAATACGTGAATGGAGTCTTTCGTCACATGGTAACCGCTTCTCAGAACAAGAATAGCCACAATGACACTGGCCACTGGATCTGCCCAGCTCCACCCGAAGAAGATGATAAGGATCGCAGCCAGTATGGCACCTACAGATCCGAGCATGTCACTTATCACATGTAAGTAAGCCCCTCTTATGTTCAGGTTATTCTTTGTATCTCCGCCGTTCAGCATAATCCAAGCGACCAATATATTTACAGCTAACCCGATGATACTAATCGTCAGCATACCGGTTGTTGCTACCTCCGGCGGATGAGAGAAACGTTTGATTGCTTCATAAATGATATAAAGGGAAATCAATATTAATGCAACACCGTTTATCACAGCTGCGAGAATCTCAAATCGTTTGTAGCCGAATGTCTTATGATGACTTGCCTTTTTTTCGGCCAATTTAAAAGCAATCAGAGCAACCATTAATGAGATTGAGTCACTCAGCATATGGCCTGCATCTGACAAAAGCGCTAAACTATTGGTTAAAAATCCGCCTATCGCTTCTATTATCATATAACCTGTAATCATGATAAAAGAGATCAATAAAACCTTCTTATTGGATCCGCCAGCGTGATTGTGATTGTGACCCATAAAAATCTCCTCCTTATCTCATACACTGCATTTATTATTTCTTTTCTGTTATGAAGCATTCTAACATGGACAAAAAAATAACATTATATGATTATGTGCTCATATATGAATATATAGGTTCTTTACTGAAATGTCAAAATCTTTTCAATGAAAATGTCCAATACTTTATATTGCTCTTGATCAATGATTGCTATGAAGCCGCGGATTACAGTAATTACTTTAGGCGCAGACAATTTAGAAAAATCGCTTCACTTCTATCGAGATGGCTTGGGTCTGCCTACAGAGGGAATAGCCGGTACAGAATTTGAACATGGTGCAGTTGCCTTTTTTGACTTACAAACAGGACTGAAACTTGCCATTTGGAACCGCAAAGACATCGCACATGAAACAAACGTTACGTTAACTGCGCCAAGCCCTGCAGAATTTACATGAGGACATAATGTTGGCAGTAAAGCTGAAGCCGATAAAGTCATGGAACAGGCAAAACAGGCAGGAGCAACGATAACTGATCCCGCTCATGATACTTTTTGGGGCGGATACTCCGGTCACTCCCAAGACCCCGATGGACACTTATGGGAAATCGTTTGGAATCCGCACTGGGATGCAATTGAATAACCCAATTTAGCAACAATAAAAACACACCTGAATGTTCTGGTGTGTTTTTTATTTGTTTCCAAAAACGATCAAACTATTTATACGATGGCGGGATGCTTTGCGGAAAACGGAATACATTTTCGGGATCGTATTTCGCCTTTATTCTTTGAAGCCTTGCAAAGTTTGAGCCATAATATGCTTTTCCGAAGTTCTCGATATTTTGATCCGGAACATTCACATATGAACCTGTTACATATGGTTTCATCAGCTGACGCACTCTTTCAACTGATGCAAGATTCGAAGCTTCTTGTGATTTATTTTTCCAACTGGCCGTCCATTCCGTATAAAACAACGGACGGCGCCAATAGAAGGCTGTTTCACTGCTTGGTACTCTGCTTATCGCGCCGCCCCAATTGATAAAAAAGAAATTGGTTTCTGTCCCAGTCGCTTTTTCCAAAAATTGTCTCATTACTGCAATAGGTTCTTCCGGCCAAAGATTGAGCGCCCACGCCGAGGAGAATTTAACACTCTGATCAGATCTGCCGGGAATCGGTTCGTCAGGATCTAAGAAATCTATACAATCCGGGTAGTATAGTGTTTTGATTACTGTTTGTGCCGGCGTTCCGGCATTTAATAAAGGTTTTAATAATTGAACCAGCTCTGGTTTTGAACCGAGGAACAATCCTTCCACATGGCACAAGCCATTTACTTTGCTGTAAATCTCAAGATAGCATCCTAATCGTTCGTCTGTAAACGGCGCCCATTTTTGCCACGCTTTAAATACCGTTTCTAACTGTTCCCACGGCCAAATGATATTAAAGACGGTTGCGGTTTTAGGGGCACGGTGAACTTTGAATGTATATTGGGTGTTATATCCGAAATTGCCTCCCCCGCCGCCTCTGGAAGCCCACAGTAAATCTTCATTGCGGGATTGATTTGCTTGAATAATCCTGCCTTTGGCATCTACCATTTTCAGTGCGAGAAGGTTATCGCTTATCAGGCCGATCGATCGGGAAAGCACTCCAAATCCGCCTCCCATTGTGATTCCTCCGATTCCGACGGTTGGACTGTCTCCGAACGGGGCCATAAAACCTTCCCGAGCTAAACCTTTTACAAGCGGGCCGACGTGAATGCCGGTTTGAACGGTTGCTACCGCGTTTTTTTCATCTAAGAAAACTTTATTCATGTCACTCACATCAATAACAATCCCATCACTTACCGTGGAAAGATTTTTATCCAGAGCATGGCGGCCGCTTCTGACACGCATAGGCACATTCTTCTCACGAGCCCATTTAATAGCATTACTTACATCGTATGAATTTTGTGCAAAAACAAAGACAAGCGGACAGACATCAACATAAGGGTTCCAATTCTTAACCGCCTCTGTATAGCCGGGGTCCCCTTTGAAGATGACGCGTCCCGTTAACTGTGCTGATCCCATCTATTTCACTCCCAATAAGCATTTGATTCCGATACCAGTATATGTAGGAATTGGACAAATTCTTAGACAGATGTTCTGCAAACTTAAAAATAGACACATATACGCGAAGATGATATAAAAACAAAAAAAAGACAAGAGCGGCAAGCTGCCGAAACTCTTGTCTCTCCTGCCTTTTTTATCATGATAGGCACTTACATTTATTGGCGTTATATCCCGACCAAACTATGGAAGTCCATAGAAAATTATGTTTGCCCTGCCATGCGTGGTTCTGCTGAGACACCGGCTGAGCAATCTTTCTGCTTGATCCCCCGACAAAGAATCTTATTCTTTATCGTTTTTGCACCCCTGTACGGTTAAAATCAATACACATTGAATCTTATCTTTTACATGATGAAAAGCTCTTATTTTTTCTTCTTGTGCTTACGTTTGCAATCCTGTTTTTTCTCTTTCTTATGACGTTTTTTACATTTCGCTTTTGCTGCTAATTTTGCCGCTTTTACCTTTGCTTCTGCTGCTAATTTTGCCGCTTCTGCTGCTCTGGCTCTTGCTTCTTCCGCTCTTGCTATTGCCTCTTCCGCTCTGGCTCTCGCTTCTGCTTCTCTTGCTGCTTCCGCTCTTGCTGCGTCGTCCGCCATATCAAAATCATGGCCTAGGTCACAGGCTTCGTTGTATGGCTTTTTCTTCTGAACGTACTGTTGATCTTCACCTTCGTTATAATACATTACGCCACTCCTTCTCTCATTTTTTAATCTTTACATACTATGTAAAGAAATAACTGCAGCTTGGACTGGTATTTTGATGAACCGGCACATTTTAGGATAATTTTCATTTATCGATACAACAGATTCTGGATGCTTGATGAAACTTAAATGTTTATGATAAGCAGCGTAAAAAGGGAGACTGCGAAAAAACCAAGGGGTTAAACCCTTGGTTTTTTTGTGAAAATGATAAAAAGGATGCTGCGCGCTGCAGCATCCTTCTGTACCAACTTTTTGTGTTTTTGACTTTTAGTTTGCTTGCTGTGTTTGTTTTACTGGTTCTTTGCTAAAAAGTCCGACAATGTTCCACAAGATAATTGCAGCAGCTATGATTAAACGAGTCGTACTGACTTCTTGGTTAGTAAACAATTTATAGCCATATATTGACCCCAATGCTGTTATGCAAAAAATATTGAACCATTTACTCCAACGCAATTAGAAAACTCCTTATAAAATGATTACATTTCCAAACAATGTATTATAATATTAACAAAATTTTTCAATATTTAACCTTAAATCATTCTTAATTGGTTTTCCTGATCATTTTCTCTAATCGTCATTCGGTCTTTCGGAGTTTTGATCGTTTTTTTGTTACAGGCTAGACCCAGACATCATTTTCAGCTGTTTGATCAGTTATTTCCTGTCCTGTATTCACAACACCTTTAGGTTCTGCAAGCAAAATGTTACACTCTGATTCTGCATAAGGTTTATGTTCAACATTTTTCGGAATGACAAACATTTCACCTTCATTTAATGTTACTTCTCCATCACGAAATTCAATGATTAAATTACCCTCAATGACAATGAAGACTTCATCTGTTTCGTCATGCTTATGCCAAACAAAATCCCCTTGTACCTTAACAAGTTTAAATTGATAGTCATTCATTTCAGCGATTACTTTTGGAGACCATTGATCTTGGAACGCAGCTAATTTCTCTTGAAAATTAATCGGTTTATATTCCATTCTTTCCGCTTTCCTTGTAAAACTCTATCATTTAACTAGTCCCAAATTAAAGGCCTGTCAACCTTAGCAGTTCTGAGATAATCTAAAAGCTGACCAGTATGTACGGACTCATGATAAGCGATTCTTAATAACATGTCTCCTAGTTCGCGAATATATCCAACATCAGACCTGTCAATCTTTATATTTGTTAAATCCGTTTCGTTTAACGATTTGATGAATGTCAAAAACTCGGCCCGATACGGTTTTGCAAATTCTAATTCTTCGGTTACTGTGGTAAACATTTTTGATTCATAAGGATTAATAGTTTCCTCTGAAAACTCACTCATATTTTTCATTAAAATTTGATGATAAAGAAATTCCGCTTCTAATACGTGTCTTATCATTTCTTTACACGACATGGCTTCGGAATCCGGGCGCCAGTCCATTTTTCCCTCAGGTATAGCTGTCCATAACTTGATGCTTCGCCGTCTCACCTCTTCAAAATGTAAAACGATAAGGTCAATCGTATTCAAATATTTTTCCCCCTTTTATTTTTATAACCTATTCTCCTTCTTCCCATGGAATACCTTCATGATCCGCCTCTTAAACTTAAAAATATTTTCTTTCCCACCCCGTTAGATTGATAAATTGAGCAATTTTTATGGTATGAGATATTCATTCATCCATACAATAGACTCTGGTTGAACATATACTGAATGATAGTTTTCATCAGAAAGGAGAAATCAGCTTTGGCAAAGTATCGGATCATGACCTTTGACGGGGGCGGTACCTTAGGTGCTTTAAGTTTACAGCTATTGAACAGACTGGCTGAAGAAAATCCAGCATTAATAAGCCGAACCCATGTATTTGCGGGAAATTCAATCGGTTCATTTACTGCCCTTGCATTAGCAAGCGGAAGATCTCCGAAGGAAACACTTCAGTATTTTGAGGATGAAATCCTGCCCGCATTCAGCACTTCGCGGCCGGGAGGACCTGTTTTCAATCAACAATTACCATATTCCGGTTTTATTAAAGCGGTACGAAACTTTTTCCCGCCAGGCCTTCGTCTTAAAGATGTAAGAAAACGAATTGTTGTCCCTTCATTCAAATTATACTCCCCAGCACTGGATCGTTGGACGCCCGTATTATTTCACAACTTTCCCGGCTCTCCCTATTTAAATGAGAAAGTGAGTGATGTCATACTGCGGAGCAGCGGTGCTCCCGCGACGCAGCGAGCCTATCAAAACTACGTGGACGGATATGTAGTGGCAACGAACCCCAGTACGGCCAGTATCGCGTTTGCGGTTGGTAAAGCCAACGTGCCACTGGATCAAATTGCGGCACTATCCATCGGTACAGGTGAAGCCCCGACTCGGTTAAGAAGAGATACGAGGGGATGGGGAATGGTGAGTGCGGATAACATACGTCCCGAAAATCTGAAGAACCTTCCTCCAAATTGGGGAGTCCTTTTGGACAGGTCGCCTAATGAACCATTACTGCCATTTCTTCAGATGATCTCCGGCGGAAATGGCTACTATGAATCCATGGTCAGCGCGAATCTGCTGGGAGATCGCTTTTTCCGGTTAGATCCGCGGATTCCTAACTTCTCCAAAACAGACCCTTCCGTGGTTCCCGCTGTCATTGAAATTGCGAACAAAACCAACTTACAGCCTGTGAATACATTTATAGAGAAAAACTGGAACAACAACCATTAACTAAGTTAGAAGTTTATAATAATTCAATGAACAAAAAATACCAAGGGACTCAAAACCCTTGGTATTATTAATGCGGCTTAGAGGATTTGGACCTTTACGGGGTATTCACACGCTTGGATACTGTTTCATTTGAAGCTGAATCGGTCTTCGGTTTTTGTTCTTTTTTTATTTTCACCGTTTCAGGCAGTAAGAAAGTAAATATTGCCGCTCCCAACAAAATAATAATTGAGAAATAAAAAGAAAGATCATAGTTACCCATTTCATTATAGAGAAAACCTGGTACATAAGCTCCCAGCGCTGATCCTATCTGATGACTCAGGAATAACCAGCCTAAAATAAAACCAACTGAATATTGTTTAAAATATTGCGTGGCTAACATTTGAGTAGGAGCTACAGTTGCAAAATCAACTAGTCCAAACAGGGTGGCAAAAATAAGCAATATGACCGGATGATGACTATATAACAGGATACAAATTGATAATGCGCGTATGACATATAAAAGAATAAGCATCTTTTTACTGCTCCAACGGTCTGCCGCAATTCCTGAGATGATTATCCCCAATATATTAAATCCCGCCAATACACTAACTGCGGCACTGGTTACACTTGTTGAAAATCCATGGTCATGAGAAAAAGGGATAAGGTGAGTATCCATCAGCCCTGTAGTTGTAAAACCGCATATCGCAAAAGGTAATATTAAAAACCAGAATTGTTTCTTGCAAAACACTGTCCAAACAGAAAAGCGGGCCGTATGCTGTTCACTTTCAGCTTCTGCTTTCATAAAACCGCCCATAGGAGATAGCCCCATCTCGACGGGATGATTCCGTAAAAATAACAGTATGACAGGAAACACAATAACCATTAAAAGCAGACCCAAAATCACTACAGTTAACTTCCAGTTAAACCATTGAATCAAAATGAGAGAGCCGGGAACAAGAAGCATCTGACCCGCGCCAAACCCTGCCTCCATAATTCCAAAAGCAAGTCCGCGTTTTTCATTAAACCAATTTGTAACAACCACTGTTGCGGCTACATTGGATGCCCCTCCAACACCGACTGAGATAACAATTCCGTAAAGGATAAATAATTGCCATGGATGATTCACAAAAGAAGTCAATACAAAGCTGACCCCGACTACGAAAGTGCTGAATGACAAAATCATTCGGGGACCTAATTTATCAACCAGCCTCCCTATTATGGGCTGAGATATGCCATATATGATAAAACTCAGAGTGGAAATAAGCGAGATTGTTCCTCTATTCATAGAAAAATCTTTTTCCCATGGTTCAACAAAAGCTCCAAATGAAAGACGCGCGCCTTGAACCGCTAAAAAGGTGAAAAAAGTGACAAACACAATGATCCATGCATAGTGATATTTTATTCGCATCGCATCCTATCCCCCCTCACTTTATAATTCCAAATCCCAGCGCTCTTCTATTAAATTTGATCCCCATAAAGGTTTTTCTTCATGAATTTCTGTAATTTCGAATCCGTTTTTTTTATACAATGGCCGGGCTGTTGACATGTCTCTTACCGTCCAAAGAAATATACGCTCGTATCCATTTTCTTTACAATATTGAACAAGTGCCTTAATCAGACGGCTGCCGACACCTTTTCTTTGAAAAGACGGATCGACTAAGAACCACCTTAACTGTCCTGTTTTTTCATCGTCATTCACTAAGCCGATACAACCCGCAAATTGATTCCCGCTTTCTGCCACCCATATTTTTTTAATATCAGCTTTAAACGTATCGTGAAGATAGGATAAAAATGTATCATCCCAGCCATGGGATTCGGCATAAAATAATCGCTGTTTCTCAATTATGTTTTTGACATCCTCTGAAGTATAATAGTCTCTTATTGAAATCGGAGATTCTTTATCATAAAAAGAATGCTGCAAAATGTTTTGAATGGTTTCCATTGAATGTACAAGTTTTTCTTGTTCCTCTTTGTCTATGCGTTCAAGGATATATTCAACCTGCTGATTGGCTTTTTTCTCCAGACTTTTATAAATACTTTCCCCTGACTCGGTGACATAAAGGAAATGGTTGCGTCCGTCTTCTCTGCATTTTTGCTTGTATATGAAGCCTTCTTCTTCGAATTTTCTGACGATTCTGCTTACATATCCTCTGTCCAAGTCTAACCTTTCTTGAATGATTTTTGCTGTACAATCGGCCGTATTATAAATTTCGTATAAAATCCTTGTTTCTGTTAAAGAGAATGGACTGTCATAAATATGTTCATTTAGAAAGCCTAAAATATCTGTATAAAATCTATTAAATTGTCTGAATGCCAAAACACGTTTTGTTTCCAAATTGATGAACCTCCTCCAAAAGATTGACTTAAGCAACTTTTTTCCATCGTAATCGAAACAGTTGCTTAAGTCAACTATTAATTTTCATCCCCTTTCAATTTGATGATTTTCTTACCGTAAAAAACACATTGAAAATAAACGACACTGCTACATCGGAAAACAGCTGCGTACCGCGATAAATTCTTTTTGGCGTCAATATGGACATACAAAAAGTCGCTTCCCATTACGTAAGAAAAGCGACTTTTTAGATTTGATTTTCAAGTTCCTTTGACAAATTTTTGAAAAGACCATTGACTATTCAGTTGAACTGTATTAAGTTTAACTATATAGTCAAACTGAATAGAGGATGAGGATATGAAACATAAATTATTACCGCTGTCTGAAACCATGCATTATATTTTATTAGCTCTGCGGGAGCCGCTTCATGGCTATGCCGCCATGCAGAAGATCGAAAAGATGAGTAACGGAACTGTTATTTTAGCAGCCGGCACATTATACGGTGCGATTGAAAACTTGAATAAGCATGGCTGGATTGAACCTGTCGGAGAGTCGGGCCGGAGAAAAGTTTATATGATAACTGCGGAAGGAAGCGCCATTTTGAAAATGGAACAAAACAGGTTACTGCATATTTTATCCCTGTACGAAGGAAGTGAATCGAATGAAGACATTTAAGATGTTTTTTGATATTGAAAAAGAGGAGCAATGGCTGAACGAGCAATTACAAAAAGGCTATCGCTGTACAAATATCAGCGGATTAGGAATATACACTTTCGAAAAAACCGACAAAAAATATGTGATGCGACTGGATTATCAAGATTATTTATCAAAGAAAAAGTTCAAAGACTACAAAGAGATCTATGAAGACTTCGGCTGGGTTTATATAAATGGCCCTTGGGGGCTTGGAACTCGATATTGGCAAAAAGAAGATGATGATCAAAATGAAATCTTCTCGGATCGCCAATCAAAGAGTAATTATTATAAAAGACTAATGAGTTTTTCATCTTGTTTTGGGTTACTGTGCTTGTTTTATTGTAATATGCTTTACACGAATTCAGGTTTGTATTTAGCTGAAGGTCTGTGGAGTATGGAAGGCGCAATGTTTTGGAAAGCATTTTTATTTGAAACTCCATTTGCCCTTTTGAGGTCGCTTCCCGCCCTTATGGCTGTTCTATTTGGCTGCAGTTTCTATAAAGCGTATCGAAAGTATTCAATGTTAAAAGAACAATAACGCGGGGAAGTTACATTCAAAGAAGTAATCGAGGATCATGTATTTGCCGAAGCCGGGCGCTTTAACGGAAAAAAAGCGCCCTGAATTTGCTGATAAATAAGACGGCTTATTTTGTTAATAATACATACTTATTTACAATGGCTTGAGCAAGACAGGCTGATGAATCAACAAAGGTAAGTTCGCTGCTTTTTTGATCCGTGACCATATTTAAATCCGTACATGCAATGATAACCGTATCAACCTTTTCTGCTAATTCACGGTGTAATTCATCATATAATGTACGAGCCTCATTGATTTTACCTTGTTTAATCTTTTCTATTATGTGATCGACATAGATTTGCCAACTATCTTGATGTAAAAAATCATAACCTTCTCTGTTTAACGCTTCTTGAAATATTCCAGATTGAACCGTAGGAACAGTGGCTAAAAGAGCTGCTTTTTTGGAGCCTTTAGGTATTTTTTTTATGGTTTCATCAATCATGTTTAGTAAAGGGACTGAAAGCGATTTTTTTATTTGATTAAAATAGATATGTGCGGTATTACATGGGATTGCAATAAAATCAACACCCGTTTTTTCAAGCTTTACAGCCCCCTCAATAATTGCCTTTTCCATGTCCGTATGATTGAGAGGTTTATTCATATAGAAAGGAGTCGGACAAGAATAAATCATCATATGAGGGAAATCCATGTCATGTATTGCTCCATATATTTTTTGGCACTCGTCTACTACCTTTTCTACAAATGGCCCAGTAGATTTCGGCCCCATTCCTGCCAGTATTCCAATCATAACTGTCCTCCTCTGTAAAAATGTGTACGAATACGATCACGATGAGTTATTCTTGTGTTTCTCATCTGAATCTGCTCTCATTTCTTTTTGGCTGTCTTCTCCTAGATTATCATTTCATTAATCGAAAAAGGGTCTTTAAAAAAGATAGCTGGCAAACCAGACGACTTGCTATAAGTAACGGGGTAGCTTCAAACAAAAAATACCAAAAGTGTCAGAACCCTTGGTATCATTGTGATGCGGCTGAGAGGACTTGAACCTCCATGGGTTATTCACCCGCTGGGCCCTCAATAAAGCGAAACTGTGTTTTCTATTACAAAACCTTTATATATTAGTGTTTGTTTATATTGATCATGTTATTTACCAAGATTTATTCATATTGTGGAGTAAAAATGGAGTCGTTTTTTTCATCACCAGAAAGTTACATGACATGTCTCGGGTTCCATGTTTGTTAAAATCACCATCTTCGTTTTAAAACGTACAGGTTTATGTCCCATAACGCTGTCCTAAATAAAACACTGGACGCAACTAAATCAAATGTTTTTCACCGCACTATAGTCAAGACTTGCCCAAGTCACCATTATCAAAAAGAATTTCATCAAGCACTTGAAACATTTATTGAACGTGAGCAAGTGTTATAACATGAATAAGAAACCAAGGAGTGATGAATCTTTTAATCTTTCATTTTACCCGCTGAGTCATATCAAAGGAGCTCTAACCAAATTTTAATAGCTGTCGCACTTATTAATAACGCTAAAATCCATTGCAGGAATTTTGTATTTACTTTTTGCCCAACAGATGCGCCAATAGGAGAAGCAATTAAACTGGCAATCATAAGAACCAGAGCCGGTGCAAAAAGAACCTGGCCCGTGATTACTTTTCCAACTGTTGCGCCAATAGATGAAAGAAATGTAATCGCAAGAGATGAAGCGACTGTGATTCTAACAGGGATATTTAAAATCGATAACATAATGGGGACTAGGATAAAAGCGCCGCCAGCTCCTAAAATACCTGATACGCCACCAATGATAAACGCTAGGGACGAAGCCAACCATTTATTAAATATCACTTCTTCGTCTTCGCTATGTTCTTGTCCTTTTTTAGGTATAAACATTAAAATAACTGCTAGTATAGCCAGAATTCCGTATATAAAGTTAATTCCTTTTTCAGATATGTGATGAGAAAAGTAACTCCCCAATACACTCCCTAAAAGGATGCTGCTTCCCATGTACATAATTAATGCTTTATTTAAAAAACCACTTTTACGATAAGCCCAAACACCGCCAAGTGTCGCAAAGAAAACTTGAATAGCCCCTATCCCTGAAACTTCATGGGCAGTTAATGACATCACTCCCACTAAAGAAGGAATGTATAATAACATTGGATAATTAATAACTGATCCGCCAATACCTATCATTCCGGAAATAAAGGCACCAATAAACCCTATAATGAAAAGAGTTGTGATAAAGGCAATATCCATTTTGGTTCCTCCTTTCAAAGAAAAAGGGCATCTTTGTATTCGATACCCTTTCACATTCATTAGCCTTTTTTAATCCAGAATTTCAATACATCGCCTTCATCAGTTTGCTCTAAAAGGTCATGCCCGCCTGATTTAGACCAAGCTGCAAGATCACTTTTAGCTCCCTTATCTGTTGCATGCACTTCTAATATTTGACCTGATTCCAGTTCATTCATCGCTTTCTTTGTTCTGACGATTGGCATTGGGCATGCCAGGCCTTTTGCGTCTAATACTTTATCTGATTTCATGTTCGTCTCTCCTCTTTTTAATAGAAACTTGTGTTACCGTATTGCACAGCGGTTTGGACCAATCTCCATTTCACGCTGTTTTTCTTCATCCGGGCTGATTTTCCCCATGTTTGTTTCTCGAATCTCTTGGTATGCATTTGGCTGCGGAGGCAAATGATCTGTTACTAAGTGTCTAAATTGTGTTTCATCCGCAATGTTCAAACCATGGTTCTCGCTAAATAATGTGCGTAGTTTTTTACCAACACTTCCATTCTCATTTAGCTCGTCAATGATCATAAAGTGTGCCGGTAATACAATTAAATCCTGTGATAACGCGTTGTAACGGCTATAAAGCGTTGTTCTTAAATCTCCTGCCCAATCTTCTGCCATACCGGCTAAGTCTGGCCTGCCAATTGAATCAATAAACAAGATATCACCTGAAAGAAGATACTGATCATCGACAATGAAAGAAGTGGAACCAATCGTGTGCCCCGGTGAATAAATCGGTTGAATGCCAATCTTTGTGTTTCCAATGACAATATCGTTGCCTTCTTCCAGCGGCTGATAATCAAATACCGCTTCTTCTGCATCCTTCGGTGGTAACCAGTAGGTTGCTTTTGTTTTTTCAGCTATGACTCTGCCGCCTGAAATATGGTCTGCGTGAAGATGTGTATCAAATACGTGAGTAATCTCCGCGCCCTTCTCTTTCGCAAAGTCTATAAAAATATCTGCCATACGTGTCGCATCAATAATCGCTGCTTCACCATTGGAGATGACCATGTATGACAGGCAGCCTTTACCGATACGAACAAACTGATACATCTCACCGCCATCTTTTAAATCCCCGACTTTTACCGGCTCTAAATGTTCGCTCCATGCTTTCATTCCGCCCTTAAGATAGGATACAGAATGACCTGCTTCAGAAAGCATTTCGGATACCATGACAGATGAACCTTCTTTTGCACAAACGACCAGCACTTCTTTATCAGAAGGAATTTTCTCCAAGATATCTTCTACGCCATCTAAAAGATCGAAATACGGTACATTTAAATGGTCAAAATAATGTCCTTCAATCTTCCAATCGCTAAAATCATTTTCATTACGTACATCCAAAATAAATAAAGATTCTTTGTGAAAGATTTTTTGTGTGACTTCTTTTGCGGTAAGTGCTTGCACGGTCATGTTTACATACCTCCTTTTTCTGTTTTACCTGTCCAATCCCGCATACCGGGAATAACATTAATAACCTTTTTAAAACCTTGTTTTTTCATGGTGTGAGCTGTCATTTCACTTCTTCTTCCTGAATGGCAAATAATATAAATTTCATCATTTTTGTTTAATTCGTTAGAGCGCTTTTCCACTTCGCCAAGAGGGATATGCACCGCTCCGGGGATATGGGCTTCTTCATACTCCTCTATCTCTCGTACATCTAAAATGTGAAGAGACTCATCACGATCCACTTTCTGTGTGAAAGCTTCTAATGAAATCTCAGGAATTGAAGATGCATTTTCTGATGAATGCTCTCCTCCTTTTCGAAGAAAGTGACGAAGGACTTCTCCCTCTGTTTCAGTACCTAGATATTCATGGCCTGAGCTTTTTGCCCATGCTTGCAGATCTGCCGCCGATCCTTTATCTGTTGCTTGAATTTCTAATATGTCACCAGCTTTTAATTCTTTTATTTTCTTCTTTGTTTTTACGATTGGCATTGGGCATGACAAGCCTTTAGCGTCTAATACAATATTTGCTTTCACGATTTTTTCCTCCTTTTCTTATATAGGGGCGGGGGTATACAAATAAATAAAAATCGGTGTTAATGCCATGTATTCATACCCCCTTTTATATTTGTGATATGTTTAAACCCTTGTTTCTTCAATATTTTACTTGCCTTTACACTTCTCATTCCGCTTTGGCAGATCACAAAGACGTCTTTGTCTTTCGAAAGCTGATGAGTTTGACGAGGCAAGTCAGATAAGGGAATATTGTTGAACCCTTTAATATGCCTTGTACGGAACTCATGGGGTGTTCGTACATCGATAAACTGTTTATCTTTATTTTTCAGCTCTGACTTTAAATCAGCAGTTGTTATTTGTTTAACACCATGCAATGGGAAAAAACGTCGAAATACGATCCACAGTAAAAATAAAATGAGTAAGGTATTGATGATTACACCGCTGCCCATCGTGATTCATAGCCTCCCTTGCAATGAACAACATTAGATAAATAAGTTGACATTGCCTTCTTCAGCATCTGCCAAATAAGCAGCTACACCAGCATAGTCGATATCATCTAATAGTTCTTTTTCCTGTAAACCAAGAAGATCCATTGTCATCGTACAAGCTACGAGCTTTACACCTTGTTCTTGAGCCATCTCAATCAACTGAGGCAACGTAAGTGCATTATGCTTTTTCATCACATTTTTAATCATTTTAGGGCCCATACCTGCAAAGTTCATTTTAGATAAACCCATCTTATCAGCACCGCGAGGCATCATCTTTCCAAACATTTTTTCAAGAAATTCTTTTTTCACTGGAATCAGCTCTTCTTTACGTAAAGCGTTTAATCCCCAAAACGTATGGAAGATCGTCACTTCATGATCGTAGGCAGCTGCACCATTTGCAATAATATAGGCTGCCATTGCTTTGTCATATTCGCCGCTAAATAAAACAATTGTTGTGCGTTTTGTTTGTTTTGTCATGTTTATTCTCCTGACTAACCACTATTACCCCTATGGGTATATTAGAATTAAAATTTTTTTCGAAAGATCTCCTATTATTCAATCCAAAATACCGGTAGGGGTATATTATAATAAATATAAAAATCCGTCAACCTTAAAGATGATAGGTTGATGAATTTTTTTATCGGCTCTTTACCAATAAGTCGACCGCTTCTTTTACTAAGTGTTGTGTGTCTTCTCCCTTTTCTAAACTTTCACGAACACAATGTTCAAGGTTTGTGCTCACAATCAAACCCATTGCTCGATCGATCGCATTACGTGAAGCAGCTAGTTGGGTCACAACCTCTCTGCAATCTTTTCCTTGTTCCATCATGGTCAATACACCTTTTATCTGTCCTTCTATCCGGCGTAAGCGATTTTTAATCTTTTGATCATATTCCATGCGTTGAACTCCTTCTTTGAAATTTATATATTTGCATGTTATCAACTATCACTTCATACTATGCTTTATCACACTACATTATTAACTAGATAATGTTTGTGAATCAATATTATACCCTTACAGGTATACTGTCAATTTTCAAGACGGCATGAGAATGATTATAAAGAGTTAATATTAGTACCCACCTGTTTTACGTTAAACCCAAAAGATTAATCACAAGAAGTCTCCATATTTACTTAACATGCTCTTAATTGTATGATTGGTATCCTTGAGGAGAAGAAGACATCGAAAAAGTAAAAAAGTAAACAAACCTAGGATTCAATTGCTGTCATTGATGTCAAGTCATGAACTCCTAAAGGAGATTTAATAACTCATTTTCAACGAAAAACTGATCTCTGTTAATTAGTCGAGATTCCAAGATATACACGGACCAATTGATCTTTCCTTTTTTGGGAATCCCACAGGTTCCCTCTTGTTTTGATGTTGTTTTTTTAAAAAAAATTATTGACACAAATAAATGACCATGTTATCATTAAAAATTTGATATCTCACTCCATATATGATAACCTTAAGTTAAGTTCCCATATATGGAGGTGGATTATATGTTTCAAATTGGCGATAACATTGTTTATCCAATGCACGGAGCAGGTACAATTGAAGCCATAGAAGAAAAACAATTCTTAGAGGAAAAACAACAGTATTATGTCATAAGAATGTCAATCAGTAATATGACAGTTATGATTCCAACGCGTAAAATATTGAGTTCAAATATACGGCCAGTTACTGATATACGTGCATTAAAACACATTATACACATTTTTCAGCATGGAGAATCAGATAAGTTACTGCCGTGGAAGCAAAGGTATATAGTAAACACGAACAAAATAAAAACGGGTGAAATACAAGAAGGCGCTGAAGTTGTACGTGATTTAATGCGAATGAAGAAAGAAAAAGCACTTAATTCAAGCGAAAAAAAAATGTTGGATCATGCATATGAATTTTTGATTAGTGAACTGGAAGTCATTAAAGGAATCACTGAAAAACAAATGAAAAGTTTCTGCTAAGGTTAATTTTAAATAATGTTTTGCATTCCAAAAAGCACCCACGAGTTTTCGGAATATTACGATTAAAATATTTCGAAGACGCTTAACTTCTTCAACTTACTTTTAGAACATTAACCTCTTTTATTATTCCTACAATCTAATCTGTTTTTATTATTAAAAATTTCTTCAACGAACATTTGATGTTTTATCAAAAAACTCGATGAAATAGTCACTTGATTTTTGTAATCCTGATTCACACTGGCACGGACAAGGAGCCGTAAGGATGGAAGAGAGGCAGGGCTTTCATTGTTTTAGGTCTAAGTGATTATTTCCAGAAGAAAAAACAACCACTCCCCTCTTTATCTTTAAGAATTTCTTACATCTGCTTCCACAGTGAATAGCAGTTGGTTATCTTCTTTTCGTAAAAGAGATATGCGAATTGTAACAAAGAATAACATACAGTTATCTTGAGAACATAAAAACAAATCATTTATATATATTCCACATATCGTCAATCCGGTATGTTATACTGTAAACAATCCTTTGAGGTTTTAAACCTTTTTCTTACCTTGTAGCAACTGTCCCTACTCGAACGTTGAGTAGGGTTTTTTTATTCAGTATGATACAGAGAACATAAAAAAACAGGCCCTATATAAAGAGCCTGTTTGTATAAACGATTGAAGATTAAGCAGTTTTTTGAACGTTAGCAGCTTGAGCTCCACGAGCACCTTGCTCAACGTCAAACGTTACTTTTTGACCTTCGTCTAAAGATTTGAATCCGTCACTTTGGATTGCAGAAAAGTGTACGAATACATCGTCTCCATTTTCACGTTCGATAAATCCAAAACCTTTTTCTGCATTAAACCATTTAACTGTACCTTGTTCCATTTTTGTTGCCTCCTAGTGTGTTACACATTGTATTACTATCCTTGCCCAAAGTATCATCAAGACGAAAAGTCGATATTCATACTATCCTTTACACGAACAAAAATAATTCTCCTTTATCATAGCACGAAACGGAAATAACTGCAAATTAATAATGTGTTCATTCATGTTTTATTTGTTAAACCTGTCGATACCAGTGCAAAATAAGATGCCTATTAATAGCTATGGTTTGAAAACACCGTGAAAATGAATCACGAGTGTCTTCAAACCCAGTACTTCATATTGATTGTTAAAGATTTCTTTAAAAGGCTCAGCTGTTTCTTGTTCAAGTACAAGATATTCTTGGCTGTTCACTGGTACAGATTTGTTTCTGCAGATGTTTCCAAACGATCACTCAGGTATACCTCTATTTTAACGGTATTAACTTGTCATGTTTGTTCCTCAAACAATCAAAGTTTACGGTCTAAATAAACCGATTCACATTGGGGAGCATGGAGAGAGTTTGGCCCGATAAAGAGCTGGGTATAATCTTCATACACCTTTTGAATTCCGGCTGGTTCTGCTAATAAAGATTTAATCGACCTGGAAAAAAGTATCTCATTTCCAATAATTTCACAAACGAATGGGAAAGATACTTATCATCTATGGTGTATGACGGTGTGACTTCAAAGACAAACGTTTTCGATACATAGAAGAACATCAGGGAAGGGGAAATTTTTAAAAAATGAATGAACAAAACCTAAGGACTTTGAGAAAACTGGTTACACCCTATGAAAAGTCCGATTTACAAAAAAGTATATGTCAAATCGTTAACACATTGGTGCCATTGTTCCTGCTATGGTATTTGGCATATAAGAGCTTGTCCATTTCTTATTTCCTTACATTAGCCATTTCTGTCGTTGCAGCAGGTTTTTTAGTAAGAACCTTCATCATCTTTCATGATTGCTGCCACTATTCCTTTTTTAAGAACCGAAAGGCGAATCGAATCCTTGGAACAATAACAGGAATTCTGACTCTGCATCCGTTTGATCATTGGGCACACGATCATTCTGTCCATCATGCGACAAGCAGCAACCTGGACAAACGCGGTACGGGCGATATTTGGGTACTGACTGTTGAGGAATATAAAGAAGCCTCAACTAAGACAAAAATAATGTACCGTTTGTACAGAAATCCGTTTGTTATGTTTATTATCGGACCGATTTACGTCTTCGGGATTACCAATCGTTTTAATCGTAAAGGAGCAAAACGCAAAGAACGGATGAATACATATGTAACCAACCTGGGGATCGTCGCTTTGGCAGCACTTTTATGTTGGGCTATCGGCTGGCAAACCTTTCTGCTGGTCCAGACGCCAATTTTTATGATCTCGGGATCCCTCGGAATTTGGATGTTTTATATTCAGCATACGTTTGAGGATTCATATTTCGAAGAAGATGAGCATTGGGAATATGTAAAAGCAGCCGTTGAAGGAAGCTCTTTTTATAAGCTTCCAAAAGTCATGCAATGGTTAACAGGCAATATCGGTTTCCATCATGTTCATCATTTAAGCCCAAGAGTCCCAAACTATAAGCTTGAAATCGTGCATAACAACACCGAACCATTGCAAAACGTTCCGACCATCACACTGGCAACAAGTATTAAGTCGTTAAAGTTCCGCCTATGGGATGAAGAAGGCAAAAAATTTGTTGGTTTTACCCACTTAAAAAAAACTTCTAAAAGCCAGGTATCAGCTCGGCTAAGAACGGATTAAATAAACGCCCATAATCGATGATAATGGGCAGTGTATCTTGCATAATAAAAGTGCAGACTCGCGCAAAGATTTTGTGCAGAGGTCAGCACTTTTTTAATGCCACATGCACTTACAACAAAAAAATACCAAAGGTGTCAAAACCCTTTGTATCATTGAGATGCGGCCGAGAGGACTTGAACCCACGGGTTATTCACCCGCTGGGCTCTCAATTGGGTGCATCCATGTTATATCCTTCATTTACTTATATCCATTGCACACATTTACTCGTTTTTATTACTTTATCAGCCATCTTGAAGACTTAAAATTCCCTAATACTTCACCACTCGGAAACCCTCCAAAGAATAATCATTATTATAATATCGAACAATCATATTAATATTGTCAAAACGTTCGTTTTTGAATCACCTTGTTCATACTTCTATCAGTTTATAATTGAAATGAATTCGCCAATCTCTTCTACAAATAAAAAACATTTATTTAAAATTAATTTTTATTTTGTTATTCTACTCGTGATCATCGTTTTCTTTGTATATTCATTTTATTATGACTTTGATTTTTCTAATTGGTTTTCGCCCCATAAAAGAAGTTGTTCAAATATAGGGTTCAGCTCTAGTCCTGCCCTAGTCAATGAATATTCTACTCTTGATGGAACTTCATTATACTGAACTCGTTGAACAATTCCGAATTCAATCAGATCCTTTAATGATTGATTGAGCATTGTTCCTGTAATTCCATACACTTTACGCTTTAACTCATTATATCGAATATCATTGTAACTACATAGTACAGCTAAGATTTTTAAATTCCATTTTCCCGCTAATATATTTAATGCATAACTTGCTGGAGCTATCGCTTTATTTAGCTCACTTTCAGTCATATTTTATCCACTCCTTAGTCAGTTTTTCCTTACTTAGTCAGTTTATATTGAGTACTTGTTAAATCTTTTCCATTTATTATAATCAAATATGTAAACCCTGTCACCCATGTATTAGAGAGCTAAATTGATCATAAAACCCTTCAAGTTTATACTTTTTCAAGGAGATGGAGTGAGTAAATGAAAAGTGAAAAGATGCGTGCTGCACAATATACTAAATATGGATCACCGAATGTTCTTTTTGAAGATTCTATATCAAAACCTGTTATAGAAACTGGAGAAGTACTCATTCGTGTACATGGGTCGAGTGTAAACTCTATGGATACGCTATTTCGATCAGGCAAGCTGAAACTATTAACGGGTAATCAATTCCCAAAAGGAACAGGGGCAGACTTTTCTGGTGAGGTTGTTGAGGTAGGATCGAACGTAAAAAATTATCAATTAGGTGATAGAGTGTGGGGAGTTCTTCCTATGAATTTAAGGAGCCAAATTGGTAGTGCCGCTGAATATGTAGCTATATCACCTGAGAAAATATCTAAAATTCCTACAAAGGTTGATCTCTTGCAAGCCGCGGCATTGCCTGGTGTAGGTGTTACTGCAATTATTGCCTTAAAATATAAAACGAAACTTAGAAAAGGCGAAAAGTTACTTGTACGTGGTGCAAGTGGAGGAGTCGGAAGCATTGCGATTCAAATTGGCAAAATGTTGGGTGCTCATGTAACTGCTCTTGCAAACGAAAAACATCTTACTTTTCTTCAAGAGCTAGGTGCAGACGAAGTATTTGATTATAAAAAAACATCTCCTACTGATCTTAAAAAGTTTGATGTAGTCATGGACACAGTGGGAACTGACCTCAAACATTATAGGCGCTTGCTTGCAAAGAACGGTAGAATGGTTACTATTGGATTTCCTAGTTTTTCGTCCTTCATATATATATTAGCTTCAACTACTTTCGGTTCTCGTAGAGTTCGCACATTCAGCGCAAATCCCAAAAATGAACTTCTAAAAGAATTAGCATATTATGTAGATTCCAACAAGGTCAGACCAGTTATTGATAGCATTTATTTTTTATCTGATGTTGCCAAAGCTCATCATTCCTTAGAAGCTGGAGGTGGACGAGGAAAACGTATCATAAATTTACTTGATAAAAAATAAACCATCATTTCAGGATAAAATGGACGCTCATTTCTTGTAAAAGGCGTTGCTCCATTTGCGGCGTTATTAGGCGGGGCTTTAGATGGATTGAGATCAACTCAATTTGCTGATGCATTCAGTACTTTAGCCGCTATAATATAGATCGTCTTTTCACCAGTACCAAGAATAGTATGAATAACCGAAAAAGGTATAGTGGAAAATCTGTAATTTCAATTAACAAAAAAGACCAATACTCTTGTGAGTTTGGTCTTTTGGATTACTTCATATATGCGGTTGAGAGGAGTCGAACCTCCACGGGTTTAACCTCACTAAGCCCTCAACCTAGAAAGTTTTGGTAAGCAAGTCTTCTCCCATAGCTGTATTTTCCGCACAAAAAAATAATACCAAAGGTGGTCAAACCCTTGGTATTATTGGTATGCGGCCGAGAGGACTTGAACCCACGGGTTATTCACCCGCTGGGCCCACAATAAAGTGATTCTTTATTATGAATTACAAAAGCCTATAATATCAGCATTTGTTTATTTTGATTATGAGTGTTCACTTCGATTTATTTTTATTTGGGAGTAAAAATGGAGTAGGTTTTCATTTCAAGACAGTTAATGTCTTGTTACTGGTGACATGTCTATTAGAGTAACCGCCTAACTTAATTACATTTCAACATTTTTTATAAGAACAATTGAAATAGCTAGTTCTCCATGTTTTATAATGAACTCCGGCTTGATGAAGTTTTTCTATGATTTGATCTAGGTTTTTATCTTTCCATTTCTTAATCAGCAGAACTCGCGGTTTGTAACACCTTATTATTGCCTTTCAAAATCCTTTGCATAAACAATCTCAACTTTAATGACTGCTTTCTTCGTATTCCCCTTAAAATTGAATAATCACTTTCCCTTTTGGCCGTCCATTTGCGACTAGTTCTAGCGCTTCATTTACGTTGTCTATGTTGAATTGTGTTGGATGAATTGCTGGAACAATGTTGTTTTCTTCAATGATTTTGGTAATCTCTTTAAGTTGTGCGCCGTCAGAACGAACGAAGATAAAATGGTATTCCACGTTTTGTTTCTTGGCTTTGCGATCATACTTTGCGCCAGCAAGGGAAAATAGCATTTGTTTCCACGATGGGAAATTTCGGTCTTTTCCGAAACGTTTATTTGGTCCTGTACGGAGAGAGAGCAATCTTCCGCCCGGTTTGATGATACTCAATTCACTGTCAAATTCTTTAGGTCCCAATGTATCAATTACGTAATTCACATTCGACAACAAGTCAACATAGTTTTCTATTGTATAATCCAAATATTGGACTGCACCCATTTCCAAAGTGCGTTCGCGCGCTTCTGAGCTGCCACTAACAATGACATTTAGGCCCATTGCCTTTGCGATTGGTACCGCCATTTGACCAAAGCTGCCTGATCCACCTGGAATGAAAACAGCTTTACCTGACTCTGCCTCCAGTTCTTCATGTAGACCTTGATACGCTGTGAGTCCAGCCAGTGGTGCAGCAGCGGCTTCCACGTAAGACAAATTTTTGGGCATGGGTGCAATTGCGGCAGCGTCAATTGCAGCATATTCCGCAAAAGCACCAATTTTTTCGAGAGGGAGACGTGTATAGATGGCATCTCCTACGTGAAATTCTGTCACTTTTTTTCCGACTTTTTCGATAACACCTGTCAATTCATTACCAAGCGTTAATGGGAATTCATAATCTTGAATCAGTTTCACGCTACCTGTAATAATTAACATTTCGAGTGGATTGACCGCCGCAGCTTTGACCTTTACCAAGACTTCATTGTCAGCGATCTCTGGAATTGGAATTTCATTAATTTGGACATGGGGATTTTTTGAATATTTGGTGATCTGAGCTGCTCTCATGAGTGTTTCCATTTTTATTAGCACCCTTCCGTTGAGTTGCTTTTATTAAGTTTCTTTACCTTATTTTTATTATTTTCACTGTCTACTTCATTTTTCTACCCTCAATATAATTCTTTTTATAAAGATCTTATATTATTCCAATCGTTTAGGTGGAGGGAACCTTATTTTAAGATCAACCCACCACCTAAACCTTAAATACTCACAAAATTATCTTTTTATTCAATTGGGACTGTTGTCTTTTAGAACGTTCATTCTCAAATAATTAAACTTTTTGAATCGCTACTGCAAAGAACCTATGTTTATCAGCCACCCCAACACGTTATTTTTGTTAATACATTAAACGCCTAGTATTGGATAGATTTGATCTCTTAAATTGAAATTGTAGCTTTCATCTACAATACCTACGACTTTATCGTTGTCATAAAGTTCCATCATAAAACCAGCCATTTGCTTAGCTGTGTGATACATTGGCATAAAGTTTTTGTAATCAAATTCTTCTACATCCTGTGCAGTTTTCTCAAATTCTGTTTCAGTCACTGCTGGTGCTAAAACTTTTGCCTTCATTTTTGCACTTTTAAGCTCCAGTTCTTTTGCAAGCCCTTCTGTAAATGCACTAACAAAATATTTAGATGCAGAATAGGTAATACCACCAATATAAGTCGCATATCCAAGTGCGGAGGATACATTAATTAATTGTGTTCCCTCTACATGAGAATAATCTCGCACAAATAGTGTGGAAAGAATCGCCAACGTCTCTATATTAAGACGTAACATGGATTCTACTTTCTCTAAATTCTGGTCCGTCACAGAAGAAGATTCACCAAGACCAGCATTATTAATCCACGTCTCAATTTGATACTCCTTTAAACTGTTATACAATGTGTATGCCTGATCTGTTATCGATAGGTCACTTGTATGAATAATAACATCTAAATCAGGATTTATATTATGAATTACTGATTTAAGCCCTTCTAATTTCTCTAATCTTCTAGCTACAATAATTAAGTTTTTGCCGCGAGCAGCAAATTCCAATGCAGTTTCATATCCTATACCTGAACTTGCTCCTGTAATAACTGTGTATTTCATATCATTCTCTCCTCGAAACCATATTTTTAATTAACTAATCGATATCACAAAATAGATTTAGTCTAGTGTCGACAAAGTGAAATTAATAATACTTTCTAATTTCTCTTTATCATTTGTCGTTTTTGTTAATACTCGTATTCCTACGAGTGAATTATGAATAAATTGAGAAAGCCCTTTGATGTCATTGTGTTTAGGAATTTCACCTTGATCTTGACCATGTTTTAGCAGATCAAATAATAAGGCTTCTGTATTTATAAAAATCTCTGTCGTTTTTTTCGCTACTTCTTCATCAATTAGGGATAACTCAACAGCTGCATTAACAGCTAAACAACCTTTTGGCTGCTGTTGTGTCGAATCAATCACCATTTCAAATAATTTTCGTATCGACTGCTTCACTGTTAATTCTGTTTTCACTTCATTCTTCATTCGGCCTTCCATTATTTCTACATAATGATTTAAGACTCGCATAAATAAAGTATGTTTGTCGCCAAATGTATCATAAATACTTCTGCGGTGAACGCCCATATGATCCACCAAGTCTTGCATGGATGTTTTTTCATAGCCCTGTTCCCAAAAAAGAATCATTGCTTTTCTTAATGCCTTCTTTTCATCAAATTCTTTATTTCTAGCCATGTAATCCCACCTTCGAACATATTCAGGGAAAGGACTGAGAATCAATGATGTACTAGAAGCACAATCTTATACATTCATTCATCCCTCCCTCATTCTGAAATAATTAAAGAATGATCATTCTCTTTTGAGTAGCAAAACAGTTAGATCTAACGTATTTCAAGTATATCAAATTTAAGAACGATCAGTAAAGAATTTAGAATTAATTATGTGTTTTATATGGCTATGTATGGCTACTACCTGAATTTTAACGAATATCGCTCCTTTTTATTTTTCATCAAATCATTTCTTTAATGTCATTGACGGCAGGTCATAGAGCAAACTGGTGTGTTTTCGAAAATACCCCTCATTTCAGTAAAGTTCCCCGCTGGAATATTCACACTTTAGACACGAACTAGGAACTGTAGAAGAGTTTCCCGGATTTTCAAACTAAAGTGTATTAAACAATACGGAGGATTACACTGGGTAACACAGTCAAATAAAAAAGCTCTAACTAATCCAAAAGGTTGCTAGTCAGAGCTTTTTATACATATTTTTTTGGTCCAACTCACAAAGCACCTACTCTGTCATCAGCTCGATAATACTCATTGGAACGTGATAAATCCCCTTTTTCATAAAAATAATCAGCTGCTCTGTTTGCAAAGTTTTCAATGTCTCCGTACATTCTTAGAAGGAAGATACCATTAGCGATGACACTAATGGTACCCCTTTGTTTCTACTCAATCACTTATTCAGCTTCTCCAACAACTGTAAAGCGTTCATTTATATATTTTGGATTTTCGATTTCATCCAATACTGCAATTGCATAGTCTGCATAGCTGATATAACTTTCGCCTTTCGAATTCACAAGAAGATGATCTTTTCCTGACTGATAAAACCCAGTTCTTTTCCCGTCTGGGTCAAATACCGCTGAAGGACTGATAAATGTCCAGTTAATATCAGAAGTTTCCTTTAGTTCTTGCAAGTTACGACCTTGCCCTTTAGCTGTCGGAATAAAAATCTCCGGGAAATCAGGTGTATCCATTACACTGACAGTTTTATTTTCGTCTACATAAAGACTCCCTGCTCCACCTACAATTACAGCTCTTGCACCCGTTCCTTTTAATGCCCTAATTAATGCCCGGCCAGCATCTACATGTGCCTGTTCTTCTCCTAATGGAGCACCGAAGGCATTAACTATTACATCTAACTTTTTTAGATCATCCGATGTAAGATCAATTATATTTTTTTCAATGACTGCAATCTTTTCCTCTTTAAGTTTTGCAGCATCTCTTACAATTGCAGTTACTTCATGTCCCCTGCTTACCGCTTCTTTCAAGATAAGACTTCCAGCTTTTCCGGTTGCACCAATGATTCCAATTTTCAATTTAAAGTCCTCCTAATAATTCAAAATTTTAAATGTAACCATATTGATTACATGTAATAATTTTAGTTACACCTCATTTATTTGTCAATACTTTTATCATCTTGTTAATTGAGCATATTAGAGTAAAAGAACTTGTAATACATTCAGTTACAAGTGTACTATAAAGAGTGTAAAGTAATGAGGATGGTGAAGAAATCATGTCTATTAGCAGCCGTTTTGCTGTAGGAATTCATATATTGGCTCTTATTGAAATAAATGAAGACGGAATTAGCACTTCTGAATTTTTAGCTGGAAGTGTAAATACAAATCCCGCCTTCATAAGAAAAATTATGGGGATGCTGAAAAAAGCAGGTTTAGTAAATGTTCGGCCAGGTATTGCCGGAGCTGAATTAGCGAAGGATCTAACTGAAATCACCTTACTTGATGTTTATAGAGCAGTTAATGTTGTTCAAGATAAAGAATTGTTTAGTATACATGAAAATCCCAATCCTCAATGTCCTGTAGGCCGGAACATTCAAAGTACAATTGGTCCAATATTTGAAATCGCCCAATCTGCCTTGGAAAAAGCTCTTGGGCATATCACAATTGAGGATGTGGTAAAGGATATTATTGAAAAAGAAAAGTTGACCAATAATTGTTAAATGATTTCACAGAAAATCTTTTATCAGACTGGGGATAAAAAAATGGCTTTTTCATGAACAAAAAAAGAGCAGACATAAAGTCTGCTCCTTTTGATGAAAGATTTAGATTACGGTAAGGGATATAAATATGCTCATGATAAAAAGGAAAAATTAACGACAATGCAGACGATGCCAGATTCTTTAATAGGGCGTTGAGTATTACTATCCAACAACTCAAGGTTCAGAAGCTAAGTTCAAACAAAGATTTGAGGAAATCTCGGATTGGTATAAAAGAAACCGCAAATCTTAGTTTGAACGAATATGTTCTGTATATAAAAATAATGAGGTATGGAGTGAATTGATAATGAATTATGATGAAATTAAAGATTACTGCCTAACCTTTCCAAACTCTTATGAAGACCATCCTTTCGGAGATGGTTGGACTGCAATTCGTCACAAAGGGAATAAGAAAATATTTGCACTTATCTTCACTCGCGACGAACACTTATGTGTCAACCTTAAATGCGAACCTGAAAGGGCTGATTTTCTACGTGGTCTTTTTGAAGAAATCAAGCCCGGATACCATATGAACAAGGAGCATTGGAATACTCTTACCTTAGATGAGGGACTCCCAGAGCACCAAATCCATGACATGGTAAAGTACAGCTTTGAACTGACAAAACCAAAAAGTAAAAAGGAAACATAACATCGAAGGATAGAACGCTCATTATAGATATTCACCCGGTGCAATGATACAGAGGAATATGCAAAAACCTCAAGGCAGCTATTTTTAAATTCGTATTTACGAGATGATTTTTTCGTTATTGTTAGTCCTTTGTTTCTTGACATAGGTTGAACAAATAAAAAAAGAGCAAACACAAAGTCCACTCAATTAATTAAGATGATTGCTCACTTCATCCAGACATCTATAAAAAATGAAAGGTGACGATGATATGCCGCAAAGGTCATTTAGCGTTTAATTAATACTGATAACTCACCTTCAAACACTTTTTCCTCTTTCTGATTATAGGTAGATAACAATACAGTAAGTATCCCCGTCTGGCTTTTATTTGGTTTTTTATCAATAACCTTAACAATAGTGTGCAGTTTATCATTAGGGTAAACGGGTGCTAGGAATTTTATATTATTCATTCCTGTCCCAGCAATAATATCGTCTTCATGACGCCCTTCTTCAATCCAAAGCTTAAAAGTAATAGATAACGTTTGTATTCCAGAAGCAATAATTCCATTAAATCTGCCCATTTTTGCTTTTTCTTCATTTAAATGCATGTATTGTGGGTCATACACTTCTGCAAAATTCATTATATTCTCTTTTGTTAATTCAAAAGATTTAGTTTGAAAAACCTGCCCGATGGTGAATTCATCCAATTTCATAAATAAATCTCCTTGAATCTAAACTTTATTATTAAATCTACGTAGCATTTTAACATACTGGCTCTCACACAACAACTTAACGGTAAAACAATTGTTCCCCTATCAGGAATGAACAAGCACATTGTTTTTGTTTCCTTGCCTTTAACCTCTTTATAATCAGGTGTTTTCTTATACAGACCAAGGCGGTCGCCATCACCATCACCCGGCATATGTGCCATTTCCTCATAAGAATCTCCAAGCTTCTCATAATAAGAATAAGCAGTCAGCCTACGAGAACTTTCTTCTGGCTGATAAAACGCAAGTTGAATATATTTCCCGTCATCATATACACGAATTATGGCGTTATCTCTTTTGTGCTCATCTGAATCTGCTCGCATTTCTTTTCTGACTTTCTTCTCCTGCTTCATCACTTCATTAATTGCATTATCATATTTACTGCCGCCGCACGCAGTCAGCAGAAGGATGAAGGTGACTGACAAATCATACGACCTACTATAAGTAAGTGGACAGTAACAGGTGAATTTTTATAAACAAAAAATACCAAGGGTGTCAAAACCCTTGGTATCATTGATGCGGCCGAGAGGACTTGAACCTCCACGGGTTATTCACCCGCTGGGCCCGCCCATCTATATTCATAAAACTATTGCTCAGTTGTCAGCATGTTAAGTAAATTACGAATTTCCTTGTTATAACTTTTAATTTCTTCTTCATTACAATCGGTTTTATCAAATACTGCATTAGGAATCAATGTGACTTTTTCTTTAAACTCATTCCCTTCAGTTGTTAACGTAATAATTACACTTCGTTCATCCTCTTTTGAACGCTCTCTTATAATAAGACCTCGCTCCTCAAGTCGTTTTAAAACTGGAGTTAATGTTCCGGAGTCTAGATATAATTCTTCGCCTAAACCTTTAACAGATATTTTTTCCTTCTCCCATAAAACAAGAAGAACCAAATACTGTGATTAGCGTACAAGTTCTCGTTTTCTGCTTTGGACCCCATATAGAAAATAAAAAGCCAGCTCTCCTTCGGGAGAAGAACTGGCATAACAAAGCTTCTTGCTCTTATTTTGCTGTATTGCTCGGACCTTTTAATTTCTCTTCGTTCTTGCGTCAATGTTTTATTATTAGGACACAACCAATAAAATAATGACGATCGAGAATAGCAACGCTGCTTTTGCAAAGCAGTAAGCCCTCCAGAATATAAAAGAGCTGCAGTCATTGCTGCTCGGATAATCCCAGCTTATTCTGAGTCTGTATTTCGAGTAGTCGGTCAATTAAATGGATGTTTTTTTCATTCCTTCTCTGTTTGTTCCATTTTCCACCACAGTGCATCTTTTGGATTTTCAACAGCTTCTTGAAACTCAGCTTTAGAAGCAACTGTTGGGTAAGAACCTTTTAAAGATTTACCTGAAGTATCTTTAAATAAGGTTAACACAACTATTAAGCCAATTAAACTAACTGCTAATAAATAGAAACCCGGCGCCAAATTGTTTCTTGTCACATGGGTTAACCAAGAAGCAACTAAAGGTGTTGTTCCACCAAAAATAGAAACTGATAAGTTGAATGTCCAGGATAATGTACGATATCTAATGTCAGTATGGAACAACGTAGGTAAAGATCCTGGCATAGTGCCTTCGTATACAGATAATACAATACCTAACATTAAAAGTCCTATAAATAAGAATGTTATATTCCCCATATTAAGAAATTGAAAAGAGATAATCGAAAATACAATTCCTAATACTAATCCAATTGATATAACTTTTTTATTTCCTAATTTATCTCCTAGTTTACCGAAAGTTAAAGCGAACGGTACCATAATAATCAATACAATTGCTGTAACCGGTGTACTTATATTATCACTTATACCAAGGTTCTCATCTAAATAAGAAGGCATATAACCTAACAATAGGTAATTGGTTATATTGAAAAATGCCACAAATACGATACATAAAAAGATATCTTTTTTATATGTTTTAATGACTTCTAATAAACCTGGTTGTTGTTCTTGGCTTTCAGAGATGTCATTTTCAAAAATTGGTGATTCATCTAAATGACTTCTCAAATATAAACCAAATAATCCTATTGGAATACTTAAGAAGAAAGGAATTCTCCATCCCCAACTATTCATTTGAACATCAGATAAAGTCCAGAAAAGTACTGTAACTAAAACAGAAGCTACTATATAACCAGATAATGTGCCGATTTCTAAACCGCTGCCTAACCTTATACGCTTATTATCTGGAGAAGATTCTGCGATATATACCATTGCACCAGCGTACTCTCCACCCACAGAAAAACCTTGCAGAATACGAGCTAATAGTAATAATATAGGGGCCCATACACCAATCTGATCATAGGTAGGAAGCACACCAATTATTAAAGTAGATAAAGCCATCATTAAAATAGTAATTGTTAATACTATTTTCCGACCAAATTTATCACCCATTTTACCAAAAATAATTCCGCCTACCGGTCTAAGTAAGAAGGCAATTGCAAATGTAGCAAAAGTAAATATTAACTTTAATTCATCGTTTTGTACTGGACTGAAAAAGTTTTTACTAATAATAACTGCCAAATAAGAATATAAAGCAAAATCAAACCATTCCATCGCGTTTCCTATCCCTGTAGCAAACACGCTTTTCTTCGCTTTTTGAATGTCTACAACGTTAATTTTTTTCTTGTTAAACTTCATTTAATAATATCGACTCCTTAATTATCAAATCCACATTATACAAGCGCATAAACGGTCCAAGCATGCAGTCCCAGAATGTATAGCGTAATGCTTCTCTAAAAGTCTGGGGGTTTCTGTTTCACCTGATGGAGAGCTAACGGCATAGTGGATGATAGGTTCAACTGTACTTTAAAAGACTAGACTAATATCCATATCAGCGCCAAATAACATTGTAAACCAGGAAAGAAGGATGAAATTCAGTTTTTTCGCTGGTTTCCTTAACTTATTTTTGCCGATTGGACTAAAAATAATACAAAAAGCAACAAAAAGAGAAACATCCAACAGATAATACCAGCCAAAGCGGTTAGTGATATATCCTTGGGCTGTGGTTGGCATTCTCTGCAGACTATTTGGAGAAATGATTCCCCCCTTAATACAGCTCTATTGTGAATATTATCACATTCGAAAACAAACTTTTATTTCTCCAAAGTATCCTAAACGTTTATTTTAGTTCTTCCATTACGGCTTCCAATATGTTTATTATAAGATCGAGGTCGTTCCTAAGAATTATTTACTGATTCTATCTTTATTACCCCACAATCAGGTGAAACAAAACACTATAAACGTAGCATACCTTTTTAAAATCTGACAAGCCCAACAGGGTGATAGAAACCCGGCTAAAGCCCAGCTAGTCAATGGATAGAAGAAATTTTTTTGTTTTTCCCAAGGAATAACCGTCTGTGTTTAATCCAGCCCAATTAGAAAGAAAAAGAGCAGGAGTAATCCTGCTCTTTCATTCAAAACTTTAATTTGTATGAAGAATTTCGTATACCTTTTCGACTTTCTTTACCTATTAATCAGTATGCAGACTACAACAGAAATAAGTAGCACCGGGTATGAAATAATGGATGCATTTAAACAGGCCAATCACCGACAATTGAATTTATTGCATGACACCTAACAAAATTATTTTTTAAATCCAGCTGGAAATAAAGAAACATTTCTTAGGTAATGGATTTATTTTTGATCGGCTATTTCTTACAGCTAAATCCAGATATCATTTTCAGCTGTTTGATCAGTTATTTCTTGCCCGGTATTCACAACACCTTTAGGTTCTGCAAGCAAAATTTCACACTCTGATTCTGCATAAGGTTTATGTTCAACATTTTTCGGAATGACAAACATTTCACCTTCATTTAATTTTACTTCTCCATCATGAAATTCAATGATTAAATTATCCCCAATGACAATAAAGACTAATAATAACTAAAATTTTAGCAAATCCCAATATTCATTATCTCAATTTTGTTTAACTAACTGGTAATTGTAACAGTAAACTCATATTTATGAAAAGTTATACCTTCTGAAAATTTTCCAACTTAAGTCTGTTTAACCAGTTATGAACCAATGAATTAAATACATCGGTTTGTTCGATTTGCAGGTTGTGACCAGCCATATCAAGTACTGCAAAAGTTGCCCTTGGGTAATCTTCGAGTAGTCGCCACGCATCGTGGTATCCGACTACATTGTCCTGACGTCCTGTGATAATTAGCGTGGGATACTCAAGTTTAGATGAAATATCGAAGGTAAACCCATATCCATTTTGACGAATGTTGTTTATGAATTCATAATTTGTTTGTTTAGAAGGAAGTAAAATTTCATCTCGAAACCTCTCCCATTCAGTTTTACCTTGCACAATCCCCATAGAGCAAAATTCATCCGCCTCCTCTGAAGACAATTGTGATATCAAGTCGCTGTCTCTTTTTAGAACAGTCTTCTGCGGTACTACCCTTTCATCGAATTCAGGTATAGTTAATGGTGCCATCAGCAGTAATCCACGAACTGTTTCCTGACGTGAACGAACGATACCTCTGGCAATGTACCCTCCATATGAATTACCACACACAATAAACTGTTGACCAGGAATAATCTCGTCCAAAAGACGCAATATCGCTTCTAAAATATCATCAGAGTTCTGAATAGACGGTTGCGGCTTAGAATGTCCCATACCCGGTAAGTCTATGTATATTCTCTTCCAACCGCTTCGTTTCTCGAATAACGGTTCCATTGCATTTAACATCACCTGATGGTCAAGTGTCCAACCATGCAACATAACGATCGGGTATCCCTCTCCAATTACTTTATGGTAAATCGACATGTATTTGTTTCCCCTTCCCTGTAATCCAAATGTTTCGATATGAACATTTAATCCTTTCATACATTTATCACAATTTTAACAAAATTTTAACTGACCTTGGTAAGTTGAACAAAGATTAAAAATTGAATTTTGACAATCGCAAACTGTCATATGTGTCCGTCATATCAAAAGAATCTCTTTAATGTGTTGTTTAGTGCTTTCGTTACGGCGACTATCGACAAATAAGACCAAGCAAAGTATTGTCCAGATAGTTTGAGTATTTTGATCACTTTGCAAATAAGTTATTGAAAACACACTACCTAAAATCACTGCAGCCAATAGACACCGGCTGATTTTCATCAATAATCTCTCCTTTTTTAATTTTCTTAGAGAGCATTAAGCTTCCTCGTTCATGAAAATAATCAGCGACTTCAATCGAAAAATTTTTAACATCAGCAAACATTCTCCTCGAAGTCTTGGTTTTCTTCCTTGCTTAGCAATACTCCTATAATGATGAAAATATTTGTGCGATGTCTACTGCAGATGACTTACTTTAGGTAAGCGGGCAGATTGTGGGCAGTAGATCATTTAAAAATAAGCACAAAAAAATACCAAGGATCTCTCTATTACCCTTGGTATCATTGATACGGCCGAGAGGACTTGAACCTCCACTGGTTATTCACCCGCTGGGCCCTCAACCTAGTAAAAACCTATCATGAGTTACAAAAAACTTTTATTCAAAGCATCTGTTTATTTTATTTATACTTATTTTCATCATTTTTCATGAATTCTGAGCACAAACCGGGCACCTATTAGAGACCAAGGAAATCTGCATTTCATCAAGAAATATGCACTCTCATCGCCCTGCTGTAATTAGTTTCACATCATTTATTTCAGCTTCCCTCGCGAATACCGGATCAATGCTCAGCTTTAAGATAGTCAACCAATTTCTCCGCACTGTTCTTAACATCTTCTTTTGAAAGGTGAAGTGTCCCATATTGTGTAAAGGCAGGAAGAAAACGCATTCCTATATAGTTAGCAGTGACTTGAAACGGTCTGATAAGCTCGCTGATCGTGATATTATATTCTCCGCCTGCTTGATAATCAGATTCCTGTGCGCCTAAGGAGATCGCTAAGAGCAGTTCTTTTCCATGCAATTTAGTACCTCCAGTTCCATAAGCCCAGCCATGTGTTAACACATCATCTTCCCATTGTTTGAGTAACGCGGGACTGCTGTACCAATACATTGGGAACTGAAAAACGATACGCTCATGATCTAACAGGAGCTGCTGCTCTTTTTCTACATCAATGATAAAATTAGGGTATTCACCGTACAGGTCATGAACCGTAATGTCATTCTCTTGCTTTAAACGATTCATCCAGGTTCTGTTGACAACAGACGTTTCCAAATTAGGGTGTATAACGATAACTAATGTTTTCATTTGACTGTTATCCTTTCTTCGCCGATTAGTTACTATTGCTTTTGTGATAAAGAATTGATTCTAATTTTAAAATAACAACTTATTTACACCTATTTTATCCTTTTTCATGAATTCAGGGCAACTAATTGGACACCGATTACATTTATAGCCAAAAAAAAGGCTTAACCTTTTAAAAAAGATTAAGCCTTTTCAGTACCCTTATGCCCCTACCCTATTATCTCGTGTCTAATTTCTAATAGCTGATCATATAACAAGGCATCTTTGTTTTCCTCCATGCTTAGCAATACTTTCTCTACTTTTGCAAATTGGAGTTTGAAGCATTAGTAACTATCTATAAATAATGAAAATATTTGTGCGACGTCTACTGCAGATGACTTACTCCAGGTAAGTGGGCAGTTTGTGGATAGTAGATCATTTAAAAATAAGCACAAAAAAATACCAAAGGTGGTTAAACCCTTGGTATTATTGAGATGCGGCCGAGAGGACTTGAACCTCCACGGATTATTCACCCGCTGGGCCAAACTTTTATTCAAAGCATCTGTTTATTTTATTTATACTTATTTTCATTATTTTTCATGAATTCTGAGCACAAACCGGGCACCTATTAGAGACCAAGGAAATCTGCATTTCATCAAGAAATATGCACTCTCATCGCCCTGCTGTAATTAGTTTCACATCATTTATTTCAGCTTCCCTCGCGAATACCGGATCAATGCTCAGCTTTAAGATAGTCAACCAATTTCTCCGCACTGTTCTTAACATCTTCTTTTGAAAGGTGAAGTGTCCCATATTGTGTAAAGGCAGGAAGAAAACGCATTCCTATATAGTTAGCAGTGACTTGAAACGGTCTGATAAGCTCGCTGATCGTGATATTATATTCTCCGCCTGCTTGATAATCAGATTCCTGTGCGCCTAAGGAGATCGCTAAGAGCAGTTCTTTTCCATGCAATTTAGTATCTCCAGTTCCATAAGCCCAGCCCATGTGTTAACACATCATCTTCCCACCATTAATTTAAATCTCGTAATTTCATTTTTTCAGATTCCCATTGATACATATTCTTGCAATGTTTTAATGTCGTTTACTAAAATTGAATTGAGTAAGGGACCCATCTTTCAGGAGTTCCACCCATCTTTTCGTAAAAACGCTGAGCTCGTTTATTATCATGAGCAGTTAGCCAAAACATATCAGCATAGTCATTGTCTTTAGAAAATTTTTCACATGCTTTGAAGAGGCCATTCGCAGCATCTGTCCCCCTCGCATCTTCCAAAACGTATAAATCATTTAGTACACTTGTTGTTTGTGCAAATAGTGTATTGTAAGTGAAATATAATGTAGCAAAACCAACTAGCTTATCATTTTGTTCTGCAACAAATTGGATACCTTCTTTTTGATTAAGAAGTGTATAAAAAAGTTGGTGAACTTTTTCAATTGAAGGTTTCGGTCTCTGATAAAAATCAACGATATATTCATACATTATCTCAGTTAATTGGTCAATATCCTTAGCTTCAGCTTTTCTAATATTCGTAGCCATTACAAATTCTCTCCCCTTTAATATGTTTTTATATTTATTTGATTTGTATTAAAAAGTTGTTGCTAACTTTCTCGCATCTGATATACCTTTGTGAATAATTTCTTTCGCTTCGTGTCGATTGAATTCATGTCCTTCAACATATAATACTGCTACATCCTGTATACCAATGATATTAAGTACATGTTTTAAATACGGGTGGCTATAATCCATTTTCGCAAAAGGTTCATGCGAGTAAACCCCACCACTCACCTGAATGTGAATAGCTTTTTTTCCTTTTAGATGACCAACCGGTCCATTCTCAGTGTAGTGAAATGTTTTCCCTACTACAACAAAGGAATCGATGAAAGCTTTCAATTTTGGAGGAATCCCCCAGTTCCACATAGGAGATACAAATACAAATTTATCAGCGCTTGCTACCCTGTCAGTGAAATTATTGAGTGCGTTAATTTTATGCTTCTCTACTTGCCTTAACTCTGAACCCTCATCCCGCAATTTGTCCCAGCCATTAAGGATATCTTCATCGATTATTGGGAATTCATCTTCATATAAATTAATTGTCCTAATTTCATCCCCTATATGAGATTCACGATAAGATTCCAGAAACGCACGTCCTACCCTATGACCAACTGAATTTTCAACTGATTTTGGATTAGCGGTAATATATAAAATTTTCGACATATTAAGTCTCTCTCCTTTGTGAAGAAATTCCATATTAATGAAAAATCCAAGGCTTTAATTATGAAGTTACACTCGCTCTGAATTATTAAGTGGCTAATAATTTAAAACCAATACGCCAAGATGGATAAGTGGGCTTCCAACCATATTCTCTTTTCGCTTTTCCATTTGAGGCCCCACGTTTTCCTCGTTCACTTCCATCTATAAATATTGGTTTTGGTGCTCCGATCTCGCTCGCAAATAGCGTGAGCCATTCTTTTCCCGAGGTTGGTTCATCATCCACAATATTAACCGGTCCATTCGGCCAGTTTAATGCTTCAACTGAGGCTTGTGCTGCATCTTCCACATGTAAAAATGATGTGATGCTATCATCGGCTTTAGTTTCTCCTTTTAATACCTGCCGACCAATCATTCCGTTTTTTTCATACCATGTACCTGATCCGTAAAGCAGCCCATACCGCAGGATGACATACTCGGGTAATTCAGCAACTGCGGATTCTAATGATGCCACTCCAATTACATTTACTTTCCTTGGATTCGGTGCGTCGAGATCTAAAGGGACATCTTCATTGGCAGGTATTAATCCGGGTTCATAGGCCATAGAAAGACTTTGAGCAATTATCCTCTTCACTCCAACTTCATGACACGCATCAACAATATTTCTCGTACCTATAATTCTGATTCTCGCGTTTTCTATAAGATTGTAACTTGTTAAAGAGGTAAGCTGATGGACAACAACCTCAGGTTGAATTTTCCTAAAAACATTAAGAACAGCATCTCGATCCATTGCATCTGCTTTTACAGGAGTTACCCCTATTCTTTTGAGGAACGTGTTCGACCGATTACCTCGGGTCAATGCAAATACTTGATGGCCGTTTTGTATTAATTTAGGAAGAAGGGACCGACCAATTACTCCAGTCCCCCCGGCAACAATGATCTTCATGCTATACCTTATTTACCTGCTAATCTTGAAGCAGCTTCTTCAACTTCTTTATTTGCTTTTTGTAAAACATCCTCCGGACTTAGTAAAGCTGTTCCTTGCACTCGGATAATTTGATAATCCTCAATACCGAGGAAATTGAACATTGATTTCAAATATTTATTAGAGTATTCAACTTCTTCATACCAGTCATCATTTGTATAAATTGATCCGCTGGCTTGTATGACAAGCATTCTTCGTCCATCTTTAAGCAGACCCACTGACCCAGTGTCAGTATATTTAAATGTTTCGCGTGCGATCATGATATTGTCCATATAGTCTTTTAATTTTGATGGAATATTGAAATTATGCAAAGGCAAAACGATGACATACGTTTTTGCACTTTTGAATTGTTTCAATACTTCTGTCATGCGTTCTGTTACTTTTTGTTCATCGCTTGTCAGTTCTTCGCCCTTTCCAGCCTTATCCCATGCGCTTAAAACTGTTTTATCAACCATAGGCACTTCATCACTATACAAGTTAATCTGCTCAAGCTCTTCACTCTCTGGAATTAATTCTTTGTAAGTTTCCAAAAAGTGTTTCATTACCCGTAAACTATATGACAACGTATCATCCACTTTTGGATGTGCATTAATGATAAGTGTTTTGCTCATTTAAAACTCTCCTTTTATTTTATATTAAAGATTAATTTAATCGACGATCAATTCGGTCTTTAATATAAACCCTGCAGTTTATTTTGTCAAACGGAACAAATAATATACTAAAGAAGGGTTTTATGATTGACTATCACCAAAAATACTCCTAAGATACAATGTGATAACCCTTAAAATCAAAAGCAGGTGAGTTTATATGCAGTACAGTGTTGGGGTTGAATATGCTTTACATTGTCTGGTTTATTTAATAGATGTTCCCTCCAAGGAAAGTGTCGGGATTCGGGACCTTGCAGAGTTCCAAGGACTTTCAGAAACATTTCTTTCAAAAGTTTTCGGTAAATTATCTAAAGCTGGTATTGTAAATTCTGTCCCCGGTGTAAAGGGAGGATACAGGTTAGCAAAATCCCCAGAAGATATTTCCTTTTGGGATGTAATAGAGGCTGTTGAAGGACCAAAACCCATTTTTCAATGTAAAAATATTGTAAGCAATGGTCTGCTTTATCGAGACAAATGCAACTCCTGTGAATCCAGCAATTCTTCTTGTACAATTAACTTGGTCATGCTTGAAGCAGAAGAACAGATGCGTAATTATCTTCGTAATAAAACGCTCGCATGGTTAAATAAAGAATTGGACGTAGTATTGCCTAAAAAAACAAGGACAGATACTCGGGAATACTTCATAAAAAAAAGCTCTGACTAAATTAATTAGTCAGAGCTTTTTTGTGCTTCAAGAAGCCTTTAAATTACAAGTCATATTATGTTTTTTCGTTTTCCATCTCGGCGTTTGAATTTGTAAAAACAATGCCGTACCTATTGGTGCTTCTCTTGCATAAGAAAGCGCAAATGTTATACTCATATTAAAGACTACATTAATCGCCGATTTATATGGTCTCTTATAAAAAAAGAAAAACAATCTTCTTATTTTACAGACGAGAGGACTTGTACCTCCACGGGTTACTCACCCGCTGGGCCCTCAACATAGTAAATCCGTATCACTGATTATGAAAGCTTGTTTTCATTACATTTCCTATTTTCATTTTCCATCATTTATATACGTTTATATGAATTATGGTTAAAAAATGGTGAGCTAAAACGATAAAGATACCAACCTGTTCATTTGGTATCCTCATTCTTCAAGTACCCTCAATAAATGTAAACCACTGAATATTTTTATGACATTGCATGTGACAATGATGCTTCTTAATTAAGGGACATTTTCTGTTTTTAGATTCGTTATGTCTTTTTCTGTTACGTAAAGAATGGAGATAAACCAATAGAATTAAGTGAGCTTTATATGCTTCAAAAAGCTCTGATAACAAATCTCTTTATAATATTCATGTGAATTTATATCTTCACTCATTAGCCATTGAATGAGCAATCCATCTACAATAGATCGCATTGTTTTTGAAGCTTTTTCAACATCTATACTTTGGTCAAATACGCCTGTTTCCTGTCCAAAAATAATAATGTTAGATGTGATGCCCCAGCACTGTTGATAAAAGCTATGGTTAATTTTCCTGTACGTTTCATTTCGGGTTGCCTGAGACAAGAAATCTAAATAAACCTTGTAAAACTTTTCATTTTCCTCGGGAGAGACAAATATTGAATTTACATAAGCTTTCAACTTATCCAGTGGCGTAGATTCCGAATCCACTGCTTTCAATTCATGTTTATAAATTTTATTTGTAATCCACTCAAGTAGTTGAGAAAGGGTATCTTCCTTATTATCAAAGTAATAATGCACGACGCCCTTACTAACTCCTGCGTGATCTGCAATACTTTGTAGTGTAACTGAATTATAACCTTGTGTTGACACAGCTTGGAAAGCTGCCCTTAATATTTGATTCTTTCTTTCTTCTGCTTTTTTCTTCATAATAAACCTCCAGAAAGCTAAACCTTCAATTAGTATACAACAGTTCATAAAATCCACACAAAATTATTCTGACCAGACAAAATAGTTTGACCGGTCAGAATAATTGGGTATACTAAAAGAGGTTTCACATCAAGATAGCATATTGGAGGATTTATAAAATGAAAGACGAATTCAGGGCTCTAGTTGTAAACAAAGTTGATGATGAATTTTCAATTAAAGTAAAGAATGTTTCTCCAGCGTTTTTACCAGAAAGTGATGTCCACATCCAAGTACACTACTCTGGAATTAATTACAAAGATGGGCTTGCAGGGATCCCCGATGGGAAAATCGTAAGAAAGTACCCATTTATACCGGGTATAGACTTAGCAGGTATAGTCATTTCTTCTAATGATCCTCGCTTTAAAGAGGGGGATAAGGTGATTGCTACAAGTTATGATATAGGTGTTTCTCATTTTGGCGGTTTTAGCGAATATGCAAGCCTCCCAGGAGACTGGATTGTACCTTTACCTGATAATTTGACCCTCAAAGAAGCGATGATAGTAGGAACAGCTGGCTTCACAGCAGCACTATCTATTCAACGTCTAGAAGAAAATAACCTATCTCCTGAAAAAGGAAAAGTTCTGGTAACAGGAGCAACAGGTGGCGTTGGTAGTTTTGCTGTTTCATTCCTTAACTCTTTAGGTTATCAAGTAGAAGCTAGTACAGGTAAAGAATCAGAATATGATTACTTACGAAAACTTGGAGCTAGTACAATTATTTCACGGGATATGACCTATGGAGGGAAGGTTAAAGCCTTAGGGTCACAAAAATGGGCGGCAGCTGTTGATCCTGTAGGCGGGGAACCTCTTGCCTCTATCTTAAGCCAAATTCAATATGGAGGTTCCGTTGCTGTTAGCGGATTAACAGCTGGAACAAAACTGCCAACTACTGTTTTTCCATTCATCTTAAGAGGTGTTAATTTACTTGGGATTGATTCTGTATATTGTCCAATGGAAACACGGTTAAAAACATGGCATCGTGTAGCAACAGATTTTAAACCATCTAATTTAGAGGAATTTATTTCACAAGAAATTACTTTAGATCAACTTCCTAACGTTCTTCCTGAAATATTGGAAGGACAAGTAAGAGGGAGAACGATTGTAAAAATCGTATGATTATTCATCAGAACTCAACCAGTTGCTAAAGATGAAACAATGTCTTAAAGGGATAGTAAAGGGATTTTCAACAGGAATTCCTTTACTTCTTATAACTTACTTTATGTTATTAGCAAAATACAAGGAGTGCCAGCAGTGCCCTCCCCACTCAGCTTACACAGTCGTAGTGGTATGAAAATGCTTTTTCATTTAAGCATTGTACAAATAAAAATGTGGTTCCTGCCCCGTAGTTTCGTATTGGGTAAACAAAGCTCAAACTCATTGTCTTTCCATGGGTCTGAGCCTTTACTTTATTTCTTCCTTAATAATTATTGTATGTCTACAGGATTAGATGATAAAGTAGTTTTCGTCCTTAATATATATATTAGCTTCAACTACTTTCGGTTCTCGTAGAGTTCGCACATTCAGCGCAAATCCCAAAAATGAACTTCTAAAAGAATTAGCATCTTATGTAGATTCCAACAAGGTCAGACCAGTTATTGATAGCATTTATTTTTTATCTGATGTTGCCAAAGCTCATCATTCCTTAGAAGCTGGAGGTGGACGAGGAAAACGCATCATAAATTTACTTGATAAAAAATAGCTATCATTTCAGGATAAAATAGAGCTCGTTGTAAAAGGCGTTGCTCCATTTGCAGCGTTATTACGCGGGGCTTTAGATGGATTGAGATCAACCCAATTTGCTGATGCTTTCAGTACTTTAGCCACTATAATATAGATCGTCTTTTCACCAGTACCAAGAATAGTATTAATAACCGAAAAAGGTATAGTGGAAAATCTGTAATTTCAATCAACAAAAAAGACCAATACTCTTGTGAGTTTGGTCTTTTGGATTATTTCGTATATGCGGTTTAGAGGAGTCGAACCTCCACGAGTTTAACCTCACTAAGCCCTCAACATTGTAAATCCGTATCACTGATTATGAAAGCTTGTTTTCATTACACTTTCTAACGCCACATTACATCATTTCTATAGGTTTGAATGAATTATGGTTAATAATTGGTGAGTAAAAACCCCCTTAATCCCACTTCTCGAAATCTCATTACGTTCAATTCATTACCTCTTCTTCAACAATTTTTTCGAACTTCACATCCTATCCATGGTAATATTTAGATATAAACTTACTGAAAGGATTGTCCAATGAAAGTATTTGAAGCAAGGTCTTTGTTATCTGAAGCTGAAAACCGAGCAAACGATTATAAAGAGTTGAAAAATCAAATGATTAATTTGAAAAAAGCATTTAAGGCTGTTGCTGATCTTGATGATAGTGAGTTCTCTGGGAAGGGAGCAAACAATATTAAAGCATTTTTTCACCATCACACCGGTGTAGCTGATCAATGGATTGATTTCATTGATATGAAAATCGCTTTCTTTACAAGTATCACCGGTATTCTGGAAGATGCCAGCTTATCTGATGCATATATCGAAGAATCCTTCTTAGAACACGAACTGGCAAACGCATATAGAAAATCACAAGCAATGATGTCCGAGCAGAAGAAAGCTATGAAAGATATCCTGAGTGATATTGATGACATTCTTCCACTTGATTTATTTTCAACAGAGGCTTTTAAGGAAGAGCTCTCTTCCGCCGATAACAAACGGAAAAAGACTATTGAGAAAATAGACAATACAGACGAGAATTTAAAAACTGAATATGCAATGACTGAACCTAACGAACAATTTATTAAAGCAGACTTTTAAAAGTTACAGGAGTCAACAAGGTAAGGGCAAAAACGCTTCATCCATACATTATAATGCCAAGGCTTATCGTGAGAGTGACATACATAAGAAAAAAGGCGATATCAAAAAGAAATCTAAAGCTTATTTAAAAATCAAAAAAGAGGAAGCTAAAAAACGCGAAATTAAAGATTTGAAAAAACAGCTTGTAAATGTAACAGATCCTGACGAGTATTTAAAAATTGCTAAAAAAATTGGATACGAGAATTTGGAGCCTGACCAAAAAGTTTATTTCCGCCAGCTCGAAGAACTTCAACAAAAAGCCGAAATCGGAAAAGGTATTGCAGTTGGAATGTATGAAGCAGGTAAAGATACCGTGATGGGTCTCTATCAACTTGCAATGCACCCTATTGAAACGCTTTCTGGAACGGTGAACGCCGTCTTACATCCAATCGATACTTATAAGATCATAGCAAAAGACATAGAAGACACTTTCCAACGTGATATGATTAATGGAGATAGCTACAGCAGGGCAAAATGGGTGTCCTATGTCGGCAGCACTGTTGTTCTTGCAATAGTTGGTCCAAAGGGTATTGATAAAGTATCCAAAGTTGCAAAAGCCGGTTCAAAAGTTGCTGCAATTAAGACACTTGAAGTTTCAAAAACAGGAATAAAAAAAGGGATTGAATACGTTAAAATACCAAATGTTTTTGAACAACAATATGCAATGGCTGGCGGTTCAGGAACTTTTCCTTTCAACACAATTGACGGGGAGAGTTATAAAAACTCTGCACTTGAAGTTTTTAAGAACCAGTCTGCTACACATGGTATAAAAAAAGCAAAGCCGCATGAAGTTGTAAACGAATTAGAGACTTTTCAAAGCAGGAAATACATTTTTGGAGGACAATCATTTCTCATTGATAAACGTGGAATGAAGCATATTTTAGAGCGCCATCATCCTAGTTTATGGGATGTTCAGTTAAGTCTCGTCAATCTTTTCTCAATAAAGAGATGACTGTTAGTTCGATGTTGCAGATGCGATAGAATCAATCATGAAACAAAACCGTGAAGAGTTAGTACAAAAAGGAACAAAATTCAGTTATCAAATTAGAGGAACGTATAAGGGTCAGCAATATGTTGTAGGCTTTCACAAAGGAAGAGTCGGTCAATTCTATCCGGAAAAATAGGAGAGGTAAGAATGTTTTATATACAATCATTAATTCTCAAGCCAAATAAGAAGATAAAGGATCTTTCAGTCTTAAAAAAGAATGTTGACGATTACTTTGTCCCACTTAACAATACAGGGGAACTTAAGAACATGAAATCACAGTTAGACCCAAACTATTTATCAGGAGCGATTATTTTAAAATATGGTGAACAAGAATTACTTGATGTCACAATGTGGGACTTGATTGACCAATTATGGGCTTATTTTTTGAATTTAATTGAAGAAGCTATTGAAACAGAAGAAAGTGAAACTTTATTTTCCAGATCAACCACTTCTATTGAAAATGAAATCAATATCGAATGATATGTTGTTATTTGAAATTGATGAAAAACAAAAAGTATTACTGCCGAAACTTGATTTTTTTGAAACACTCTTAAAAAATGCAAAAGGTTTCTTTGAAACTATGATTTCTGTTTTAGAAGAAAACTGTGATTATGACTACGAACTCAATAAGATCGATGAATTGCAAACCAAAATCAAATGTGTGTGAGGCTAAATGTGAATTACTCTAGAGTGAAAAAATTCTTTGATGAGAATAAAGAATATTCAATTCTTACTGGAGGCGTCACTGACAAACAAATCTTTTTCATGGTTAGTATCCACGCATTTTCTTATTTTATCCATCAAAACAAGAATTTCCTGCTGAAAAATCCCTTTAGGGCATTGTTCAGCTGCCATCTCACAAATAGCACAAGATAGTGGATAAAAAGATGAAGAGTAGCAACTTGCCTACTCTTCTTTTTAAATGGGAAATATTTAAGATAGAGGTTGGGTTTTCCGACCCACTCACCAATATAAATTACATCCAGATAGCTTGCCCAACAACACTTTTTATCCGACCTAACCAGTGGTCTCCAATTCTAGTAAATGATAAAATTTTCTACAGGGTTGCATTTTATACATAAAAAAATAATACCAAAGGTGGTTAAACCCTTGGTATCATTGAGATGCGGCCGAGAGGACTTGAACCTCCACGGGTTATTCACCCACTAGGCCCTCAACCTAGCGCGTCTGCCATTCCGCCACGACCGCGTGCTATGAAGCTGTCTTTCCACTAAGCATATAAGCTAGTGATGATGATCAGCACTTTGAAAAGAAAGTGCGGGTGAAGGGACTCGAACCCCCACGTCGTAAGACACTAGATCCTAAGTCTAGCGCGTCTGCCAATTCCGCCACACCCGCGTGACAAGTGGTGAGCCATGAAGGACTCGAACCTTCGACCCTCTGATTAAAAGTCAGATGCTCTACCAACTGAGCTAATGGCTCGCTCTAAAAGTGATTCAAAATTTTTAAATAAAATGGCTGGGCTAGCTGGATTCGAACCAACGCATGACGGAGTCAAAGTCCGTTGCCTTACCGCTTGGCTATAGCCCAACGAAGGTAAATGGTGACCCGTACGGGATTCGAACCCGTGTTACCGCCGTGAAAGGGCGGTGTCTTAACCGCTTGACCAACGGGCCGTCTGGTTGAGAACTTATCTGGCGGAGAAGGAGGGATTTGAACCCTCGCGCCGCTTACGCGACCTACACCCTTAGCAGGGGCGCCTCTTCAGCCACTTGAGTACTTCTCCATATGGCTCCACAGGCAGGATTCGAACCTGCGACCGATCGGTTAACAGCCGATAGCTCTACCACTGAGCTACTGTGGAATAATCAGACTTTCTTCATTATAAATGATGCGACATATTGTGTCAAGAAGCAACATTTATTTTTTTGAGAAAGTGTCGTTGTCTCTCAACGACTTTTATAATTTAACATAGAACATTAAAATGAGTCAAGCCTTTTTAAAAAATTCTTTTGATTTTTCCTCTGCACTTTCCGCAGGCATATCTTTCCGGATTCATTGCCCGCTTCTTTATATACTGTTGGCCGCAGGCCGCGCATCTATACATATATGTTTTCTTTTGTGTCTTTTTTGTTTGCAGCGGCGTGCAGAATCTCGGCGCTCCGACTTTCTGAAGCAGGTCTCTGAAGTCTTTGTCTCTGTGCTTGTACCCTTTTCCTTCAAGGTGAAGATGGTAATGGCACAGCTCGTGTTTGATGATGCCTTCCAGCTCGCTCCGGCCGTGTTCGAGCAGATATTTTCGGTTTAATTCGATGTTATGGGAAGACAGCATGTACCGGCCGCCTGTCGTTTTCAGCCGATCATTGAAGAAGGCCCGGTGACGGAACGGTTTTCCGAAATCCTGTGCAGAGATGTCTTCCGTCAGCTTTTGAAGTTGTTCGTTATCCATAAGTGCACCCCGCTTTAAAAACATTGAACGGGACAATTCACCGTTCGCATACAATGAGTTAAAACCGACCTCTAACTAAAAGCTGAGGAGGAATGAGCCATGCCGAATTGGCTGATGAAACAAATGCAAAAAGCGTTTTTAGAAAAAGACAATTACCAAATCAAACTGCTGAATCAGTGCTGGTATTTCTACAGAAAAAAACACTGCTCGTAAGCAGTGCTTTTATTTTACCATAGACAGCGACACTCTGCCTTTTTGCACGTCCACCCCTTCGACCCATACGGTGACGATGTCTCCGACCGATACGACGTCGAGAGGATGTTTGACGAATTGATTGCTCAGTTTTGAGATGTGCACAAGCCCGTCCTGCTTGACGCCGATATCGACGAAAGCGCCGAAGTCTACAACGTTGCGGACGGTGCCCTGCAATTCCATTCCTTCCTTTAAATCCTCAAGCTGCAGAACGTCTTTTTTCAGCAAAGGCTTCGGCACTTCGTCACGAGGATCGCGCTCCGGCCTTGTCAGCTGCCCGCAAATATCCGCAAGCGTAATTTCCCCTATACCGAGCTCTTCAGCCGTTTCAGACAGCGGCAATGCGCTTATTTTCTCTTTTACGTCCGCGCTTCCGATCTGATCCGCAGTGAGCTGCAGTTTTTTGAGCAGCGCCTTTGTCTCTTTATAGCTTTCCGGGTGTATCCCGGTGCGGTCGAGCGGCTCCCGTCCCCCGGGCACTCTCAAAAAGCCGATGCACTGTTCATATGTTTTTGCGCCGAGACGCGGGATTTCTTTCAGCTCTTTGCGGTTTGTGAATTTGCCGAGCTCTTCCCTTTTTTTAACGATATTACCGGCAACGGTTTTGGATAACCCGGCTACATATTGAAGCAGCGCGGCTGATGCTGTATTGACATTCACCCCGACTTGGTTGACGACGGTCTCCACGACAAAACGGAGTGATTCATTTAAATGCTTTTGGCTGACATCATGCTGGTATTGCCCGACGCCGACGGATTTAGGATCAATTTTTACAAGCTCGGCCAGCGGGTCCTGCAACCTCCGCGCGATGGAGACGGCGCTGCGCTCTTCGACCTGAAAATCCGGAAATTCTTCACGGGCGATTTCTGACGCGGAATACACGCTTGCTCCGGCCTCGTTGACGATGACATAATAAATGTCACGTTCTGTTTCTTTCAGCACATCAACGACGAATTGCTCTGTCTCTCTTGATGCCGTGCCGTTTCCGATCGCCACAACCTCGACTTCGTACCGGTCCAGCAATTCTTTGATTTTTTTCCGGGCTTCCGCTGTCTTTTTTACGGGAGCGTGCGGGTAAATGACGTCGATTTTCAGCACTTTTCCCGTCTCATCAACGACTGCCAGTTTGCACCCCGTACGGAAGGCCGGATCGACGCCGAGCACAACTTTCCCCTTCATCGGCGGCTGCAGCAGGAGCTTACGCAGGTTTTCAGCGAAAATATGAATCGCCTGCGCGTCTGCTTTTTCTGACAGCTCTTTGCGGATATCGCGCTCAATAGCCGGCTGGATCAGACGTTTGTAACTGTCCTCAATGGCTTCTTTCAGCGTTTCTTTCACAGGCGTTTCACGATGTTTGATGATTTGCTTTTCTAAATAAGCTTTTATCTGATCGGCGGGCGGTTCGATCGCAATCTTTAAAATGCCTTCTTTTTCACCGCGGTTCATCGCAAGCACTCTGTGAGGAACGACCTTTTGAATCGGCTCTTCGTACTCGTAGTACATTTCATAGACGTTTTTCTCGTCATCTGCGGCTGACTTGCCTGCCGCGGAAGTGAGAATTCCTTTTTTATACGTTTCCTGGCGGATCCACTTTCTGAAATGAGGATCATCCGAGATTTGTTCGGCTATGATGTGCTTCGCGCCTTCAATGGCTTCCTCTCTTGAAGCGACTTCTTTTTCTGCACTGATATATTGATCAGCGATGTCGTGAAGGCGGTTTTCTTTCGGGAGAGAAAGAATATAGTCCGCAAGCGGTTCAAGGCCTTTGCTTTTGGCGACGGTGGCTTTTGTTTTCCGTTTTTGTTTGAAGGGACGGTATAAATCCTCGACTTCCTGAAGCTTGACCGCTTGTTCGATTTTTTGCTTCAGCCCTTCCGTCAGCTTGTCCTGCTCAGAGATCAATCTGATGACTTCTTCCTTCCGCTGCGTCAGGTTTTGTATGTATTGCCACCGCTCGGAGATTGCCTGAATCTGCACCTCGTCCATTGAGCCGGTCTGCTCTTTTCGGTACCGCGCAATAAACGGGACGGTATTGCCGTCTTCCAGCAGGCGGATGACACTTTCGACATGTTTTTGGGATAACGCTGTTTCTTCAGCGATTTGTTTTTTCAAAAGGGCTAACGTTTCCATATCACAAAAGCCTCCATCTCTTCATTCTTTCTCTAGTGTATCAAAAAACGGCGGAACATAAAAAAAGCAGCCTTACGATAAAAGCTGCCCTAGAATATAGGTCAAATCATCACGTCTGGATGTTGTGTACGGATGAAGTGATTTTGATATATCTTCTATTGAGTGTCCCTGCTTTAAGCAGGTGCGGATATGCGGAACCTCAAGCCCATCCGTGTAGATGATGAACCTCGCCCCTTTTTCGTATGATGACGTATACGTTTTGTATCTTTGCGGTTTGCCTGAGAGGTAACCCGAAATCGGCAGCGGATGAAAGACTTCGCCTGATGGGGAGTGCAGGAAGAAACGGACATTGCCGATCGAGCAGTATGTCAATTCCCTTTTGATGAAATTGATTTTTAAGATGGAGGCAGTCGCCCCTCTTTTGTTTTTCATCGCTTGATTGCAGCGCTCAATGATGCTTTCCACATCCTCATCCGCATACGTTTCCACGATGTCTTTAATGGCTGACGAGGATTCGTTGGCAAGAGATCCGCTGCCGAGACCGTCCGCTACCGCGCAAACTAATTCTTCTTCATTCGCCTTCATAAAAAAGCTGTCGCCGCATATGGACTTGCCTTCTTTATTTAATTGGTATACAAGAGTTTGAACATGTTCATTTTCTTCAACCTGAATCATTACATTAGCTCCATGGAGGGATCTCCAATCAAGGCCTCTCTCAGTTTTTTCACCGCTTTCCGCTGCAGGCGCGAGACGTGCATTTGAGATATTCCGAGAATGTCCCCTGTTTCTTTTTGGCTTTTATTTTGCACAAATGTTAGATCGATAATTTGTTTTTCGCGGTCGGACAGCACATGAAGCACGCTTTTGATCATCATCTGCTGGTTGACGCGTTCGTATCCTTCCTCCTGCGACCCGACGATATCTAAAATCGTGACGGTGCTTCCGTCCGCATCCGCTTCGATGCTGTGATCGACAGACAGCGCCTGATAGCTTTTTCCCATCTCCATCGTTTCAAGCACTTCCTCTTCTGACACATCGAGAAAGGCTGCGATTTCTTCGACTTTCGGCGACCGCTGCGTCTCTGTCGTCAGCTGATCCACCGCCATTTTAATGCGCGGCCCGAGTTCTTTAATCCGTCTCGGGACGTGTACGCTCCATGTTTTATCTCTGAGGAAGCGTTTGATCTCGCCGATGATGGTCGGAATCGCAAATGCTTCAAAGGATTTGCCGACCTCGGGATCATACCGTTTAATGGCTCCGAGAAGTCCGATCATCCCGACCTGGCGGAGGTCTTCATGAAAGCTTTTTCCTTTTGAATATTTCTTTGCCAGCATTTCGACGAGATTGGTATACACCTCGACGAGTGTTTCCTGAGCTTCTTTATTATCATGTGTTTGAAAGTCGCGTATGAGCCGATCAACTTCATCTTTAGTTAGTTTCGTAGTTTTTGATGGTTGTGCCATGATCAACTCGCTCCCCATTTAAATACTTTGTCATCGCCACGGTTACGCCAGAGTTGCTTTGAACTTTGACTTCATCCATGAGCGTTTCCATTAAATACAGACCGAGCCCTCCTTCTGACAATTGATCGACTGTGTGCGAAGGTGTGTACGGCCCGAGATCCTGCTGCTTCTGATCAAAATCAAAGCTGTCTCCCTGATCGGCGACAATAACCTCCAGCCGATCCTCAAACACACCGAACCGCACGGATACTTCTCCCTTATTTTCATCGTTGTATGCATGCTGGACAGCGTTTGTACAAGCTTCGCTGACAGCGATTTTTAAATCTTCAATGTCATCATAAGTATAGCCCATTCTGCTTGCGACCCCTGATAACGTAAGCCTGACGATTCCTACATATTCCGGTTCGGCCGGAATTTTCATCTCTATATAATCAACTGATGTACTCATTGCACGCCACCTTCTGACTTTGCCGAAATGTCGATGATGTCCTTAAGCCCCGTAATTTCAAACAGACGGACGAGCCGGTCGGAAAGATTCTCAAGCTTGAGAGAGCCGCCTTCCTTGCTCACCGTTTTAAACACGCCTACAAAAACGCCTAAACCCGTACTGTCCATATAATTTACATCTTTTAAGCAGATTCTCATGTCCTTCCCCTCGTTTGCCAGGGGCATCAGCTTTTCACGAACCACCGGAGCTGAGTATACATCGATTTCTCCAGCGATATTGATTTGTATATCTGAAAGATTCTCCTTCATATCTACCGTTAAATTCATCGTATCACCTCTGAAAGTTATCCTTACTCGTGCTAATGGCTTTTTACCCGTGCTGCTGTTTTTTTAAACCTTTCTTTTCAAAACAATTAACGTAAAATCGTCATGAAGCTGAAAGTCCTGGAGTCTCAGCAGGCTGTCGTAAATGTTTTTGACCATATCCTGCGCGGAGCAGTCCATATGTTCTTCCAGCATGCGCTGAATGTCGCTGCGTTCTAAGAAACCGTTTTCGGTACGGCATTCGGTGACGCCGTCAGAAAAAAGAACGATCATGTCTCCTTCGTCCATGTGCTGTTCATATTGGCTGTAATCAAAATCCTGAGAAATTCCCAGCACCAATCCTTTTGCCTCCAGATCATAAAACTTTTTTTCTTTTTCAGAGTAGTAGAAGCCCGGTTCATGCCCCGCAGAGGCATATGTAAATTGGTGATTTTTCGTATTGTAGTTTGCGTAAAACATAGTGATAAACATGCTTGAGTCCACGTTCTGTTCTACAACGCGGTTAAGATTTTTCAGCACTTGGGAGGGGTGAATGCCGATCTCCGGAAGAGAGTCCATGGCATACTTGATCATCGACATGCACAATGCGGCGGGTATTCCTTTTCCGATGACATCGGCTATCGCGATGTTAATCGATTCCTTGTCTTTGACAAAGTGATAATAATCCCCGCTCATCTGTTTGGCGGGGACGCTGATTGCCCCGATATCCAGATCTTCTTCTTCAGGAATTTTTGTGCCAAGCAGCGTCTGCTGAACATTTGCGGCAATTTCAATTTCTGAACGAAGCTCCTGCTGGATATCTCTCAGACTTTGATGTTCCTGATAAGCCATCCCGTAGCCAATCATGACTTCTATTAAAAAATCCAGCGAATGAAAAACATCTTCCGGCAGATCCGGATACAGTTCCTTTACTACTTTTCGGTGGATACTGATAATCTCCTCCGGAGGAACCTGATGTTCAATCGTTTTTCGGCTGAATTTTTGGGCTTGATATAAAGATGTTTCTGTTAATTCGGCTATATATCGGCTAAGCAGCTGATGATACCGCTGCTCTATAACCTCCCTGAAATCCACGTTCTAACCTCCTACCGAAGCCATTTCACGGCTTGAATCTCTGTTCCTTCCTCTGCAACAGATTGCAGGCTGAATTCGTCCATCAGCCTTTTGACGCCCGGAAGTCCCGCTCCCAGTCCGCCTGACGTTGAAAAGCCGTCTTCCATCACTTTACGGATGTCGGGGATTCCGGGTCCTTTGTCTTCTGCTATAATTTTAAGGCCTTTTTTCCCTCTGTCGTTTACTTGTTCTATGCTGACCTGGCCTTTGCCTGCATATAAGTAAATGTTTCTGGCCAATTCTGAGATAGCCGTCGTGATTCTGGCCTGGTCCACCGTACCGAAGCCTAATTCCTTCGCAACGTTGCGGCCAAGCTGTCTGGCGGCTACGATATCCCATTCTGTCATGATTTTCACACAGGATTGGTCGTTCATCGCTATTCCCCCAATTCCCGCTTCAATGTCTCAAGCCCTTGCTCTAAATCGAGCGCCGTTTCAATTTCCTCAAGTGAGATTCCGAGTTCAATCAATGTGACCGCCACAGCCGGCTGAATTCCCGTCAATACGACCTTTGCGCCCATCAATTTAGACATGGTGATGACATCGCCGAGCACTTTCGCGATAAATGAATCGATCATGTCAACGGATGTCAGGTCAATGACGACCCCGTTTGCGCCGGTTTCATAGATTTTGTTCAGCAGATCTTCTTGAAAATGCAAAGCTGTCTGATCGTCAAGTTCCCATTGGATGGATACCAATAAGCAGTTATACAGTTTCAGGATCGGGATTTTTGGATGTCTCACAATGTTATTCCCCCAATGAAACGATTTTTCGATTTGTCATTTCAAGCGCTGTTTGAATTCCTTTTTGAAGGGTATTCTTCGTAATAACCTGCGACAAATCAATTCCCAGATTAACGATCGTCTGCGCGATTTCCGGACGGATTCCGACGAGCAGGCATTTCGCGCCGACAAGCCGCACCGCTTCTGATGCCTGAATAATATGGTGCGCCACCATCGTATCAACGACCGGCACGCCCGTGATATCAATTAATACAACCTGTGAACGGTGCTTCACGACGCCGTTTAACAGATTTTCCATAATGTGCTTTGCACGCTCCGTATCAATCGTCCCGACAAGCGGCATGACCGTTACATGCTCAAATACCGGGATCAGCGGAGCCGACAATTCCTGAAGCGCGATTTTTTGCAAAGTAACCGTTTTTTCCCAGGAGATAGAATACTGATTTAAGATTTCCGTGTTGATCGGATTGAAAAAGCTGTCTATTTCCAAAATCAAATCTGCTCTGTCCTGATCGGCCATATTAAGGTCGACCATCGTTTCGTAAAGCAGTTTCCAAAACTCTGACAGGGTGGCTGAAAGAAGTTTCAGTGACAGGCCGAGCTGAACGGCGCGCAGTGCGAGTTCACTGATCTGCTCTTCCGTGGCCTCGTCATTTTTAGTCGATAATAAAAGAATGTCTATATAGTCTTTACAAATATTTTCACATATGTGATTCGTAAGCTGATAGTCTTCCTGATTGCCTACTTCTTTTAGTTTGGCTGTCCAAGTATCAAGCAGTTCATCATGCTGATCAATGATGAACTGATACACTTTCTGATTCGACATGGGTTTCACTGACCTCCCGACACAAAACAACAAATTTTGTTTGATTATCTCTTTATTATAGCGCTTATGTTTTTCGAAAACAAAAAAAGTTGCTCTATATGAGCAACCAAAATATGACTAAAAATCAATGAGTGCCAAACTGATTTGCAGGGCTTCATCAACCTTATCCATCATTTCATCATCCAGATGAGTTATTTTATCCGTTAATCTTTGCTTGTCAATCGTCCGAATTTGCTCCAGCAAAATAACGGAATCTCTTTCAAAACCGTAGCGTTTTGCATCAATTTCGACGTGGGTTGGTAATTTCGCTTTCTGTATTTGGGCTGTTATGGCTGCAACAATAGCAGTCGGGCTAAAGCGATTTCCGATATCATTTTGGATCACTAAAACCGGGCGTACGCCGCCTTGCTCTGAGCCAACAACAGGAGATAAATCAGCAAAATAAACATCGCCGCGCTTTACAATCAAAATGATTATCCTCCGCTGACTAAGCGCTCAACGGTCGTTTCTGCTTCGCACTCAGCATAGTGAGCCTCAGAAGAGATATTCAAGTTGATTTTCGCCATTTCCATATACCCGCGTCTCATCAAATCACGGTTATGGCGAGTTGTCCGTTCGCTGACATACGCTCTCACTGCTTGTGATATCAGTTCGTTTCTGCTTCGTTTCTCCCGCATCGCTACACCATCCAATTCAGCTACTAAGTTTTCAGGCAAGCTGATTTTCATTTCGGTTCTTGCGCTGGATTCAGACAAAAAACATACACCTCCACCAAACTTACGGATACGACCAATACATCCATCCAGACATAATGATACCATTATTCAAACGTCAAGCAAAGCTGTTTTATAAATTCTCTTTTTCCGGATGACGGCTACTTGTTTGTATTATCTTGCAGTAAAGGATTTCTTACTTCCATTATACTCTCATTTTCCAAAAACATACGGGGAACGCGGGAACTAATGGTACAAGGGACCTCGTAATTAATCGTCTCAAGCCGCCCTGCGATTTCATCCATCGTGATCGTTTCTCCCTTCTGGCTGCCGATCAGGGTGACTTTGGTGCCCGGCGGATAAGATTGATCTAATTCGACCATCAATTGATCCATGCAGATTCTTCCCGCGATGTTCATCCGTTTGCCGCCGATCAGCACAGACGTGCCGCTCAGCTTGCGGAGCCACCCGTCCGCATAGCCGATGGGAACCGTTCCGATCCATTGATCCTTCTCTGCCGTATATGTTGCGCCGTAGCTGACGCTTTCCCCTTTGCGGATCTTTTTCACATGGGATAAAACAGAGTGCAGCGCAAAAGCCGGCTTTAATTGAAACGGAATTTCGCTTTGGATGTCAGCAGAAGGACGAAGCCCGTACATACTGATGCCGAAACGAACCGCGTTAAAGAAGCCTTTTTTAAGACGAAGTCCGGCAGCGCTGTTCGCGCAGTGCACCATCAATTCTTTTAAAGGAAGCGGAGCGATCAATGTTTTAAAGCGGTCAAACTGGAAGAGGAAATAATCTCTGTTTTTCTCATCCGCGGTAGCAAAGTGGGTGAATACGCCTTTACAGACTAAACCGGGATTTTGGCTGAGGATTTTTAACACGCTTTGGATTTCTTCCTCCGTTTTGACTCCGAGTCTGTTCATGCCGGTGTCGACTTTCAGATGAAACGGCACTGTCGCACTTCCGAGGTGGCGCGCAGCTTCCTGAAGCCATTCAACAGAATACCCCGTGAGTGTTACGTCATACTCGGCAGCTGCTTGTACATATTCGGGCGGCACGGCGCCAAGCACGAGAATCGGCGCTGTAATGCCCCGTTTTCTCAATGAAATCGCTTCATCCAGTATGGCTACGGCAAGACAAGAGGCACCCGCTTCAAGCGCGGCTTTCCCAACTTCCAAATCTCCGTGGCCGTAAGCGTTCGCCTTTACAACCGCCATGAGATGGACGTTTTGCCCGATGTGTTTTTTCATATGCGTGACATTTTCTTTAATCGCGGACAGGTTGATTTCCGCCCACGTTTCTCTGTAAAAGGATGCTGTGTTCATTCGATACACTTCCTAGCATTATTTTCAATTCATATTGTTATTATCATACTAAAATTATTCTGCAAAGTGAAATGGAATCAAAAAAGAGACCGACAGCGGCGGCCTCTTTTTTGACGTTATTTTGACGACTGTCCCTGCATGCTTTTGGCGGCGGCCACCATTTCATCTTTTGTAAGATCCTGTGATGAAAGAAGATAATCCACTCCGTCATATGTCCACGTTAAAGACGTATCAGATAATGCCGCAACCGTGAAGCCGAGATTAACCGGTTCGCCTTTCAACGTGACGGCAGAGGCGGCTTTTGCGATATGGGCTTTTTCTTGAATAAGGGTGAATGATTTTTCTCCGCCGTAAGTCATGACGATCCGTTTGCCGTCCGCCGTTGAAATATCTTTCTCTTCAAGCTTTTTGACGCCGGCCGGCACTTGAAGCGGTGTTTTGACCGCAAATGAATCAGACGGCTTGGCGCTTGTGGCGACGTCCATCTGGGAAAGCGTCATATTTTTCTTCTCGTCAAAAGAGTCTTTATCAAACGGCTTGTTGAATTCAAAGCTTTTGAATTCGACTTTTACCATCACTTTCCGGTCTGTATCCATGACTTTGACGAGCGACGGGCTCATGTCCTTTTTGTTGAAAGTGATTTCCTGAGTCGGCAGCATTTTGTTGTGCTGATAGTTTGTTTTTGTTTCAAACGTGTACTTTTTATCTTTGGCGGAATAGACGGCGTCTTTGTCATGCTGCACGTCTTTTACAAGTGACTCAAACAAATATACTTGGCTGCTGTTATTCGGCCAGTCGCTTTGGAATCTGAAGCTCTTATTTAACGACGGCGTGAGGACAAAGACTCCGTTGGCGTTCCGTAAAATGACTTGGTTTTGGTCTTTTTTCGGATTTTCCAGATAGACCCGGTACAGGGAAGGTTTTTTATGCCAGATTTCCACATTGTATACTTGCGGATCACTCCCCGTTTCAATGGTCATTTTGGCTTTCGCTTTGTACGAGGTGTATTCTTTCGCCTTCTTATCTAAACCGTTCACGATATCTTCCTGTGATTTTTGGCCGCAGGCCGAAAGAATAAGGACGGCAAGCAGTCCCGTTAAAAGCAAAACAAAGCTTTTTCTCACCTTTTTTCAACCCCTTCTTCTCAATTGATGTAAAGGGAAGAAATCGCTTGTTTGACTTTAACGGTACGCCCTGAACGGACGGACGCGTACCATAAAAGCCTCAAACAACTTGTCTCCCTTAATGCACTATCAAATATATGAAGGGGTTCCGGCTAATATGCAGACTAGCGTGACAACCTTTCAATCACGACCTGTGCCGCGGCGTATTCTTTTGTATGGGTAATGGAGACGTGAACCGCCGCGCAGTCAAGCTTGGCGCAGGCCAGCACAGGCTTTCCCGCTTTGTCGTTTCCGGTTTCAATATCCTGAAAGCTGAGCTCTTTGCCGATACCTGTGCCGTATGCTTTCGAAAAGGCTTCTTTTACCGCAAATCTTCCCGCGAGAAATTCAATTTTCCTTTTGTCCGACAGCAATGTAAAACGGGCGTATTCAGCTTCCGTCAATATTCTTTGCGGAAACCTCGCCTGCCGGCTGAGCATGTTTTCAATTCTGTGCAGTTCAACGATGTCGATTCCGATTCCGAAAATCATGTGAATTCCTCCTAAAAGTCCGTACTAAAAAACGGTTTATGTCATAAACGTGTTACTATATATGTAACAAATCAGATGCAAAGGGGCTTGCGATGTTTATACGAACGGAAAATTTCCAGACTTTTATCAGACGTTATCCGGCCGTCAGCTGTATCTTGGCGCTGCAGGCGTTCTTGTGGCTGTTTTTCAGTATGCCGCTTCATTCCGTCATGATGTGGTCAGATGCTGTGACCGGCTATAATTACGGCGTTTCCTCGGGAGAATGGTGGCGGCTGGTGACACCGATGTTTTTACACGCGAATTTCACTCACCTTTTGTTTAACTCCATGTCTCTCTTTTTATTCGCGCCCCCGCTTGAGCAGATGCTCGGAAAAGTCCGTTTTCTGATTGTGTACATCGCATCGGGCATCATCGGCAATATCGGCACGTATCTTGCCGAACCGCTTGATTATGTGCATGTCGGCGCATCCGGCGCGATCTTCGGACTTTTCGGCGTGTATGTGTTTTTGACTGTTTTCCGCAAGGAGCTGATCGGCCGGGATCAGTCGAAAATGATTATGACCCTGCTTATCATCGCGGTGCTGTCGACGTTTATCAACTCTAATATTAACATTATGGCGCATTTGTTCGGACTGGCAGGCGGATTTTTGCTTTCCTTTTTATGCGTGCAGCAAAAAAAGCGGCGGTATTAACCGTCCGCTTTTTCATATGAATACCAGCGCCCGATGCGTTCGGCATCTTCCTCGCTGACATCCTTCAGCATGACATGCTCCATGTGGTGAGCTGATTTCACTGCGGTAGCCACAGATGCGAGCCGCCTTCTTTTTTGCAGAAAGGAGCGGCTGACTTCAAACATCTGCATTCTTCTTCTCAGCATAATCGTGGTCGTCTTCCCGACCAGCCTCGTGGTAATCTGAAGCCTGCCGCCGTTTATGCACCATGACGCTGTCCTAAACGAGGCATATCCAAGCACCAGTTCGACGGGAAGCACAAGGAGCGATGCATATCCCCACGGTTTAAACAGAATACAAAGCGGGATGATCACGAAAACCGAGAAGATTATGGATCGGAATAAATACCGGCGCAGCGCCCTTTTCGGCAAATGATTTCGGTTTTCTTCCAGCACGTAATCCGGTGTGAAACCGTTCAGCATCACTCCGAGCTTTGATTTGCGGATGATCGGAAACAGAATCGTCTGTGCTCCTTCTTTCTCATTCCCCGCACTGCCGGCGCTGACAATCGCAACCGTCGCGTATCCGAATAATTGCCTGATCACATTTTCTTTCATTTTAATGGCTTGGATTTTACGGAGCGGGATTGTCACTTGATGTTTTTCAATAATTCCTCTGGTAATGACCAATTCGTGTTCCTTTTTTTCTATCTTAAAGTTGGCATGCTTGATCATCATACCGGCGATGCTTAACAGCCAGGCGATAAACAATCCTATGAAAATGATCACGGCGTATATACCGATGCTCGCATGCTTGAGAAAGGAGAACCTGTCATAGAGCCAGTCCATCGGAAGTACTTCATCAATCTGAGAAAAGAGGGCGAATACCGCTGAGATGATGACACCGATTCCCCCGGATGTTGAGGCGGCCATAAGCAGCTCACCTACAGACAGTCGGTAAACGGATTGCACATCTTCCCCGCGCATCGGCTCCTGCTCCGCTTCGGTCTCCCCTCGTTCTTCTTGCTCCGCTTTTTGCTGAAAAACAGCCGCTCTGATCCGTTCCGCCTCTTCCACAGTAATGGCGGATAAGACAGCCTCGGCGTTTTTCCCGTCGCCGGCCGTTTCGATTTGAAGCTTAACAAGCTTAAAAAGCTGCTGAATGATGCCGGCACTCGTATTCATTGATTGAATCCGGTCAATGGAGATGTATCTCTTTTTCGTAAAAAACAAGCCTTCTTCAATTCTGAATTCTCCGTCCTCAATCCGGTATGTAAATTTTCTCCACTCGATCACACTTGCCGTAATCAGCCAGATAAGCAGGACGGCGAGCGCAATGCCTCCGTAAAAGCGGATGAAGTGGTTGGAATTAACAATATAGACGAGAAAAAATGGCAGAATAATGTTTTTAATGGTTTCGATAATAGTATGGAATAAGTTCAAAATCACGGCCGCCGGGTGCAGACGTTTCGGCTCAGACATCATCTTCCGTCACCCTTGCCAGACGGGAAATGGAATCCCTCAGCCGGTCAGCTTCCTCCATATCAAGCGCCGGAATGGAATGAACGGTTGCCGCCGTGGAGATTTTGACTGAGGCCAGACGATACCTTCTGAGGAGCGGGCCTTGTGAAGTATCTACGTGCTGCACCCTCACCATCGGCACAATGACCCGTTTGACAATAAAAATGCCGGATTGAATATCAATTTCATTTTCATGGACTTCATAGCGCCAGATCCTGTGCCTGATTTTCGGTATGGCATAGACGGATATCACTGAACCGAATATCCAAATGATGCCGAGGACTCCGGTGATCCAATACGGCCAATGGAAGAAATGGCTTAAAACAGCTGCTGCTATAACGGCCAGAAGACAGAAGGCGGACAGGATGATTTCCTGAAGACGCCAGACTTTTAAGCCGCTTGGACTGATTCGATTTTTTGGCTGTGCTCTCAACATACCTACCTCCCATTTTTTATCATACATACAAATACGGCTGATTTGCAAAAAAGATTCACTTTCCGGCATATCAAAAAAAAGCGGACCCCGTAAAAGGGTCCGCTTCCTGTGTTTTAGTATGATTTTTTCTGGCGTCTGTCACCTGAAGAACGGCGGTCGCTTGAGCGTTTTTTATCGTAGGAAGAACGGTTGTTGGTTTTCCCTTTGCCGCCGCGGTAGCCGCCGCCTTGGCCGTCTCTGCGCTTAGAAGTACGCTGGTTTTTATAGCGTTTGCTGACCATCGGCGCTTCATCAGTGAGGCGTACAGGCGTGCTGTCCGGCTCTTTTGTCGCCATTTTAATGGCTGCAGCCACAACTGTCACTGCATCATGATCTTCTAACAATTCCGCAGCTGCCGTCATGTAGAAGTTCAGGTTGTTTTCGCTGATCGCCGTGCGCAGACGGTCAACCGTCACCTGCTGCTGTCCTTCTAATGCTTCGTCAAGCGTCGGCTCTTTCATACGGTCCATTTTGCGTTTTGTCGTTTGTTCAATCGCGCGAAGCATGCTTTTCTCACGCGGTGTGATAAACGTCATCGCCATACCCGTTTTTCCTGCACGGCCCGTTCTTCCGATACGGTGAACGTAGCTTTCAGGATCTTGAGGCACGTCAAAGTTGTAAACGTGGGTAACGCCTGAGATATCAAGTCCGCGGGCGGCAACGTCAGTCGCTACAAGCACTTCGATCGCACCTTCTTTAAATTTACGAAGCGCAACCATACGTTTCGCCTGCGTTAAGTCGCCGTGAATTCCTTCAGCCGCATATCCGCGAAGGTTCAGGGCTTCAGCAAGCTCATCGACACGGCGTTTCGTACGTCCGAATACGATCGCAAGTTCCGGAGACTGAATGTCAAGAAGACGAGTCAGCGTATCGAATTTTTTGCGCTCCTGCACTTCCAAGTAGAACTGCTGAATGTTGGACACAGTCATTTCTTTCGCTTTTACTTTTACGTGTTCCGGCTCAGTCATGAAACGCTCTGCGATCCGTTTGATCGGCGCAGGCATTGTTGCTGAGAATAAGAGCGTTTGGTGGTCGCTCGGCACGTTTGAGAGAATGGATTCAATGTCATCAATGAATCCCATATTCAGCATTTCATCAGCCTCATCCATGACAACCGTATTGACGTTGTTTAAACGGATCGTGCGGCGGTTGATATGGTCAAGAAGACGCCCCGGCGTACCTACGATGATATGCGGGTTTTTCTTCAATGCGCGGATCTGACGTCCGATATCCTGGCCGCCGTAAATAGGCAGTACTTTCGCACGCTTATCTTGTCCGATTTTATATAACTCTTCAGATACTTGAATGGCTAATTCACGGGTTGGCGCGATTACGATTGCTTGAATATTAGGAGACTCGGGGTTCATTTTTTCAACAAGGGGTATACCGAACGCAGCTGTTTTACCTGTACCTGTTTGCGCTTGTCCGATGACATCTTTATTTAAAAGTCCGAGCGGAATCGTTTGTGCCTGGATCGGTGTTGCTTCTTCAAATCCCATACGATTGATTGATTTCATGAGATCAGAACTTAATTGGAAATCTTGAAACGTTATAGTCAAATTATTCAAACTCCTTCTGATTGCTGTTTCAGTAATGTCGTGATTTACCACTAAAAACCGCCCTTTCATCCAAAGGACAGGATCATACGTATACAAAGCCCGAATTACTTTACGTTTAATCTTACCATTACACTATGTGTTTTTCAATAAGGCGAGATGGTCAGGCGGCCGGAAGCGGCCTGACCGGATTCTTCCCGCGAACGAGGCTAGCCCCCGCGCCGGACGGGATTTCCCAGCCGGCGGTCTTTCTTTTTCATACGGACAGAATTATTTCACCCTGAATTAGTTTCTTCATTTTTGTATATTTTTATAATGCTGATCAGTATTTTTTCAGTTCTTCTCTAATAAATCTTTAACGATTTCTTCGAGCTTCATACCTCTCGATGCTTTAAACAGAAGGAGATCGCCGGAAGCGGCCATTTTCTGTATGGCGTGAAGCAGTTCTTTTTTGTCAAGATAATGGCTGACGCGCCCTTCTTCAAAATGCCGGCGCGCTCCGTCAGCGATGAATGCGCCGAGTGTGCCGTAAGTAAATACATGGTCGATTTCCGCCGGATTGACCGCAGCTCCGCATTCTTCGTGGAATGCTTTTTCTTCATCACCAAGTTCAAGCATATCACCGAGAACGAGCATTTTCTTCCGATAGCCTTTCATCGTTTCGATTAATTCGACCGCCGCTTTCATTGACGTCGGGCTCGCATTATATGCGTCGTTTACGATCGAGATGCCGTTGTCCGTTTTGACCAGTTCCAATCTCATCCCCGTCACCTTCAGGCGGCTCAGTCCCAGAGCGGCATTTTCCGGCGTAATGCCGAAATAGATGCCGGCGGCGTATGCGGCCATGGCATTCATCACATTATGTCTGCCGAGAACCGGAATAAAGAAAGAACGGTCGATTCCGTCGATATTGAAGTACGTGCCTTCTTCCGCCTGTTTTATTTCTTTCAGGCGGAGATCATTGTCCGCGCCTGCGCCGTATGTCGTTGTCCGGCAAGTGTACGTCTTTTGGCGGAGCAGCGGCTCATCCCCGAAATAAAACAGAACGCCGTCTTCCCGAAGTCCGTTTATAATTTCAAGTTTCGCCTCCGCAATTCCTTCTCTTGAGCCTAAATCCTGCATGTGGGATTCGCCGATATTGGTAATGACGGCCGCTTCCGGTTCAGCAAGACGGCTCAGAAAATCAATTTCGCCCCTCGCGCTCATTCCCATTTCTAAAACGGCGATTTCTGTATCTTCAGGCATGGCAAGCACAGTCAGCGGCAGGCCGATATGATTGTTGAAATTGCCGGCGGTTTTGTGAACGCGGTACTGCGTGCCGAGAACGGCGTGAAGCATGTCTTTCGTTGTCGTTTTTCCGTTGCTCCCGGTCACCCCGATAACCCTTGTGCCGAGCTCTTTCAAATAAGCTTTTGCCAATGTTTGCAGCGCCTCCAGCGTGTCATCGACCAGGATGACAGCACGCCCTTCCGGCGGATTCGGTTCAGAGCGGTCCCACAACACCGCGGAAACGCCTTTTTCGAATGCTTGCGGCACAAAGGTATGGCCGTTAAAATGCTCGCCTTTTAAAGGAATGAACAGCTGATTTTTTTCCAAAGTCCGCGTATCGGTTGCGGCGCCCTCAATCATTGTTTGTTCAAATTCGGGATTTGTCAGTGTGCCTTTGACCATGTCTGCGATTCGTTTTACAGTTCGCTTTATCAAAGGTGGCACCTCGCTTTCTGAAAATGTTGTCTGTTACGGGAAAAGACACTGCCCCTTCAGGCAGTGTCCGTCTTCATTAAAATGTATGTTTAATCAGCTGTTTTTCGGCATGGCGTTCTTTTGCCAGCTCAACCAGCTGTTCGATCAGATCACTGTAATCTACACCTGCTTCTTTCCAAAGCAGCGGGAACATGCTGAATGGCGTAAAGCCCGGCATTGTGTTCACTTCGTTAATGAGCACTTGACCGTCATTGGTCAGGAAGAAATCGGCGCGAACAAGGCCTGAGCCGTCAATCGCTTTGAAGGCTTTAATCGCCATCTCGCTGATTTCCGCATATTGTTCATCCGTCACTTGCGCGGGAATCATTAAATCCGTGTCGCCGTCTTCATATTTCGCTTTGTAATCGTAAAAGTCGGTTTTCGGCGCGATTTCACCGACGGCGGAGCATTTCGGTTCGTCATTTCCGAGTACGCCGATTTCGATTTCTCTGCCGGCGATTCCTTCTTCCACCACAATTTTCCGGTCATATTCAAAAGCCAGTTCGAAGGCTTTTTCAAGCTCTTCACGGTTTCGGCATTTGCTGATTCCGACGCTTGATCCGAGGTTCGCCGGTTTGACGAAGCACGGATATCCCAGCTCCTCTTCAACCTGCTGTAAGCAGCTGTCCGGTGTCTGTTTCCAGTCCTTTTTTAAGAAAGCGGCGTACTTCGCCTGCGGAAGCCCCGCTTGAGCGAACAAATGCTTCATGATGACTTTATCCATGCCGGCTGATGATGCAAGCACCCCGTTGCCGACATAAGGAACGTTCAGCAATTCCAGCAGACCCTGAATGGTGCCGTCTTCACCGTTCGGTCCGTGGAGAAGCGGAAATACGACATCGATCGGCGCCTTTTCGTCAGGCGACGCTTCAGGAAACATTTCCCGGTTCAATGCTGATAGAGCGAAACTTTCACCGTTTTGTTCCAGCTGAAGCATTTTCACGTTGGAAACCGGCTCAGTCAGCAGCGGGCCTCTTTGCCATTCTCCTTTTTCAGTGATGTAAATCGGATGTATATCAAACTTCTCAGTATTAAGCGCTTTTGTTACAGCTAATGCTGTCTGCAGCGATACATTGTGTTCGGCTGACTTTCCGCCGTACACCAATCCTAGACTTGTTTTCAATGGATATTCCCCCCACAACAATTCATCTTTACTATCTTATCACTTTCCTCAGAAAATGATCTAATTATTTTTGGGCATTCTGAATATGAAAGCATTTGTATGTAATTCCTTTTTATTTTATATTAAAATGGCATGGAAAAGGAGATGTGTCATATGAAAAAAATCAGTACAACAGAACAATTTAATGAACTTATTCAATCCGACAAGGAAATCATCGTGAAATTTTTCGCTGACTGGTGCCCTGACTGCACGCGCATGAATATGTTCATCGGCGATATTTTGGAAGAATATAATCAAAATGATTGGTATGAACTGAACAGAGACGAGCTCCCTGAGCTTGCCGACAAATATCAGGTAATGGGCATACCGAGCCTTCTGATCTTTAAAAACGGTGAAAAGAAAGCGCATCTTCACAGCGCAAACGCGAAAACGCCCGAAGAAGTCACAGAGTTTTTATCACAGCATATTTAATTCGTTTCACGATCTTTGTTTATGACTTCAGGCTCTACATGAACATGGACATGAGTCACATCATGTTCATGTTTTATTGTATACTCGACTTCATCGGCTACTTCATGGCCTTCTTTCACAGACAGTCCCGGATCTACCGTAATGACCATTTCCACATGAACCGTGCTCCCCAAATACCTTGCTTTCACATCCTTCAGCCTGCTGACCTCTTTTATTTCTTTCACCGTGTGTTTATACGGCTCCAAATCTTTCAGATCAAACCCGTCCGTCAATGAGTGGGAAGCATCTTTGAAGATGTCCCATGCCGTCTTACAGATGATGATTCCGATCAGAAAAGCAATGACCGGATCAATCCACGGCAGATGAAGCCGGGCCGTTAAGACGCCTATAAACGCCCCAATACTGACATAGGCGTCAGAACGGCTGTCTTTCGCCGCCGCATGAAGCGCAGAACTTTTAACCCGATCTGCAAGACGGCTGTTATATACATACATGCCGTACATTACAATCGCGCTTCCGAGCGCCGTCCATGCCGCAATGAAGCTCGGCTCGGCCTCCGTTCCGTTGACAATCGCCTTTGCCCCTCCGATCAGCACTTCAATACCGACCGCCATCATAATAAAAGACGCAATTAAAGAAGAAATTGTTTCAGCCCGATAATGTCCGTAAGCATGATCACTGTCCGCGGGGCGCTGGGAAATCCGGAGCCCGATCAGCACAGCCAGTGATGCGACAATATCCGTGGCATTATTTAACCCGTCCGCTCTGAGCGCTTCGGAATGATAAATAAGACCGATCACCAGTTTGACGGCGGCAAGGATGAGGTACGCGGCGATATTAAGAATCGCGCCTTTCTCGCCCCGTTTTAAGTTTGCCGTTTGATCATTCATGTAAGGACTCCTCCATTCTCATTCATAGTATGGATGGAAAAGCGGAAAAATAGCAGCTTTGATCTGAGCAAATGCAATATTCGACAGCATTATTCCCCGGGAAACTTTTTGTCGAAAAATTGGCGGTATTTTCCCTTTACATATGAATATGCCCATTGTATACTTTCATTAACTGATAATGATTATCAATATCATTTGATTAGGAGGGTAATCATGAGGTCTTCTCCTCAGCTCAGATCATCAGTTGAAGGACGAAAAAAACATCTGATCCATTTGCTGATCAATAACGGAATATACAAAAAGTCGGAACGGCATTTATATGAATTATCGCTCGGAGAATTAGAAAGCGAATACAAATATGTTAGGAAGGTGCGGGCTCATGGCGAAACGTAAAATAAAAACATACGAACAGCTGATAAAAGAAAACAAGGCGGCCATTATGAATAATCAAAAGCTGATGAATGTGATCTATGACAGAATTGACCGCAAGCATCAAAAACTGCTCCGGCACAACAGCCATACATAAAAAGAGCCTTTTTCAGGCTCTTTTTTTATTGCTCAAAGGCTTCCGCCGCTAATTTGCCGATGACCGCATCGTCCATCGGCGGATTGTGAAGGCCGGCCCGGGCATCCCGATAATACCGCTGAAGCGGATTATTTCGCTCCAGGCTTTTTGCGCCGGTGATTCTCATTGCTTTATCAACAACAGAAAGGACGGCATTTGTCACAATATGTTTTGCGATGCCGAGCTCGCTTTTGATGAAAGGGCGGCGTTTCGGGTCATCATACATTTGCGCCGCCGTGAAGAGAAACTGTCTCGCTTTTAACAATTCAAGCTCCATTTCCCCGACACGCTGCTGAACGGCCGGCACGTCTTTAATCGGTCCGTTCAGGCTGTTCGGCGAATATTCGGATGCAAACCGGACGGCATAGTCCCTTGCCGCTTGAGCGATGCCCAGATAAGCAGCGGGAATGTGAAGCAGCCAGCCATTCACTTTCGCCGCTCTCGGCCCGCTGATAAGCTCCACAAGCCGCTCGTCACTGACCGTGACATGATCTAAAAGGAGATCATGGCTTCCGGTCGCCTTCATGGCAATCATATCCCATGTTTCTTCGACTGAAACGCCTGACTGATCTTTATGAATGAGAAAAACACCGGTCGTTTGTTTTTCTTCAATCCATGCCGTCACAAGCATATAATCCAAAGTCAGTGAAAGGGTTGTAAAGGTTTTTCGGCCGTTCAGCACCCATTTTCCGTCTTTTTTGACAGCGGAGGTGCCGGGTCTTCCTCCCCTCGTCGGACTGCCGGTCTGCCGTTCCGTCGCTGCCCTGTTCAGGACAGCTCCATTTTTCACCTCTTCTGTGATAAATGAAAAGACATCTTCATCCCAGCTGTTTCCTTCTCCGAGCTCACCCATGACGGATAAATGCCAGCCGATTCCGAGAGCAACGGCCGCGTCTCCCCGCGCCAGCCGTTCCTGAAACAGCACCATATCATAAACGGAAATGCCTGCACCGCCGAATACCTCAGGTACTGTTAACGCCGTATATCCCGCGTCGCGCAGTCTTTGAATTTTCTCAGCGGGAAAACGGCCCGCCTCATCATCAAGCGCGGCTGTTTTTTGAAATTCGTCTGCAAGCAGGCCGATTTTTTCCATCCATTCCCTCTGCCGTTCATTCTGTATCCATAAAGACACTGGAATCCCCCCATTATAATTCCGATAAAGTTAATAAGTATTATAGAGATTCAAGTCTCGTTTCGCAACTGTGAGGCTGTACAAAAAAAACACGCTATTCCATGGAATAGCGCGTTCAGACTGCTTCCGGGCCGCGGTCCTGCTTAAGCCCGAGATAAATCAGCATATATGTGAGATAACCCATCGTCATCACAAGCCCGCCAAAGAAAAAGCTTGAAAAAATCGGCTCTTCAAACGCGGTAACCGCCGCAAGCACGATCCAGCTTGCATACAGGTAGATGATGAAATAACGGAATCCCGACTTCATTTTATATAAGAGAAACAGCCCCACTGTAGAAAACAAACCCAGCGCAAGCCTGAAATAAACAAGATGTTCGAATTGGAACATGAATGACACAAAGGAAAAACCAAGCAATAACACAATCGGTAATGCGGTAATAAAATTTCTCAAGTGAGCACCTCCGTCATTACCTTTATTATAAATCAAAATAGCATAAATTATTGATTTATCGTGATCTTTTTCACAAAAATGTCATTCCTTTACTTTATACCCGAACATCGCGTTTGCAAAAGCTCCACCAAGCGACGGCTAAGAAGAATACGATATGGATAATGATAATGCCTGCGGAAAATAACGGCGTCATTCCCGCAAACAGCGGTTTCGCCCCGCTCATATATTGCGTCAGGTCAGTATTTGCAAACAGCAGAAAACTTCCCCATTTGTTTTGGAAGAGCGACATAATCGTCACGAGTGATTTTGCGCCATACAGCACGATAAATGACAAAATGACGGCCGTTGCGCTGTTTCGGAATACAGAAGAACACAGCAAGCCAAAGCATGCCATCGCAAACGCCTCGACCCAGTTCGTGCCGATTACTTTCAGGGTGTTCATAAGAAGCGTCCCTGATTCAGATGTCACCGACACGCCGAAGAAAGCCATGCCGAACAGCAGAGACAAAATATAGTACGCCGCATACAGGTACAAGCTGACCAAAAATACGGTAATGAGTTTAGATACAAAAATCCGCTCCCGCTTTACCGGGCGGATTAACAAAAATTTGATCGTTTTCTTATCAAATTCAGCGGAAATGATCGTTGCCGCGATCACGATCGTTAATGCCTCAAGCAGAATATTCAGCCCGGGCGCGTACGCCATATAGCCGATGAAATTCTCATCCGTTCCGGAACTGATGACAAGCCGTTTAATGACAAGCGCCATAATAAATTGGAGAACGGCCATCAGAATCAGCGCCACTAATGAGACTTTTCGGTTAAAGAGTTTCATATGCTCATTCGCTGTCAATTTAAACATTCGTCTCCCCCTCCTCTTGAAGCGCCGTCGTCACTTTCATGAATTCATCCTCCAGCGATTCCGCATACGGCATGATGGAATACACGAGAAAGTCTTGTCCGACGAGCGCACGGTTTAATGCCGGGATGTCCTTCTTCGCTACGGTGACGGTAATGCCCCCGCCGTTTTTCTCCGGAGCAAATTGCTGTTGGGACAGCCATTCGAATGCTTCGTCAGCCGGCTGAATGTCGAGGACGGCTTTTTCTTCTTTTTCCTCAGCGCCGCGCAGAACAACCTCTGTTTTGATCTCACCTTTTTGAATGATGATGACACGGTCGCAAAGGTCCTCCACTTCACGCAATAAATGCGTCGCAAAAAGGATGCTCGTCCCTTCAAGCTCCGCGAGTTCCTTTAAGTGATCGCGGAAATCCTTCATTCCGCCGGGATCAAGCCCGTTTGTCGGTTCATCTAAAATGAGCAGATTCGGACGGTGAAGAATGGCCTGCGCAATCCCGAGACGCTGACGCATACCAAGGGAATACGTTTTAACTTTGTCATGAACGGCATTGGTGAGCCCGACCCGTTCGATGACTTCCTGAAGCCTGTCCTCTTTGATGTTTTTGTGCATGTTGGCAAAGTGCTTCAGATTTTCCCACCCCGTCAGGTACGGGTAGAATTCAGGATTTTCCACGATCGCTCCGACGGATTCAAGCGCTTTTTCGAAATCAGCATCGTGCTGAAAGCCGTTAATTGTAATCGTGCCGCTGTTTTTCTTTAAAAGACCGACGATGATTCGGATAAGTGTGGTTTTTCCCGACCCGTTCGGACCGAGCAAACCGATGATCTCGCCCTGCCTGACATCCATGCTGATGTTTTTTAAAATGTGCTTTTTGCCTATTGTTTTGTCAAGGCCTTCAATATGTAAAATCGGCTCAGTCATACAGCCTTCCTCCTTTTTCACAAAAAATAAACAGTGCCCGTACAAAGGCACTGTCTGCATTATAACATTAGTCATATATTCGTGAAGAGCCGGAGCCGACGTTATGTCTTATCCGGGACCGGTCCGTTTTTTTCCTTCTCTTCATTATTGACGACATCCAGAATATCAAGCAGGAACACAAAAATCGGAATTCCGATAATCAAGCCCCAAATGCCGAAGAAATGTTCCGAGAAAATCAGAACTGTAAAGGTAAAAAAGATCGGCAGTTCCGTTTTCGCTGACATCAGTTTCGGATTAAGGAAGTACGTCTCAATCGCATGGATGACGAAAATGACCAGCACGATGTAGATGACATACGCTGCGCCGCCCGTCGTATATGCGATGATGCTGAGCGGAATGAGCGAAATCACCACACCCGCAACGGGAATGAGCCCGAGGAAAAAGACCATGATTGACAGGCCGAACAGCTGCGGAAAATGCAGAATCGCCAATGCGATCAAGGTGAGGATACAGTTCACCAGCGCGATAATAAATTGGGCTTCAAGCACTTTGCCGAATGTTCTCGCAAACTTGCTGCCGAAATAAGCAAGTTCGTAGTAAAAAACAGACAGCTTGCTGTGCTGAAATTTTTTCATAAACTCCGTGAGCCGCTTTTTCTCGAACAGGAAAAACATGCTGAGAATCAGTGACATCACGACCTGCAAACCGAAAGTGCTGATATCGGCCAAGTATGTATACAGTACATTAAAACCTTCTTTTACATAGGAACCGATATTGATATCGCCGAACACGCTCGATATCTCATCATAAAACGGAATGACATCGGGATGATACGCGATGTGCTTGATCTGCTTAATCAGCTGTTCAATCTGCTTGGCAACAATCGGGTAAAAGACAAAGCCTCCGACAGTCGCCCCGACAGCCAGCGCAATATATAAAACGGTGATGACCACCCTCTGGCTGATCCGGAAAAAATGGTTCAACACGTGCCGGATGACAGTCTCCAGCCGATCCATCAGAAAAGTAAAAATAAACGTAAGCAAAATCAAATTAATCATACTTCGGAATACAACTAACACCCCAGTCAAAACAAGAAAAACGGAAAAACGTCTGACACCCGGATGCTGAAAAAATTTAAAAATAGCCGCCATTTATACACTCCTGCTAGGACAAAAAGCCCTTAGATTTCATCTTTCACTCTCTAATTGTAAATTATATAACAAAATGACGCTAAGGTCTTTGTCCACCTCCTAATAAATTTAAACAAATTTATCTTTTTTACTCATGGCGGCCGAAAAAAAGAACGGCATGCCCGATGCATGCCGTTCCTTTCCTTTTATACCGCCGTTTTCATTTCTTTTACGGCCTGTGTGCTTTTCGCTTCGTCAAACTCATTTTCGCTCTTGGCTACGATGATGGTGGCGATTCCGTTTCCGATCAGGTTGACGATCGCCCTTCCTTCACTCATAAAGCGGTCGACGCCGAGGAGCAGCGCCAGTCCCTCCAGCGGAATAACCTGAAGCGCCGATAAAGTGGAGGCGAGCACGATAAATCCGCTTCCGGTTACGCCCGCCGCGCCTTTTGATGTCAGCATCAGCACGAGAATGATCGTAACCTGCTGGCCGATGGTAAGGTCAACGCCGAACACCTGCGCCAGAAAAACCGTCGCCATGGACAGATAAATCGAGGTGCCGTCCAGGTTAAAAGAATATCCCGTCGGAATGACAAGGCCGACAACCGATTTGGAACAGCCGTAGCGCTCCATTTTATCCATCATCCGCGGAAGGACGGACTCAGAAGAGCTTGTGCCGAGAACGATGAGCAGTTCATCTTTAATAAAACGGAGATAGTTCCACAAGCTGAAACCGAATAGTTTGCAAATGATATTCAAAGCGACAAATACAAACAGGAACATCGTAACGTATACAGACAGCATCAGACTCGCCAGCGGCTTGATGGAATCAAGGCCGAAGTGCCCGATCGTATAGGCCATGGCTCCGAATGCGCCGATCGGCGCCGATCGCATGATGTAGCCGATGATTTTGAAAAAAACATGCGACAGTTTATCAAAGAAATCAATAATGCTTTTGCCTCTTTCACCGAGCGCCGCCAGGCCGACACCGAATAAAACAGAAAAGAATAAGACCTGAAGAATGTCGCCTTTTGCGAAAGCGTCAACCATATTTGACGGAACGATGTGAGTGATAAATTCAATCCAGTCAATCCCCTGTCCCCCGTTTTGCGTGTACTGAGAGACATCCCCTTTTTCAAGCTTGCTGTAATCAAGCCCCTCACCGGGTTTCATGATATTGACGACCAGAAGTCCGATAATAAGGGCGATGGTGGTCACGACTTCAAAATAAATAAATGCTTTTCCCCCGACTTTGCCGACTTTTTTCATGTCTCCCATCTTGGCGATGCCAAGCACGATCGTCAGGAATATGATCGGTGCGATAATCATTTTTACCGCATTGATAAATGTATCGCCGAGCGGCTTCATCTGCTTCCCGGCCTCAGGCCATACGAGTCCGACAATGACGCCGATGATAACCGCCGTGATGACCTGCACCGTAAGATTTTTGAAAATTTTCATCCCTACTCCCCCTTGCCTCTCGCTGCGTCTATACAAAATGATAGCGTTTTCAAACAAAGAGGGGAAGCTTATGATCATAACGGACATTTTGGTCTTTTTGGTCTCGGCTAGCGGACGAATTTGTAGCGGTTAACCGGCCGGCCCACTCCCCCGTATTGAATGTCGAGCTTAATCTGGCCGTCTTTTTCAAGAAAATCAAGATAACGCCGCGCTGTCACCCTGGCGATTCCGAGCGCTTTGGCGGCTTCTTCAGCTGAAAGCGGCTCCGTCTGCTGTTTCATATAGGTCAAAATTTCATTCATCGTAAAATGATTTAACCCCTTCGGCAGATCGCGGGACGGATTTTGCGGAATTTTAAGCAGCATGTCAAGCTGCTCTTGCGACATGGTGTCATGCTCTTCAATTTTCCGTTTATATTGTTTATAGTTTTCGAGCGCCTGTCTCATCCGCTCCAGCTTAAACGGCTTCAAAATATAGTCGGCCGCACCGTTTTGCAGCATAAGCTGGATTGTTTCTTTGTCTTTTGCGGCCGAGACGATGATGACGTCCACTTCGAGCTTTTGTTTTCTGATTTCCTGGAGCGTTTTAATTCCGTCTTTTTTCGGCATGTATACGTCTAATACCACGAGCCCGGGCCGCAGATCTTTAATAAGCCTGATTCCCTCGTCTCCGTCAGCGGCTGTGGCGATGACGCTGAACCCCGAAACACCGGTGATAAATTCTTTATTCACCTCCTGCACCATCGGATCATCTTCAATAAGCAGCACCTTGATGTCCATCGAATGATTCCTCCCCCTTCATCGGAAATAAAATAGAAAATGCCGTTCCCTGTCCCTGCCGTGTGTCGACTTCAATAACGCCCATCCCTTTGTCGACGATTTGTTTGACGAGGTACAAGCCATATCCCGTTCCTCCCGTTTTATTGACGGTAAACCCTTTGTCATAAAGGCGCGGGATGTGCTGATCGGAAATCCCGCTTCCGTTGTCTTCTATTAATATAGCAAGCACTTCATCATTTTGCTCGATACTGATGTCAATATGTTTGTCCTCCGTGTCCGCTGTTTCGAATGCGCCGAACGCATTCTCGATTAAATTGCCGAGCAGGACGACAATGTCATGCTGGTCGACATGCTCCGGAAATGCCGAGAAACTGCTGTTTTCATCAATTTTCACAGAAATGCCAAGCTCTTTTCCTCTTTTGATTTTGCTTAACAGCAGTCCCGCCGCAGCGTCATTCTGAATGGCCTGATGAAGAAAATCGGTGACGCTTTCTTGTTCTGATGATTCCTTAAAAGCAAGCTGGAGCGCTTTTTCTGATTTTCCGAGCTGAATCAGTCCCGCGATGGTGTGAAGCTTGTTCATATGTTCATGATTTTGAACTCTGAGCGCATCGACAAAATTTTTCACACCTGTCAGTTCTTCCGCCATTTTCGCCGCTTCCGTCCTGTCCTGAAAAATGGCGACGGCTCCGATGACCTTCTTTTTCATGACGATCGGAATTCTGCTGCTCATGATCACCTTTCCGCTGACTTGGATTTCTTCATTATATACGGCTCGGTTCCGCTCGACGATCTCAGGGAGGCGCGAATCTTTTAACACGTCCCAGATCAGCCTGCCATCGGTCTCTTGTCTGACATTGAATATCTGCTTCGCTTTTTCATTAAAAATGGTGATGTGATGCTGATTATCGATCGCGATGACGCCCTCATTCATTGAATGAAACGTAGCGGTCCGTTCCTCATACATTCTCACGATCTCATGGGGCTCCAGCCAAAACATTTGTTTTTTGATATGGCGGGCCAGCAAAAAGGAGCCGGCCAGTCCGAACCCGAGCGCCAGCAGAACGATAAACAGTATTTCATGTTTCAGCTGAAGAAGAATTTCACCGAATCCGGGCAGCGTTTTACCGGCCAGAACGACGCCGATCTGATTCAAATCCCGGTCTTTGATGGGATAAAAAGCGCGGACGGCGGTGCCGATTTCTCCCTTTGCTTCGGAAAAATAAATGTGCTCGGCGAACGCCGCGGCTTCGTCCTCACCCCTTGAACGCTTTCCGATCATTGTGCTGACGGGATGTGAATAGCGGATATGATCCATATCCATGACGACGATGTAGTCCGCTTCATTGATGATCCTTATTTCTTCGACCGCATGGCGCACGTCTTCCCTTTGTTTTTTCTGCTCGAGGGCGCGTTTGACATCGGTCATCTCAGATACCGTCCGCGCGGTATTCATCAGCCGTTTTTTCAGCTCGCGCTCCTCTGTATGCTGAATATTGCCGATCAGCACGATGCCGACGATCAAAAAGGTAAAAAGCACGACGATATACGAAAGTATGGTGATTTTCCAGCGGATGGTGAGCTTTTTTTTCGTCATTGGCCTCTTCCTTTCCGTCTCTTTACGAAAACGGCCCGCCCGATTATGCTTGTTATAGAAAATGGCGGAGGGGGTTTTCGATGAAAAGCTTGCTGACTTGTCTCAGCCTGATGGTACTCGGTATCGGAACCGCTTTATTCATCGGCTTTCATGATCGTTTCTCAACGGAAGAACCGTATTATGATGACGAACAGGAAGGCCTGAAAGATCAAATCGTTTTCAAATTCAGCCATGTCGTTGCTGAGAACACGCCAAAAGGGCGGGCGGCGAATAAGTTTGCCGACCTGGTCTATCAAAAGTCCGGCGGCACCATTAAAGTAGAGGTGTTTCCAAACGGGAGCCTCTATTCAGATAATGAAGAAATAAACGCCCTCCAAAACGGGGACGTGCAATTCATCGCTCCCTCCACCTCAAAGCTCGGATCACTGTCTCCCGAATGGGGTGTTTTGGATCTGCCGTACGCGTTTACAAACTATAAAGCCGTGCAAGAAGGCCTCAACGGCAAAATCGGCACACGCCTGTTCGCTTCATTAGAAAAGCATCATTTGAAAGGACTGGCGTACTGGACGAACGGGTTTAAGCAGCTTACGTCAAATAAAGGGCCGATCTTCACTCCGGACGATTTGAAAGGACAGGCGCTCAGGATCATGCCGAGCAGCGTGATCGAAGACCAGTACCGCCTGCTCGGCGCCCGCCCGCGGCAGGATTCCTTTAATTCCACGTTTCAGCTCTTGGAAAGCAATCTCGTAGACGGAGAAGAAAATACGATTTCAAATATCTATTCTAAAAAATTTTATAATGTTCAAGATTATTTGACAATCAGCAATCACGGGTACCTCGGTTATGCCGTGATGACCGACGAGCATTTCTGGAATTCGCAGACAGAAAAAACGAGAGCCATCTTAACGGAGGCGATGAGAGAAACGACAGAATGGAACGAAGCCTCCGCTGAGAAAATGAATAAAGACCAGCTTGAAGAGATAAAGAAGAATTCATCCATTCATATTCATGTGCTGAGCAAAGCGGAAAAGAACACATGGATGAAACGCCTCGACCCGATTTACGGACAATATGAACAGGTGATCGGCCGCGGGCTTGTGCAGGATTTGTTATCCTTGCGCCGCGAGCCTTAGCAGGACCAATACGCCCATCTCCGTTTCATCCCTTTTCCCGCCGGGGAAGTAAATAGGGACAGAGCAAAAAAAGGAGATGGAGACATGTTTACACATACGAAAAAACTGCAGCATCCGGCTAAACCGGATCGTCCTGACCCGCTGTTCGCCAAACAGATGCAGGAAATTTTAGGGGGACAATACGGGGAAATATCCGTCGCCATGCAATATTTGTTCCAAGGATGGAATACACGGGGCAATGAAAAATATAAGGATCTTCTGATGGATACCGCGACGGAAGAAATCGGCCATGTCGAAATGATCGCGACGATGATTGCGAGATTGTTAGAAGACGCCCCGCTGGCAGAGCAGGAAAAAGCGGCTGATGATCCGGTCATCGGGTCCATTTTAGGTGGGATGAATCCGCATCATGCGATCGTCTCAGGACTCGGCGCAATGCCGGAGAGCAGCACGGGCGTTCCGTGGAGCGCAGGCTATATCGTCGCAAGCGGAAACCTTCTGGCAGACTTCCGCGCCAATCTGAACGCCGAATCACAAGGAAGGCTTCAAGTCGCACGCCTGTATGAAATGACCGATGATAAAGGCGTGAAAGATATGCTCAGCTTTTTATTGGCCCGCGATACCATGCATCAAAACCAATGGCTTGCGGCCATTAAAGAATTAGAAGCACAGGAAGGCCCGATCGTTCCTTCCACATTCCCGAAGGCGCTGGAAAAACAGTCATTCTCCCATAAGCTTATTCATTTCTCTGATGGCGGAGAAAGCGCTGAACAAAATTGGCTGAAGGAAACAGCGCCGGACGGAGAACCATTTGAATACGAAAAGGAACCGAAAGCGCACGGCGAAATAGCTAAGCTGGATCCCGTCCCGCCGTATGTCCACAACACGCTTCCCGGACGCGAGTAAAGACACAAGCCCAAAACAAACTGTTTTGGGCTTTCATTATGCCTTCAGAACCGTCCAGTCCGGTTCGTATCGGATGTCCGGGTGATGTAACAGCTCGTGAATGACAGGTTCATCCTCCTCGTACAGCATCACTTCTATTGAAAGAATCGCAGCCTTCTGCTCGATTTCTTCGTATAGGCGGTCATGTTCGTTCTCCATAAAATCATCATAGGCCTGTCTGTTCTCCCAAACGCTGATGATCTCTGCGATGAACAGGCCGTCTGCGTTTTTCCGCCAGCCGCCGGCCTGTTTGACGAATCCATTTACACATGATAATGCTCCCCACCTTGACTGTGCTTGCGCAAATGCTTCAGCGTTTGCAGCGTCTGTTTCACATACAATTTTTTTGATCAGCATGACGTTCCTCTGTGATGACTGTTTTCGCATGCGTATGCTCGACACAAAGATTGACGGTTCTGACGTAAGAGCGGGTGCGGTGAATCGTGCCTTTCGGGATGAGCAGGCTGTCATTTGCCTTGAGCACTGCGGTTTCTTTGTCCTTAAAATCAATCAGCAGCTCCCCTTCCAGAACGATGAACCATTCATCTGAGTCAGGGTGATGGTGCCAGTCATATTCTCCCGTAAACACTGCGAGGCGCACACAGTGGTCATTGATCTCCGCGATTGAAAAATTGTCGTGTTTTTCTTTGACTTTATTGGCGATAGCGAGCAAATTCAGCATGTCAGACACGAGTGAAAAACCCCTTTTTCATTTATTGTATCGCAACGGCGGCTCAGATCAAGATTTTCCCAAAATAAAAAGCGATCCAGCTGATGCGCCGGATCGCTTTTGATCTGCAGGTTGTCTGCCTTTTATGCTTTTATTAGCTGCTTCGTCTGTTTCCGCCTTTTTGGCCGATTTCCTTATAAAAATCTTTGTCATGATTTTTGCTTGTGGCTTCTCCGCCTTTTTGGCCGATTTCTTGATAGAATTCCTTGTCATGGTTATTGCTAGTGGCTTCTCCGCCTTTTTCACCGATTTCCTGATAGAATTCTTTGTCGTGATTTTTGCTAGTGGCTTCTCCGCCTTTTTCACCGATTTCCTGATAGAATTCTTTGTCGTGATTTTTGCTAGTGGCTTCTCCGCCTTTTTGACCAATTTCCTGATAGAATTCTTTGTCATGGTTATTGCTTGTCGCTTCTCCGCCTTTTTGACCTGCTTCTTCTCTGCTCATTTTGTTATTATCTTGTGCCATTTTTGAATTCCTCCTTTAATTGGTGTTGGTTGTTGGTTTCCCGATTTCAGAACTGCTAAACAAAGAAAACACATTGAATGTGTTTTCGGGTGGTTTTTATCATTCTGTATCGTCCAGGCGTTTTAGAATCCGGCGTTTTTTATAAAGCATGATGCCTGTTTCCGCGATGCTTTCTAAAGCTGAACGGTTGGCGGACGCGCCGAAGATGATGCCTGCGGCCGGAACCATTTGCAGCAGTTTTTTCGCGGCGAACGTATCGCGGTAGCTGTAAACGACTTCCCGCCAGCCTTGGATTTGCGAGGCGACGCGCTGATAGGCGCGGTCGTTTTGATCATATTGCCGTAAATCTTGCAGGATCGCTTTTTTTCCGATGACGTCACTGGATGCAAGCTGGAGCAATTTGACGATAAACACGCGTTCTTTTTTGTCTTTCGGATCAAAGCCGTAAGCAACCGCGATATCCTGCAGCGTCTTTAAGGACAGGCCGAGCATCGCCGGAATGTCTGCCGCCAGCGTGAATACGCCGCCGACTCCCGTTGCGGCTCCCTGCACCGTCGCGGCCTTTACGCTTGTACGCGCTATGGCTTCTGCGATTTCGTCCATGACGGCAAGCGGCGCATTGCGGATGTCGTGAAGCGTTTGACATGTACCGTGCGGCAGCCGTTTTTGAAACTTTTTCATGATGCGCTTTTCTGATGTCAGGTACTGTCCGCCTGACTGAATAAACGTTCCCGTTTCATCGAGAATGAGTCCGATTTTCCTCTGAATAAATTGCGGTGTCAGCTTGTCCAAAAGCTGAAACGGCAAGCGGGTGAATGTTTGCCAGAACATCACCCTCTGCTGCGCCTTTTCCCATTTTTGAATGTCTCTCAGTTGTCTTTCCAGGTCTGTCCGCTCTTCTGTCACCCGTCCTGCACGTCCTTTCTGATTTCTTTGTTCATAGTATACCTTTATGGCGTTTTCTTTTTACACCCGGACGGATTTTTTATCCGGAAAACATCCCATTGTTTAATTTTCTTCAAATTCTGTATTATTGTATAATTTTGAGTAATACGATTGAAGGAGAATGTTGAATGCAATGGATTTATTTAAGTTTAGCGATCATTTTTGAAGTATTGGGTACGGTCAGCATGAAATTATCAAATGGATTTACAAAACTTGTCCCAAGTATTTTATTATTATTGTTTTATATCGGCAGCCTTTGTTTTCTTACTTTGACTTTGAAATATATAAGTGTCTCCATCGCGTATGCGGTCTGGTCTGGAATGGGGATCGTGCTGATTTCGGTGATCGGAATTTTTTTCTTTCATGAACAGTTCTCTGTCATAAAAGCTGTCTCTGTTCTTCTGATCATCATCGGTGTCGTTTCCTTAAACTTTATTTCTGAAAGTGAAACGTCATCAAACGGCATCAGCGTTCATACGGACAGAAACAGATAATGAAAGGGTTAAAGGTTCTCTTCCTCATTACAGATATTGGATTTATCGTTTATTGGATTGTTACTTTTTTTGAGTGGATTCCAAAAAATATGGTGTTTAAAGATTATGATAACGCCATGATCATGGCCTGGAACTGGTCATTCTTTCCCTTAGATATTTTCATTTCGATAACCGGGCTGTACAGCTTGTTTCTTTATAAACGGAAACATGCGTTATGGCGCCCTTTCGCATTAATATCACTTGTACTGACCTTTTGTTCAGGCCTGCAAGCGATTGCCTTTTGGGTATTTATCGGTGATTTTGATCTTATGTGGTGGGCATTCAATCTGTACTTGCTTCTTTATCCTTTATATTTTATTCGGAAATTGCTGGTCTCTCGTAAAAATAGCTGTCATTCTTTTTGATGAGGCGGTTTTCTTTTTCTTCAGGCGGGAAACACTTTTCATAAAGGAGTGATAGACATGCCTTGGTCTATGAAGGATTATCCGCAATCATTGAAGAATCTCGAGGAACCTGTGAAGAAAAAAGCGATCGAAATCGCGAATGCGATGGTAGATGAGGGTTATGAAGAAGGACGGGCCATTCCCATTGCGACAAGTCAGGCGAAAGAGTGGAAAAAAAACGCTTCTAAGGAAGAAATCGATCAGCTGATGAAACACGATGATGAAACGAAACGCGGAAATTGAATCGGAATAAAGGAAAAACCCCGCTCTCAAGAGAACGAGGTTTTTCTGATTATAAACCGTAATAATAAGATAGCGTGGTGACTGAAACGTAGCCTGTCGCTCCTGCATACGTGACTTTCAGCCATTTATTAGAATTGGTGTAGTGGCCTTGAACATATTCTCCGGTTACCCAAGAACCTGTAATTTTTTTACCGCTTGAGAATGTTGTGATCGTTGAACAGCTGACCTTAGAGCATGAGCGCATATTAGCACCGTAAATACCGACTGTGCCCCCGCTGGCTAAAATGGAAACGTCCGGTTCAGCTTTAGGTTTGAAAGCTGCTGCTGATGCAGAGCCGCCAAAAGCGAATAAAGAAACAGCAAAAATCATGGCTAAAGACATGATCGACAAACGACGTACCAAGAAAATTCCCCCTCTTTTATCATATGGCCGGAAAGCTTTCCTGACGTTATTATACTTTTTCGCCCGGGAGACTGAAATAAGTCTAATGCTCCAACTTCTTTTCTTCGCAAGTGACCATGCCGATTCTTTTTTTGATAGATAACAGCGGTTTATTGGACTGGAATCACTGATATATCGTTGATTCAAACGTTTATTCAGAGCGGCCGGAGTTTTTCCGGAGGTCATTTGAATGGTACAGAAAGGTTTTACCTTCCAATGGAAAGAAACATTATTATTCTATTTACCCGGGAAAACGGAGGAAATACAGCGTCTTTTTCTCAAATCAGTTGGGCGGACAGAAAGTTGTGAAGTTATTAGGCAAGTGTCCTCTTTTCACCTTTTTAAAAGAACGCTCCACGCATCCGCGCATGATCGGACGCGGAAACACGCTTTGCGAACGGCATCGCTTCTTTCCCGGAACGATGTCGTTTTCATTTTCGGACCTTTCTTCGGCGGGATACATATCATAGATAAAACAGGGCATCAATGTGCCGGTTTATTGAACATAAAGAACTTGACATCTTATAATAGCGGATTTATGATGTAGATAAAATAATTTGCATCTAGGAAACTTTTTGTTATTTAGCTAAAAATCTATCGGAATTTAGGTGAGACATAATGAGCAAAGACATCTCAGCACAATCACTGCAAGCAAAAGCCGTGCAGGATGCACTTGACGGCAAAAGCAAGGGATTCAAGCGGCTTCTGCCTTTTTTAGGCCCCGCCTTTATCGCGGCGATTGCCTACATTGATCCGGGAAACTTCGCTACGAATATCTCAGCTGGTTCGAAGTATGGGTATATGCTGCTGTGGGTCATCCTCTTTTCAAACTTGATGGCTTTTTTAATTCAAGTTCTTTCCGCGAAGCTCGGCATTGCCACGGGTAAAAACCTTCCGGAAATCGCCAGAGACCGGTATCCGAAATGGGTATCAGCCGGGCTGTGGATACAGGGTGAACTGGTGATTATGGCAACTGATCTGGCAGAATTTATCGGGGCGGCGCTCGGACTCAACCTGCTGTTCGGCATACCGATGGTTGAAGCGGCCATTATCGCGGCGATCGGATCATTCGCGATTTTAGAGCTGCAGCGCCGGGGTTACCGGGCGCTGGAAGCGGGCATCGCCGGACTTCTGTTCGTCGTGGTGATCGCCTTCGCTCTGCAAACCTTCTTTGCCAAACCTGACGCCGCCTCCGTTCTCGAAGGGCTGTTTATCCCGAAAATTGACGGAATGGACAGTGTGCTTCTGGCAACCGGGATACTCGGCGCAACCGTGATGCCGCATGCCATTTACTTACATTCCGCACTGACACAGCGCCGTGTCGTCGGAAAAACGGATAGTGAGCGGAAAAAGATTTTTAGATTCGAGACGATTGACATTCTCATCGCGATGGTGATCGCCGGGGCGATTAACGCAAGCATGCTCATCGTCGCTGCCGCGCTTTTCTTCAAGAACGGGCTGTATGTAGAAGATTTAGACGTGGCTTATCAGCAATTCGGCCACTATATCGGACCGGCTTCAGCCATTCTCTTCGGGATCGGGCTGCTGGCCGCAGGACTTTCAAGCTCTTCTGTCGGCACATTGTCAGGCGATATTATCATGCAGGGCTTCATCCGTTACCGTATCCCGCTTTATTTGCGGCGTTTCATTACCATCATTCCGCCGATGATCATCATTATCTCGGGGGTCAACGCCACAGAAGCGCTCGTATGGAGCCAGGTCGTTCTTTCATTCGGCATCTCCTTTGCGCTCGTGCCGCTGATTATGTTTACAAGCAACAAACGCCTGATGGGCGCCCTGACGAACCGAAAATGGGTGACGGCTCTCGCCTGGCTGATTGCGGTTTTGGTGATCGCGCTTAATCTGTTTGTGATCTACGATTCATTCCGTTAGAAAAAAACCGGCCATTGCGGCCGGTTTTTCTTTTGACGCCGGGTGCCGTTCGTATCTTTTTCCGGGCGTTTTTGGTATGATAGAAGAAAAATCGGAGTTTTGCTTATGTCAGTATTTATCCTTTTTTATCTGTGGATTGTGCCGATTGTCATCGGCATCTTCTGTTCTCTTTTTGCTTATCGGACAACGGGTAAGAAACGTCTGATTCCCGGCTTTTTGATGATCGCATTAAGCATCGTTTCCTTAATCACGGGGCTTTGGATCGGCGGGGTGAACTATCATGTGTTCATCGGGGGCATGTTTTTATTCGGTACGTTATTGGCCGGCTCCGCCTTCCCGTTTTTCTTCGCTCTTTCACGCAAACGAAAATAAACAGGCATGCCGCCTGTTTATTTTTATTCATTAACCCTAAATTATAAAACCGCTCCGATAATGTGATTCCGCCTCAATCAGCCTGTACATGTGTTATATAGGCTCCAGCCCATGTCCCATCTCATCGAAACTGCAGCCAAAATGAATCCTGCTAAAGAAGATTTTGAATTATAAGAAAAATACTGTATTAAAATCCTATTTACCCCAAAAATACCTATTGATAGAATGGTATCTGAGAGGGGAAAATGTTCAAAGCGGATCATATCGGTCCCGCCTAAATACATAGTCTTTCATTTCTCTCTACACTACATTTCTAAAGGAGGATTTCCCATTAGACACGCAGCTAAAGGCATTCTGTTTGCCGCATCTTTAGCCCTTGTAACTACTGCTTTTGTCCCCGCATCCTTAGCTAAAGAAAATCATAATAATACTGCCAATGCCACTGGAACGACCAAATCATTTTTTTATCAGACTGATACGCAATTTTCCTACGGACTTAAAGCACAAAGCGATGCATCTGTGTCAAAACCAGTCAAAGATGTAATCAGAGAAGTGCTGAAAAATAAAACAAAATTATTCAATCTTGTTGAAAAATTAGCAGGAAAGAAAATAAGAAATGAACTCGAGTCCGTTTTCACTGAACACATCGAACCGGTTTTAAAGAAAATGCTGAACGAGTATGTCGCCTTAAGCTGGACTGACGTGGAAAAGAATCTTTATCTCTCACTTAAAAAGTCCGGACTTTCTGACAGCCAGGCTAAAAACCTCGCTCAATTGACAACTTTAGCAATGAAAGCATTTTAAAATCATTCATAAATGATCGTCAGGAAAATACGTATGAAGTAATGCAAAGTGCTGTTAGATTCACTCTAATAGCACTTTTTCATTGGAGATGTCAAAATGACTGTCTTTTTTACTGTTTTGCTCACTTTCTTATGCTGCCTTGTGATTTCATCTCTTATTTTTATGATTCTATTAAAAAAAGAGATCGTGGATACACCGCCAAACCGCTTAGCTCATGCAGCATTCATCGTACTTATTGGATTCTCCCTGTTCTTCGCTATAACTGTACCTAGCCTAGTTATGTATTTTGCAGCTATAACTGTAAATCATTTTTTCGGAGAATATATCATCTATGGTTCACTTTCAGACTTATACATATTTTCTGTCGTCGTAAGTATCTTAGCTTTAGTTTATATGCTAATCCTTACGGCAATTGTAAAAGGAATGACTCATGTTTTGACATTGCCTGCTTGGTCAGCCTATATCCTTGAATTCATTTTTGCATGGGCTGCTGTTTACTTCTCAATCCAATACGTTTCCAATCATATCATTGAGAACATATCTATATTTCAAGGTGGAGAAATTCTTCTTTCATTGTTCATCACTCTCTTATTTTCGGGATTGGATATCCTTTTCACTAATTTGGATAAGATCACAAAAGAGAAATTAGGCTAAGGGGGTAACAAATATGAGAATCATGACATATATATCCTATTTTTCTATTTCTTTAGTTTTGCAGGTGGTATGGCTGCTATTAATAAAAGATACTCCTAATGTATTTCTGATAGATATGATTACGGTGTCCTTCTTATTCACCCTCTTTATGTTCATCTTAGATCAAATGTTCAAAAAAAAGCGGACAAATTAGCGACTGTTTTTTAATAATCCTCGGGCTTCTCTTTCGTTTTGAAATGATTCCGGATCTGGGGATGTTGCGGCGAACCGTTCATTAATCTTTAACACCAGCCTCTGTAAAATACTTCTCCTTTTATATAACATCCTGACTTTTCCGTCATATATTCAAACGAAAAAACTGCAAAAGGGAGTAATGAAACATGATATTGTTTATTGGCAAGTTCATGTTGCTCTTTTTATTCTGTTCGCTGGCATATTATTTGTTTAAAATTGTTTATTACAATATAGGGAAGAACATTGCGCTTAAAACCCCGAAAGGGACAAAGACAAACCGGACGGCACGTGTGTTTGTCAAAAATGGAACTACACTGAATGAGGGAGATTACTTTATGATCGCTGTTGTGACCGCTCTCTGGCTGTTCTTGAGATGAATTGCACTGGTCCTTCATAAGTTTTTTGATCAGCCATCGCTCGCCAGCCGCGGCTTTTCACAATCTCCGTTTCCGTTTAGGACGGCTATATGCAAGCCAAGTCGCTCAACAAATAAAAAAATAAACAGGCATGCTGCCTGTTTATTTTTTTATAACCGCCGGCTTTTTAAAACAGCCGTTTTAAGCTTTTCTTGAGTGACGGCATTTCGATTTTTTGGTTTTCAAAGAAGTTTTTCAACATGTATTTGCTGAAGCCCTTCGCTTGGCCGTAAGTGATTTTTCCCGGAAGCGGCGGCTCGTCGCCGATAACGGCGTCGATGACGACCGGCTCATTTGAGTTGAGCGCTTCATGAAAAGCGGGAGCCAATTCCTCGTGTTTCGTCACTTTGATCCCTTTTGCTCCGCAGCTTTCTGCAAAAGCGGCGTAATCCATATTTTGCAGCTGGGTGACGTAGTCAATGTTGCCTTTGACCCGCTGTTCATATTCAATCATGCCTAAATTTTCGTTGTTTAAAACGACAACCGTAATCGGCAGTTTATATTTAACAGCCGTCGGCAGGTCCTGCATCACCATTGAAAATCCGCCGTCTCCGCAAATGGCGATGGACTGCCGCTCAGGTTCGGCAAGGCTTGCAGCAATCGCTCCGGGAAGCCCGCATCCCATCGTGGCGAGCCAGCTTGAGACGATAAAGTCCTGCTTTTTCATTTTAAAATGGCGGGCCATCCACACCGTAACCGTTCCGACATCCACTGACAGGACGGCGTCCTCTGCGGCCGCATCCTGAAGCCGGGCAATGACCTGCTGCGGCTTGAGCGGATGAGTCGCTTCGGTTTCATCCTTTTCGATTTCCTTCCACCAATGCTTCATGTGCTCGGTGCAGGCGTCCAAAAATCTTCTGTCTTCTTTATATTCAATGTATTCCGTCAGCTCTTTCAGCCCCAGAGCCGCATCACTGACGATTCCCGCATTGACGGGATAGCGCTTGCCGATTTTCGCCGGATCCGAATCAAGCTGAATGGCGGGCGTATCATCCGGGAGATAATCCCTGTATGGGAACGATGTGCCGAGCATGATCAGCAGATCGCATTCCTCCATTGCTTCGTAGGCGGGCTTTGTGCCGATTTGCCCGAGATTCCCGAGAAAGTGGGGATGGCTGTCAGGCACGACGCCTTTTGCCGGAAGGGTAATGACAATCGGAGCGGCCGCTTTATCGGCGAATGCGAGCAGCTCCTCCTTTGCTGATTTTAACCCTTGGCCGGCGAGAATGACCGGTTTTTTTGCGTTGTTAATATATTGCGCGCATGTCACGAGATGTTCTTTTTTCGGCTCTATATCAGCTTTGAGGTATATCGGCGATGTGTAAACCGGCTCCCGTTTGATTTTTTGCGCGAATAAATCATCAGAAACGGTTAAAACGGCAACGCCTTTTTTGCTGTAAGCCGTGCGGATCGCCTGATTCAGAAGATCGGGCAGCGCTTCTGCCGTATGTACTTGCTGGTTGAATACCGCCACGTCCTCAAACATTTGCTCTAATTTGATTTCCTGAAAGCTGTCACGGCCGATTTCATCGGAAGCCACCTGTCCCGCAATCGCCAGCACCGGAACGCCGTCCGCTTTGGCGTCATATAAACCGTTCAGCAGATGAACGGCCCCCGGTCCTGCGATTGAAAGGCAGACACCGATCTGCCCGGTCAGTTTTGCCTCAGCCGCGGCAGCCAGGGCTGCGACTTCTTCGTGCCGGGTTTGGATGAATGTCAGGTTATTCCGTTCATGTCTCAGTTCTTCGATAAATTCATTAATGCTGTCTCCGGGAATGCCGTATATATGACCGACTCCCCATTGTTCAAGCAGCTCCGTCATTACGTGTCCTGCTGTTTTACTTGGCATACTGCATCCTCCTTTTACCTGTATTCATGCCCTTTTTCAAACGGGTTGAAACACGGGCTATACTCTCAGCTTTTTTCTTAGCAGATCAAGGATGGATAACAGATTCCGGTCTTTAAGGACTGCCTTACGATTTGCCGCCCCATTGAGTCCGTCTTTTATTTGCCGTTTTCTGTTCGGCACCATGAACAGCGGCAGCCGGTTTGGGGAAAACCAGCGTAAAGCGGCGGTTTCCGATCCGTTCATCAGCGGTGTTCCTCCGGTAATGGCTCCGATGAAAACGTGCTGTGTATCTTCAAATGCCGGCCTTTCATACTCACCGGATTTTTGCAGGATGGTCACGTTATACCCGGTTTCTTCGAAGGCCTCTCTGACGGCTGCGGCTTCAGGTGTTTCACCTTCTTCAATCCTGCCCCCGGGCAAATCCCATAGTGGAACGTCTTTTCGTTTTACGAGCAATATGTCCCGCCCGTCATTTTGTATGATGACAAAAGCGCCTTGTGCCATGTCGTCCTCCTTTACAAAAAAGACCGCGGCATTTTAGCCTGCGGTCTTTCCGTTACTTTTTAAAATGATACGGCAGGGTGGCGACGATTATGTCCTTCTTCCAAAACAGCCGGACGCGGAGCAAGAAGGCTGATTGGTTGTGAAGGATGGTCTGCCAGCGTTTCTTCGTAATAAATTGCGGAAACAGCACCATCACGGAGAACTGTTCTTTTTTCGCTTTCTGTTCGACCGTTTCTAAAAACTTATCAAACGGATGAACCAGACTGCGGTATGAGGAATGCAGGGTGACGAGGCGGACGCCGTTATGAAGTTCTTCCCAGCGCTTTTCCACCTTTTTTTCGTTTTCTCTGTCAAAGGAAACATGAACCGCAATGACCTGATCTGATAATGATTTCGCATACTGAATCGATTTTTGGACGACGGTGGTGACACCGGCGACAGGCACGATGACGACGGTTCCCCTGATTTCCTCAGGCTGCTGATCAACGACCCGCAGCTGTTCGCTGACCGCGGTGTAGTGATTTTTAATGACGAAGAACAGCATGACGACAGCAGGCATGAATAACAGCACCGGCCAGACAAGATTGAACTTCGTCGCGAATAAAATACACAGCACCATAAATGAAATGGCGGCGCCGCATGAGTTAATCAGCATTTTTACCGCCCAGCCCTTCGGCTTCTGCCTGATCCACTTGATGCACATTCCCGTCTGCGACAGCGTAAACGGAATGAACACGCCGACGGCATAAAGCGGAATTAAATGTTCCGTGCGGCCGCCGAATAAAAGAATGAGCAGGATGGACGCGATACCGAGAAAGATGATTCCGTTTGAAAATCCTAACCGGTCGCCTCGGACCGTAAACATTCTCGGCATATACTGATCGCGCGCTAAATTAAACGCCAGCTGCGGAAATGCGGAAAAGCCCGTATTCGCCGCAAGCACGAGAATCAATGATGTAACGCCTTGAATGAAATAATACACCGTATGGCGGCCGAAGGTTTCCGCGGCGATTTGTGAAATAACGGTCTCGTTAGGCTTCGGACCCGTGCCGTAGCCGTACGCCAGCACCGTAATCCCCGTAAATAAGATCGCCAGCAGAATCCCCATCATGGCCAAAGTGCGGGCCGCGTTTTTTGCCGGAGGATTTTTAAAGGCCGGGATCGCGTTTGAAATGGCTTCAACACCGGTCAGCGCCGAACAGCCGGATGAAAAGGCCTTCAGCAGCAAAAACAGCGTGATGCCCGCCACGGGCGTGCCGATTGGTGTATGCTCGGCCGGATGAACCTGGCCCGTCATGAGCTTAAACAGCCCGACGACGATCAAAAGGACAAGCGCCGCCACAAACAGATAGACGGGATACGCCAAAATGGACGCCGACTCTGACAGTCCTCTCAAATTTAAAATCATAATCAGAATCACAAGCAAAACAGCAATGAGCAAATGATGCGGGTGCAAAGCCGGAAATGCCGATGTAATCGCGTCAGTTCCGGCAGAAATGCTTACCGCCACCGTCAGAATATAATCAACAAGCAATGAGCCGCCCGCAATCAGGCCGGGCTTCTCACCAAGATTTTCTTTAGAAACCATATAAGCGCCTCCGCCTTGCGGATAAGCGTAAATAATCTGTCTGTAGGACAGAATCAAAGCAAGCAGCAAAATGAGAACACCCGCTGCGATCGGAATGGAATACCAAAACGCGGCCGCGCTTACCGCAGCCAAAATGATCAGGATCTGTTCCGTTCCGTAAGCAACTGATGACAGCGCGTCTGAAGAAAGCATGGCGAGCGCCTTGAGTTTCGTGAGTTTCTGCTCTCCGGCCGCCTGTGATTTCAGCGGTTTCCCAATCAAAAATCTTTTGATTGAATGGTACATTTGTTGTCTTCCCCTTTTTTTCATTTTCCGTTTGATTTACAAAACCTTACTGCTATGATGTCTCCGAATGCTGATTGCATGCCATATTTCAGCACAGCAAAAAGACACAGAGGCAAACGGATGCCCCTGCGCCATAATCGTGCACAGGTTTCATTCATCTCCTCTCATGAACGCTTACGAGGTTAGCTGTCGGATTCGGGCTGATGAGAGTTGGCCCTACCTGAAAAAGGATTCACCCCAAGCGGCATCACGCGCCGCAAATTGGTTCCCCCGCTCTGATTACAGATTAAGCGATATAGATTATAAAAGAGATCATACTCCCGTCCCGTTCAGTTGTAAAGGGGCTTTTATGCTGTTTCAAAAATAAAAAAATCACCGCCAAAAATGGAAATAAAAATACAAAAAAAGAGGCTTGTTAACGGCCTCTTTTTCCTTCATTACTCTTCGCTTTTTTCATGATCCGTTTTTCTTTTTTTCCTTCTTGCCGTCAGCCAGATCAGACCGGCCGCAATGATCATAAGCGCCGCGAAAACAGCAATATACGTAACGTTCAGTGCTGCGGACCGGCTCTTCGTATCAGCCGCCGGACTGCTGTCATCGGACTTGATTTGCTGATGATTCGAAAACAGCTGCCGGCCGGCTGTTTCGTTAATGACGGTTGCGGCATCGCTTGTGCTGTCTAAAAAGCTGATCAGCTCTTTTGTGACAGACGCGCCGCTTCCTGATAACGGAGCAAAAACAGCGATGCTCCGGCCGGCGTCCCAAGGTGATTCCTGGGTAAACGCGACTTGTTTCGTCGTCTCATTCAGCATCTGAAACGAAGAAACATCGTAAGCTCCGCTGCGGTCTGACGGCACGAGAAGCTTAGAGGCGTTTGATTTCAAAAGCGGAATTTGCGGCAGGCCTCCGATAAACACAACATTCCGGCCTTTGGCATCCGCTTCCTTCATGTCTGATGCCGTCTTTACGGTAAAGCCGTTTCCGAATGAATCCGCCACCAGAGAAAGTTCTTTCAGTGTCTGTATGTTTACGCCATCCGGGATGACGATCACTGTTTTCTCTTTCCCGCCGCCCGCAAACGGGAGCGGCCATTGCCCGAAATCAGCTTTCTGCGCCGCATCGCTTACCGGATACGTCAGCGTGCTGCTTTTATCAATATAGACCCATTTGTTTTCGTCACGGTCGATACACGGATTGTTATGTTTCAAACCTGATGTGACAAATTGCAGATCAATGTACCTGCTGCTTCGCAAAAGCTTCGGATCAATCGGGATGGAGACGTGGTAAAAGCCGTCTTTATCTTTATTACCGAGATCATCAAGACGCACCGCATTCGGCTGTCCGTTGACCATGACGTTCAGCTCCGCTCTCTCGGCGTCATTTGCTGAATCCGCCTTCGTCCGGATCGATTCCGACGTTTTTAATGTAAGTGAAAGCTTGACCTTACCGTCTTTATCAACAGCGGCCGCCGCAGGGTAAAAGAAGTGCTCTGACGCCGTTTTGTTTGATCCGACCGTTACATTTCCCGCGCCGAAGTCCTCTAGTGTCAGTTTATTGCCTGTCTTTTCCGCAGCAGGCTGAAGGCGGCCGATTGTCAAAGTATCTCCGCCCAGCTGGCTTGAATAAGCGCTGTCTGTAATGACGCGGATTTTATCCGCCAGCGTTTTGTCTGATTGCGCCGTGACAAACAGGACGGGCTGCCGTTTGTCCCCTGATGTCAGAACCCGTTCAGCGAGAAGAAGTTTGTTGTCCTCCGCTTTGATGTTCCCGCGTTCGAAAAGCTCTTTTATTTTCCCGTTCCAATGCTGATCAGCGCCGATGACAATTGACGGATTGCTGATTTTGCCGGCGTCGGATTCTTTTACATAGGATACCTTCAGCCTGCTGTCTGCCGTTTTCAGAAATGCTTCTGTTTTGACTGCGGCTTCAGCTTCCGCCGAGGTCGGTTTGTCAGGAAGGATAATATATGTTTCTTCACCCGTATTGCCTGATTGAGCAAACGGATACGGGAAATGGCCGAGATCCGCTCCCTTTGACTTGCTTGCTTCTGAAAGCACAAGGCGGCTGTCCGGGTAAATTTTTATCCAGTTGCCTGACGTATCCTGCCTGACGCAGACGCCCTCTTTTAATACGCCGTAAAATCGTAATGATACATTGTGAAAGCCTTGGGCGGATTGGCTTTTGCTGAGGTTGAGCTTCACCGTTTTCCGCTTGGAACTGCCGTCAAGCTTTATGGATTTGATGGGTTCATCATCAATGGCGATGGTTAAAGAAGACGGGGCAATTAATAAGTTTGACGCCTCGTAATCAATCAGAAGCGACTGATCGGCATTCGAAGCTCCCGCAGGAATCTGATAGGTCAGCTCTGCGCTGTCTTTCGCCCCGTACAGTGTCATCAGATCGCCAGTCAGCGCCTGCTGCTCTTTTGCGCCGGCGCTTGTTCCGAGGGCGGAACCGTCCGTTTTCAGTTCCCGGGCCGCGGCCGCCTGCCCGTTATACATCAATAGCAAAAGGCCAGTTATCAATATGATCGCTTTTTTCAAAAAGGTCACCCGCTTTTATTTTGATTGTATCGCTCCGTTTTGTACCACTTGACTTCCTGCTTGAACAAGCGGTGCTTGATCTCTGTGAATAATGACCAGATGACGAGCACGATCCAAGCCTGGGAGTATGTAAAGTACATCAGAAATACGATAAAGAAGTTTTGTTTGTTCATTTCTGTTTTTTCAATGCTTAAAGTAATCATGACCTCAGTCATAAACAGGAAAAAGGCCAGTATCCACAAAATCATCGCCAAAAACCCGACAGCCAGATGCAGGTCGTAAAAAAGATTGATGATAAAAATCGTGTTTGACATGATCACACCGAAGAAAAACAAAAAATACGTAAAAAAGAAATAAAACAGATCGAAGATGATCCGCTTCCGTTTCAGCTTGAAAAATTGGGATAAAAACTTGAGAACGACGTATTGATTGCCGCGCGCCCATCTTGTCCGCTGGCGCCACCACACCTTCCATGTCTCAGGCTCCTGCTCCCATGTCACAGCCGCCGGGAAAAAGCGGATATGGTAGCCGAGATTATAGACGCGGATGGTCAGCTCGGTATCCTCCGCCAGCGCCTTATCATCCCAGCCGCCGAGCTGTTCGATAATGCTCCGCCTGATCGCGAAGTTCGTCCCCGGGATGGTGGCGATTTTGAACCATTTCCATCTGCCGCCCTGCGCCATCCACTGAAAGCAGATGGTTTCAATATTGATAAACTTCGTCAGGATCGTTTTGGCCGCGTTGATGACACGGAATTTCCCGACAACCGCTCCCGCTTTCTCATCATTCATCAGACCGAGAACCAGGTAGTACACCGCCATTTTTTCCGGCGTGTTGTCCGCATCATACACGCAGATCACGTCTCCGTTCGATTCCGCGAACCCTGAGTTCAGCGCCGAAGATTTTCCTTTTCCGGCGTTCGGGGGCTTTGTGATGACCATTTTAATGAAGTCATACTGACGGGAAAATTCATTGACGATGTCTCCCGTCCGGTCGGAGGAATTATCATTAACGACGATGATCTCAAGCCTGTCTTTCGGATAATACAGGTTCACCATCGCCTTCAGCGTCTGCCTGATGACGACCTCCTCATTATGCGCGGGAATGAGCACGCTGACCTTCGGGAGCTCCCCCATCTTTGCGCGCCATTTCGGAATGTTCCGTTCGTAGGTCATATAATGCCTGAATCCGCCCTGCATCAGAAACATGTGATAGAGAAGCATCACCCATATTAAACTTAATGAGATAAAAAACAGAATGTTACTCAAGGCTTCTTCTCTCCTTAAAGATTCGTTTTTTTAATGTGGCGCGCAAATAAAGAACGTAGCAGGCGAACATGATGATAAACAATAACACCACGCCGGAGAGAATCCAAAGCGCTTTTTCCAGAGGCGTCTGCTGATGGTGATTGAAAAAGGCCGTTATCGGATGAATCTTGTTTTCCACATGAATGGTTCCGTCTCCGTCCGTCTTGATCCTGACGCTGTCCGACGTTACCGTTTGCTTCGTTTTCTTCAGATCGAGCCACTCGCCGCCGGGAATCCGCTCCATCTGATTGACGAGCTCGGGGAGGTACTTCATGCCGAGATACGGATGGTAGAAACCGCCCGCCACTCCGCCGCCGAAATCAATCATCTGCGAAATATGATTCTCCATATCTCCGAGCGGATTTTCCTTTGAGTTATCGGCATAACCGATTGTTTCCGGGTACAGCGTCATCCCGTCCAGCATAGCCGGCTTTGAGACGAACGGAGGGGCGCCCGAGGTTTTCCACGTCGTGCCGCTGAGCTGTACTTGTCCGAAAATGCTGGAGAAATAAGAAGATGCGATTTTATAGCCTTCTTCAGACATCGTATAGTGCGGCGCTTCGAATGACAGCGGGTAAAGGCCGAGCTCTGTCAGATCGTCAATCGCCTGCTCCAGCTTCGTTCTCGTGTAGATTTTTTCTTTTTCACGGAAAGGCTTCACATACGCCCGGTACGCTTTTTCATTCGGAAAATCCTGTTCCTTTTCAAGCTTGACCGGAGTATCATCCGCATTTTCTGACGTGATCGGCTGATCCGCTTTGGCATCCCAAAATTCAAAGCCTTCTCCCGTTTCGCTGTATCGGTATGCGTGCGTGTAGCCGTGAATAATGATGCTGCCGCCCATTTGCTGAAGTTTTTTCAGGACGCTGACCATTTTCGGCTTGTCCGCCAAGTATACTTTTTCTCCGTTTTCCGGATTGAGATAGACCGGAATGACCGCCAGAATAAACGGAATGTGTCTTTTATGCAGGTAAGCGCCCGCTTCGTAAAGCAATGTTTCATCTGACATCGGACTGATGTCTTCAAGCCGTAAATAAAGGAGGGTGCCGCCCGCTGATTCTCCGAAAGCGCTGCGCAGCGCTTTCGCCGTCAGAAACGAATCATTTAACAGGCTCGTCACACCGAAATAATAGTCAGAGCGCGCCGTTTTCCACATAAAAGGGCGGGTGCTGCCGTCACCGGACCGGTATGTATAAAGGGACTTTCCTTTTACTCCCGATACGCCGAGCACGGACATCCCTTTTTCAAGCGGCATGTCTGTTTTTTCTTCTTTGCCGTAAATGCGGTATACCGTTTCTTTCTCTGTCAGGGACAAACCCGCAAATTGGCGGAACTGTCCGGCGTTATAGCCGATGCTGATAAGCTGCTGCGGCATGCTGCTGATCAGAGACACGAATGATGTGCTGAGCTTTTTTTTCGTGACGCCGTAATAGATGACGCGCCGATTCTTTTTGAGGTCCGCGGCCGTGATGTCTCCGTCGCTTTTCACGGTGACGGCGGATGAGAAATGGCCCGCGGTCAGATCAAGCATTTTGACCTCAGCGGTTTCTTTGCCGTCCGTGCTTGTATAAATAATGAGAATGCCGTCCTTTTTGTCTTTTGCTTCCGCCGTAAGGGGAACATAAACCGCCGAAATCATGAAGAGCGCCGAGAGTAAGAGACGTATCCATTTAGAGTTCATTCATCATCATCTCGTTTTCCAGTTCATTTAAAAATTGCTCAGCCGTTTGTAAATCCTTTCGGTACGCCAAGTAACATACACGGAAGGTGATGGAGACGTATTTACCGTTTTGCAGCCGGTACGTATCCAATTCCTTTTTCAGCTTCGCCAGAACGGCCGGCATGTGTTCTTCTGGCGTATGGGTCAGCACGATGCCGAACCGTTCGGCGGACGGCCTGAATTTTTTGTCTGTTTCCCGAACGCTTGACCGGATTTGGCGGCTGATAAATGCCAGCAGGCGGTCGGTCTCTTTTTCTCCGTAGAGGGATTTGAATTCCTTGAAATAATGCATGTGCAGCAGCAAAAAGACGAAGGAATTGCCGTAGCGTTCCGCCCGCTTGATTTCCTCAGAAAGCTCCAGCTTCATCCGCAGATGGTTGTCAAAGCCGGTCACCCTGTCGATGGCAACAAAGCTCGTAATCTCTTCACGCAGCTGTTTCACTGAGCGCTCAAGCCCCTTCGCCAACTCGTGAATCCTTCCCGCTATGTAAGAAAAGAGCAGCAGCGCAATCCCCCAAATGACCAGCACCTGCAGACTTTCGGCAACGGCAGACGCCATAAAGCTCCCGGTCTGAAACCACAGGAGCAGGCTGCCGAGAACAAATAAGACGAGTAAGGTGATGACGAGCGCGTAGATTGCCCCGAACCATATGCCGGCTCCCGTGACAAGCAATGTGATGCAGGTTATCAGAAGCCCTGCGGATTGCTGAGACGCATAGTAAATAAAAAAAGACAGCAGCACCAGCATAACTGCTGTGTAGCTGCACAGTTTTTGTGATTCATTGAATGATATTTTCATTAAACAATTTCCTTTCAGCCAGAAGCGGCAGCAGGTTATCGAAAGAATGTGTATCGCCCCCGCTCATATAGCCGCCGTAATCAGGTTTCAGCGTGTCCAGTGTTTCAAATGAAGTCATTCTTTCATAAAGCGGCTTGATGACAGCCGGATCAGCTTTTTGTTCTGCTAAAAAAAGAACGGCCAGGGCGTAAACGGACGGTGATTCGTATTGAACCGCCGGCTCCTTCGTGTCTGCGCTGTATCGTCCGTACAGCTGTCCGCGCGTCTTAAATTCCTTTATCATCCATTTCGACAGCACAGCGGCTTTGCCATCTCCCCGCTTCAGATTCACGGCGGCGTACAGCTGGTCGATGACATTGACTTCGCTGTCATATTTGTATTCCTTAGTTTCGGTATTGAACGATTTCGGCAGAAAACCATTTTTCAGGGGCGCAAGATTGAGAACATCGAGGTTCCGGTTTTCCGTTTTCTCATCGATAATCCCCTTTTCTCTGAGCATCTGTAAGGCGCCGGGGTCGACATAGGACAACGTCACGGTCTTTGACGCGGCATTTGAAGCGGCATCATAATAATCCGTAAAATACCCGTCATTCGTATTGTATTTTTCCAGCGCTTTCCCGATCTGTACCGCTGTTTTCCCGTATTCACTGTTTCCCCATAGGGTTCCGGCCTCATTCAGACAGTTCATGATTCTGAAATCGTCAATTAAGGCATTGGTGCCGCTCGCTTTATTCCCGTCAATCTTCCACGACACGAGCTCGTTTTTCGTCAGAAACGAATCGGTGAGAAGCTGATATTGCGCTTGAAACTGCCGTTCATCTTTCCTGTTCAGCAAAAATGCCATCCATAGTCCGAGAGACTCTGATAAATATTCCGGCTCACCGGATATGTTCGTCCGGATCATCCCCCGCCCGTTCATCAATTTATGATAAATAAAATGCTCTGCGGGCTGAAGCGGTCCGGACGGTTCGGCCGCCGCCTGTTTTTCAGTGCCGGCCTCCGCGCACCCCGCCGTCAGAACGATCGAAATCAAAAGGATCATCAGACGAAAAACGAATTGCTTCACAGTCCATCCTCCTATTTTATAAATCCTTTTTTAGACCCATATCTTATTTTTTCACAAAGTATTTTTACTATATAGGAAACGATAAAAGAATACTAGCATTTTTTCACATTGGGAAATTTTAAATGGGAGCGCCGTCTGCTCACCTTTTCCCTCTTCGTCTGGATCGTATTCCCATTACAGTTAAAAACACAACAAAAGGCAGCATTTCTTTACAAATGCTGCCTTTCTCTGATCTATTTATCCAGTCCGAGTTTTTTCAGCTGTTCTGCCAGCGCGTTGTTCATCGGCTCCTCTTTGTTTTGGCTTTTCATATAAGAGTTGATGTCCCGCTTGGATGCGCGTCCGGATTTATCTTTCGCCTTGCGCTTTTCAAAGACGGACAGTTTCTCCCGGTGGCCGCATACACATGCGAAGGTTTGGCCTTCGCCCTGGCCGCGAAGCTCCATTTTCTTATGACAGTTCGGACAGCGGGCGTTTGTTTTTCTTGCCAGCGTTTTCCGGCTGCCGCACTCACGATCCTGACATACGAGCATCGTGCCGCGTTTGCCGTTGACTTTAAGCATCATTTTGCCGCAATCAGGGCAGGCGGTGCCTGAAATGTTGTCATGTCTGAAAGTCTGGCTGCTGTTTTTTATTTCCTTCACCGTTTTGCCCGCATATGTTTTCATGTCTTTAATGAAGACGGCGGATTTCAGTTTGCCCGCTGCGATGGCGGAGAGCTTTTGCTCCCACTCAGCGGTTAAGGCCGGTGATTTTAAATCTTCCGGGACGAGCTGTAAGAGCTGCTTCCCTTTTGACGTGATGAAAATATCTTTTTCTTTTTTCTCGATCAAGAAACTGTTGAACAGTTTTTCAATGATATCAGCGCGGGTGGCCACTGTTCCGAGTCCGCCGGTTTCACCCAATGTTTTTACAAGGTTCTTCTCTTCTCCCTGCATAAAGGCGCTTGGGTTCTCCATCGCGGATAACAGCGTGCCTTCATTAAAGCGCGCCGGCGGTTTCGTCTGTCCGCTCGTTTCTTTCAATGATGAGACAGTGAGGCGCTGACCCTGCTGAAGATCCGGGAGCGTCTGGTCTTTGTCTTCCTCATGATCGTCGTCATCCTCGTACATATCATACACGGCTTTCCAGCCAGGCGATTGAACCGTTTTCCCTTTTGCGGTAAATGTTTCGCCGCCGATATCGGCTGTGACCTTTGTTTCCTCGTATTCGAACGCCGGCATTAACACGGCGAGAAAACGTTTGGCGATCAGATCGTAAAGCTTTCGTTCTTTGTCGCTGAGGCTTGAAAGGATCAGTGGCTCCTCTGTCGGAATAATGGCATGGTGATCCGATACTTTCGCATCATTGACGAATCCTTTATGTGCTTTGACGCCCCGCTTCAGTATTTGATTGACGTACTGTGCGTACGGCTTAACTTCCATGCCGTTTAAACGGTCTTTTAAAGTCGGCACGATGTCTGCGGAAAGGAATCTGGAATCCGTCCGCGGGTAAGTGACAAGCTTATGCTGTTCATACAGCTTTTGAAGCACGGACAGCGTCTCTTTTGCGGAGAAACCGAAGCGCTTATGAGCGTCCCGCTGCAATTCCGTCAAGTCGTAAAGACCGGGAGCGAAGCTTTTCTTCGCCGTTTTTTTCAATTCTGAAATGACCGCCGGCTTTCCTTGGAGATCTTTTGCCAAACGGCCGGTCACCGTCTGATCGAATGTTCTTGTCTGCTTTGTTTTTTTATCCTGCCATGTCAGCGTCATCTGATCAGCCGCCGCGCGGAGACCGTAATAAGGAACGGGTTTGAACGCCTGAATATCCGCTTCACGCTTGGCGATCATCGCCAATGTCGGAGTCTGGACGCGTCCGCATGACAGCTGCGCGTTAAATTTTGTGGTCAGCGCGCGGGTCGCGTTGATGCCGACGATCCAATCCGCTTCCGCTCTGGCAACGGCGGAATGATACAGGTTTTCGTACTCTTTGCCGCTGCGGAGCTTTTGAAATCCTTCTTTAATCGCCTTATCCGTCACAGAGGAAATCCACAGCCGCTTAATAGGTTTGCGGACGTTTGCCTTTTCGATAATCCAGCGGGCCACAAGCTCCCCTTCCCGTCCTGCGTCTGTAGCGATTACGATCTGGGTGACGTCTTTCCGGACAAGCTGAGCTTTGACCGCATTGAACTGTTTTCCTGTTTTTTTAATGACGACGAGCTTCAAAGGCTCCGGAATAATCGGCAGATCCTCAAGCCGCCATGATTGAAATTCTTTGCCGTATCCTTCAGGGTCAGCGAGCGTTACCAGATGCCCGAGCGCCCATGTGACGATGTAGCGGTCGCCTTCAAGATATCCGTTTCCTTTTTTATGACACTTCAGAACGCGGGCCAAGTCCCGGCCGACTGAAGGTTTTTCAGCTAATACAACTGTTTTTGACATGCTTTTCACTTCTCTTTCTTTCACAATCATCCTGTTATTATAACAGACTTCCTCACGCTCTCTCTAATCGAGGACGTTTTTTGTGTCAATTTCTGAGAAAATGACGTGGGTCACGGTTTGGGCATACGGAGAGGTGCGGTTGATGAAGTGTTCGATCGTTTCCAGGCTGTCCGCGTTCATCTTCAGCATATAACACGCCGCCCCGGCGACCCGAAAACAAAATTCAATGTTGGGAATGGATTGAATGTAGGTTTTAAATTGATCGTATTTTCCGTTTTTCACCGTCGCTTCGACAATGCAGGAAACAGGAAGCCCGATCTTTTTTTGATCAATGTCCAATGTATAGCGCTTAATGACGCCGAAGGATTCAAGCTGTCTGACACGCTCTGTGACGGACGGAGCTGACAATTTGATTTTTCTGCCCAGTTCCCGCATGGACAGGCGGCTGTCCCGCTGCAGCTCTTTAATGATGCTCAGATCAACATTATCTAGTTTCATGACTGTAGTCCTTCCTTACCCTTTTGGCTATATTATCAAGAGAAATCCGAAAAATGACAAGAACAACAGGCTGAATTAATAAAGGTTTTTTAGGAACTGACGCGAAATGGTCATATTAGGACTGCCCTTTGCTTATAGTATAGAGGAAAAAAGATGTCCGACAGGAGGGAGCTGTATGTTACACACGCCGATCGGCAGACTTCGCACGATGGGGTTTATTGAAGGAATGTCGCTTTTGGTGCTGCTGTTTATCGCGATGCCGCTGAAGTATTGGGCTCATCATCCGCTCGCCGTCACCATTGCCGGTTCCATTCACGGCGGTTTGTTTATCATTTATCTGGCGGTGCTGGCGTATGCGGCGTTTACTGTCAAATGGCATGTGAAATGGTCAGCCGCCGGTTTTATCGCGGCCTTTATTCCGTTCGGTAATTTTATTTATGATCGCGTCCTGAGACATTATCAATAAAAAAGCTCCTCTTCTGCAGAGGAGCTTTTTTCATGCGTTACATCCATTTCGTCACCCAGGCGATATAATAAGCGCCGGGGATGAATACGAGCTGGGCGAGAAGCGTGCCCGCCACCCTTGATGTCACCATCGTCAATGATGTCCATTTTAAGGAGACGTAGCTGCGCTTGCCCTTCGCCACATCGTCTGCCAGTACGGATACTTTCGGGTCAACAAACACAGCCAACAGCATAGTCGCAACTCCGTTGATTAAGCCTGATGCCATCACGGCGGTCGTGCTGTGCTCAGGCGCCAGAAGGCCGGCGTACAGAGCGGACAGAACACCGATCGTGTAAATAGACGTAATGACCATATTAATGACAAACAAGCGTTTCGGAATCATTCGGAATTGAAGCCCTTTTAAATAGGAGACTGACGGCAGTCTGATATAAGAACGCGCATGCTTCAGCCCGTTCAGTGAAAATCCTTTTTTAAATACCTGCATGACGGAGCCTCCTCCGTCCGCCAAGTGTATAATCGCCCTGGAGAATAACGCGACGAATGTCGGCAAAAGACAGATGCCGAGCATCGTTCCGACCGTGGAGCCGAATATTAAAAATCGAAACTGGGCGCCCACAAGAGACAGGGCGTTTGATCCGGCGGCATCAATCAGATGTCCGGTAAACGGCTGCTGAACCATGTTTGACATGCGAGACACGATGACCATGACATTAAATAATGACAGTGCGGACGCGATAAATCCGACTCTCGCGCCGGAAAGCCGTGTTGCATAGGCAAGCGTTTCAATCGAATGTATCAGCAGCAGAAAACAGAAGATAAACAGTACTTGTGAAGTAATAACGTGCAATGTATGATTCCTCCAAATCTTTTCTACTGATTAGACTCTGCAGACTGCGGCGAGGTTTCGGCCGTTTACATAAAAAAACCGCCCGGATGTCCGGAGCGGTTTTGTCTTATTCTTTTCTTACGCAAATAAATAATATATGGTTGCCCGCCTTAGCCCGCGGGTGATTCGTATTAACAGTTCCGACAGAATCATTCTTCGAAAGTAAACACCATGGAAGTTCTTGAACACAAGACAACGAAAGCCCTACCTCTCAATCGTCACTGCGGCTCCGAAGCCGCGCCGGTGTGAATTGTAAAACAAAAAGTCTTTTTTCCATCTCTTCGTTAGGGGCGAATGTCAGAAGGAAAAGAATAAGCTCAGCTTTTTTTCAAGCTGTCCGTTGAAGCCTGAAGCTTCTATATCAAAACAGAAAAAAGAAGTTTACTTTCTTTTTTATTTGCATGTTGTCACTTAGCAATTAAGTATAACAGATTGCCCCTGAATAATCAAATGATTTATTAAAGTTCCAGCTCGGCCGGCGTTTTTTCACCCGCGTTCATGAGCTTGATCTGCTTCGGTTCAATTTCAAGAATCACCAGGTTCGGATCGTCTTTTCCGTCAAACCAGCGTTCCAGTTTCGGATCCCACAGCTTTTCTTTTAAATCGGCTGAGTTGTTCAGTTTGGCGGTTCCGGCCACTTCCACATAAGCGTCTCCGAATCCTTCACAGTCATACCCTAACAGAATATGAACATTCGGATTGTTTTCAATTTCTTCCGCTTTATGAGTGTCTTTGCTCGTCGGCGTGTAAATCGTTAAGCCGTCATGGAAAAATGTCATGTAGCGTGAATGCGGTTTGCCTTGCTCTACCGTCGCAAGCGAACCGACTTTATGATGATCCAGTACTTCAAGCACTTTTTCTTTGATTTCATTTTGATTCATGAAGAATCACTCCTTTTTAACGTCTCCACTGTTACTTTTCCACATTGGGGAGACATTTAAACCAAGAAATGTGCTATTCTGCCGATCTTCGCTCCATTCCCGCTTCAGCATGCTGTAGTTCACCGTGTCATGATAGGCGCCCTGTACGAAAATGCCTTCTCTCGTCAGTCCTTCTTTCTGAAATCCGAGCCGTTCCGCCACTGCCCTGCTTTTCGTGTTTTTTTCAGCCGCGCTGATCATAATGCGGTTCAGGCCGAGATCCTGAAATGCATGGGTGATGACCGCCCGGCAGCTTGCGGTGATAATGCCGAATCCTTCATGCTCTCGATCCAGCCAGTAGCCGATCTCTGCTTTTTGATTGGCTGTATCGGCATTATGGATGCTGATCATGCCGCAAAACCGGCCCTTCACAAAAATTCCGGCGTCAAACCCATTTTCTTCCGCGTATTTATAGCGCCATTCGGGGATGATCACATCGCGGTACGTATCGATATCAGCCAGGTCTTCCGCCCAGCTGAGCCATTCGCTGAGATGGTTTTGATTTCGCTTCATAACAGAATACAATTCGTCCGTATCTTCTTTGGCAAGCAATCTGATCGTCAGATGTTCCCGGATTTGACAGGAAAACACGACCGCACCTTCTTTCCTTTATTAGCCATTATACAGGTAAATTCATTTTTTTCCATACAAAAAAGATGAGGCGTGCAGCCTCATCCTTAAATGCGCGGGTCGGTGAAAATGTCGTGATCATCCGTGCTTGTCGATGACATTTCCGTGACGACCGCCCCTTCTTCTCCCGCTTGAAACCAATGCTTCGTATCCGGCGGAATGGTGTATTGTCCGCCCGGCTCAAGCACAATCTCATGCCAGACGGTGTAGTATTCCTTGTCTTCTTCCGGCGGGAGGACGCTTGGGTTCTCTGTCTTTTCGCCTTCCACGTAGAGATACACCTTCCCCCAGCGGCAGCGGAATGTCTCTTGTTTTCCCTTCTCGCCGCCGACCGGCGGATGGCGGTGTTCCGGACACGTCTGGCGCGGGAAGAGCACCAATTCTTTCGAACAGTAGCGGTCGGTATTCACGTAAATAAACAGCTGAAGCCCGGTTTCCTCAAGCTTGCCTAAGCCGTAATCCATGATTTGAATGTCTTCGACTTCATTATCAGTCAGAACGATTCCCGCTTTTTGATAGTATGCATTCACATCATGTTTCGATATCGTCATGCTTCAGCCCCCTTATGTGGTTACAAATTTGCCGCCGTTGACATGCAGCGTCTGCCCGGTCATATAAGATGATTCATCTGAGGCCAAGAGCACATAGCAGCCGACATGCTCAACAGGCTGGCCTGCCCGCCCCATCGGAGTAGTCTGACCGAAGGAAGCGACTGTTTCTTCTGAGAATGTCGCCGGAATAAGCGGTGTCCAGATCGGCCCCGGTGCCACGGCGTTGACACGGATACCGTCGTTGACGAGCGCTTGCGCCATGGATCTCGTAAAACCGTTAATCGCGCCTTTTGTAGCCGTGTAGTCAATCAGCTGCGGATTGCCTGTGTAAGGATTAATGGATGTCGTATTGATGATCGCGCTGCCCGGCTTCATGTAATCAATCGCTTTTTTAGTCAAATAAAATTGTGAGTAAAAGTTTGTTTTAAAGGTTCTGTGAAGCTGCTCGCTTGTGATGTCTTTAATGCTTTCTTTCGGATGCTGTTCCGCGGCGTTATTCACGAGAATATCAAGACGCCCGAATTCTTCAACCGTTTTTTCAACCGCTTCATTGCAAAAGTCTTCCTCACCGACATCGCCGGGGATTAACAGACATTTTACGCCTTCTTCTTCCACTCGTTTTTTTGTATCTTCCGCATCACCGTGTTCATCAAAATAGACGATCGCGACATTTGCGCCTTCCTTCGCGTAAGCAACCGCTACGGCGCGTCCGATACCGCTGTCGCCCCCTGTGATAAGTGCGGTTTTCCCTTTTAATTTATCAGCGCCTTTATATTCTTTGTATTCATAAACAGGCGCCGGATTCATTTCGCTTTCAATGCCCGGCTGGCGGTTTTGTGATTCCGCCGGGAATTCCTTCGGATAGTTTTCCATGTCAAGTTCCTCCTTCTTGTTCGATCTCATATTTCTTGTCTACCTCGGCAGTCCTCCGGATAAACATGATTGAGACAGTTCAAAACGTTTTCGGAGAAAAATGTTTCACATGGAACGCAAGAAAAAAACCCGGCTGGAAGCCGGGTTTTTGTTTTCAATTATGAACGTACCGCTTGTTTGCGGAGCACGTCTTTTCTCACTTTTCCAAGGTTGTTTTTCGGAAGTTCGCTGACGAACTCAATTTCCGGAATTTTAAAGGCGGCAAGACGTTCTTGAAGGAATCGGGTCACTTCTTCTTCTGTCAGGTCTTCTCTGCCGTTTGTCACGATGAACGCTTTCGGCTTTTCACCGTAAAGCGGATCAGGGATACCGACAACCGCCGTTTCGAGAATGCCCGGCACTTGCTGAATGACCTCTTCAATCTGGTCGGGATAAATATTGTCGCCGCCGTAGATGATGACATCTTTATAACGTCCGGTGATAAAGATAAATCCGTCTTCATCCACATATCCGGAATCGCCGGTATGGAACCAACCGTCTTTCAGCACTTTTCGTGTCGCTTCTTCGTTACCTTCGTAGCCTTTGAATAAAAACGGACTTGTCACAACGACTTCTCCGATTGAGCCTTGCGGAAGGACTTCACCTGTTTCCGGATCTACAACGCGGACATCCACTTCTTCCATCGGTTTACCCGCGGAAGCGGCTTTATCCATTCCCATTTGCGGATTCCAAGAGCTGATGCCCCACGCTTCCGTGCTTCCGTATCCGTGCATGAGCGGAATGCCGATGTCGAGATACTGCTGGATCAGGCTGCTTGGCACCTTTGTGCCTCCCGTCATCATATAAACGATAGAAGACATGTCAGTCTGGTGCGTTTCCCATGCTTTCAGCAGGTATGTGAAATAGACTGGCAGCGCCATGATGGTTTGAATTTTTTCTTTTTCGATGAGCTTCAGGTTTTCCACAGGGTCCTGATTGTCTGTCATAATGAATGTCGTTCCGCTCATCGTGCCGACCATCTGGCAGATAATCGCGCTCGTATGGTAATTCGGATGGCATGCTAAGAAGCGGACATGCTGCATTCTCCCCGTGTATGCCAATGTCGCGTTTACGTAGTTGTATATGCCGCCGTGAGTGATCATGCAGCGTTTCGGATTGCCGGTTGTACCTGAGGTAAACATCAGCAATGCCGTATCGTTTTCAGACACCGTTTCGACATCCGGTGTATCACCGGAGCCTGTCAATAAAGCGTCAAACTGAAGCGTTGTCTCCGCAGCTGTTCCGGTCTCGACCTTCAGTTTAAGAGAAGATACCAGCGCAGGAAGCACTTCTTCCATGATCTCTTTAAATTCAGTGCCGTAAAAAACAGCTTTCGGTTCACAGGCTGCTAAAATGCCTTTCATTTCGTAAGGTGTTAATTGCCAGCTGACCGGCACAACCACCGCGCCGATTTCGAGTGCCGCAAACATGACAATGGATGCCGCGTGGCCGTTTTTGCAAAGCATCGCCACTCTGTCGCCTTTTTTTATTCCTTTATCAAGAAGCGCTTGTGCAAGCTGGTTGATTCGTTTTCGATATTCCGCGTAGGTCAGGGTATGCGCACCGCTTTTTACAGCTTCGATCTCTTCGCTATTTGAAATGTCATGCAGAATCAGATGCTGTAATGTCTCCATATTTTCATCTCCCATAATGATAAATCACAAAAAAACTCTGTCAGATTTTCTTTCTCACGCAACCCATTTTAAACCAAAAAATATAACTTGTAAAACTATTTTGTTTTAGAACTATTCCATCAGTGAATGATACAATAGTCCCGTGTTTTTAGTTTCTTCCCTTCCCCTTACCCTCATACATGCACAAAAAAACACACCCCACATGAGGTGTGCGCTTCCTGTTTACCGCTGTCCTTTCTCCTGAATGAAATGATAAAACAGCTTGTTTAAACGTTTGTATAAATCGGCCTCATCCTCCGTCTGGAAGGCTTTTATACTGTCTTCGGACTCGATGATGGCCGAGCTGACCGCACTTAGTATTTCCGCCCCTTCAGCGGGCATATCAGCCGGCGCCATCATCACCAAAGCGCGGTCGACGGTCAGGGAATTTCCGTCCATGCCTTTGACACTGCATGGAGCCGTCAAATCATAAATTTTGAAAAAAGGCGTGACAATTTCTTCATTTTTGAGATGGTACAGGGCCATCGCCGTTCCCGGAATGCCGAGTCCGCCCTGTCGTTCACGCTCAGCAAGGCGCTGTGCGGTTTTTTGGGCATTATGAACCAATCCTTCTTGCTCCAGCATGTCAAACATACGGTTCAAAAACAGCTCATACGCCGTGTTTGAATCAATGGATTTGACCGAAAAGTTCCGCAGCACGCTTTGGATAACCGCCGCGTAATGCGCCATACGGCCGGCCGCTTCCAGCATATCAGGCGTCTCCGGCTGCTTCTCTTCTCTTTTACCGTTTCTTTTTTTGTCAAGAATCAGCGGAATTTTTCTTTTGATGTACTGCTTGACCTGATCAGCGTCTTCTTCGTTTAAAAGCGGACTGACCATGACGTAATCAATATTTTCATACGGGATCGGAACGGTGGATACGATCATGTCATACGCGGTGATGTCTCGATCCTTCAGTTCGATGAGGGAAGACATATCAAAGGAACGGATTTCCGAAAGCTCTTTTTTCAGCCTGGATGCGAGCATTTTGGACGACCCGATGCCGCTTGAACAGACGATCAGCGCTTTGATCTTCGCCTCTTCCCGTTTGATTTCCAAAGCGGAGCCGAAGTGAAGAACGATGAAAGCGATCTCATTATCAGAGAAAAGAAGCCCCGGAAAGAATTTTTCCATTCCTTCTTCTACGGCCATGTACAGCAGAAAGTAGTCGCGTTTAATTTGCTCGGTCATCGGGTTGTACATGTCGATATTTTCTTTTACCCGGTTGATCGCAGGCTCCAGATGGGCGATTAAACCGTCGTATAAAGAACCGTTTTCCGTCAGATCAATTTTAATTTTTTCAGAAATGAAGCCGATCAGCTGCTTCGTTTGCAAGGCCGTTTCAACCTCTATGTCTTCCGGTTTGAATTCCGTTTTGTATTTGCGGTTGGCGCTCCGCAAATGAATGGTGATATATCCGATCTCAGCTTCCGGAATTGAAACGCCGAACGCTTTTTCAAGCTCTTTTGCCATTTCCAGCGCAGAGCCGTACTCCTTCGTCTGCTGCAGCGCTTTTAGTTCCGAAGCCTCCATCGTGATGGTTTCTCCGAGCCTGATCCGGTCCATCGCAAAGGTTAAATGAACCGCAAGCGCCATGTATGAGCTGTCAGATAAGGCGATCGCGATTTTTTCCTTGAGCTGAATTAAGAGCCGGTCCATTTTCAAAAGTTCCGCTTTATTTACGACGCCGAACATTTTTTCAGCATCGTCCGGTTTTCCTTTAATATTCAATTCAACCGCTTCCAAAAAGCTTTGAATATCAAGGCGGTTGACGATGAGATTGCCGACGATTTTCCGTTTCGCATTTTCCGGCCCCGTCAGCTGAATGCCGAAGCCCCTTTTTCGGATCAGCGTCAAGCCGAAGGGCGCAATCCAAGTCTCCAGCTCATCCAGGTCATAGCTGATCGTCGCGTTTGTCACTTGCAGTTCGTTCGCCAGACTGTAGAGCTTGATCGGCTCTTGAGACTCTAATAGTGAACATAGAATTAAAAGTTTCCGCTCCTCAGCGCTGTATTCATGCTGTTCATAGGACAGGTCTGACAGGAGTTTTTGTTTGTCCTCCGGGTTTCCTACCGCTTTCAGTCCTTTTCCGGGCTGTTTATCAAGTGCCAGACCGAATGATTCCATTATCGGTTTGATTGTTTTTAACTCGCGGTGAACGGTTCTTGTGCTGACTTGTAAAGCTTCCGCCAGTTCATGCACTGTCTCGTACCGGTTCTGCAGTAATAGATGTTTCATTAATTTTTGTTCTCTCGCTGTCATATACATGAAACGCGCCTCCAGATTTTCTAGTTGTGAGAAGTATGTCATATGGGGAGTGCTGCCGGGGAAAGTGGTGTAAGTTATAATATAAAACGCTTTCAATGATTATTCAACCATTTTCAAATGGCAATTTGGCACTGGGCCGTGTGACAGTATTGAAAAAGAAAAATGTGTCAGATAATATGCCATGACGCTTGTTACTCTTGATCCGCACGGCTATACTTCAAAGTGACCTTACTTGTTTTTAGACATTGCACACCACATAAACAAACGCCCGGAAGATAGCTTCCGGGCGTTTGTTCTGTTTATGGAATATCGCAGCCTTGGACACCGGTATAAATCCGGAACCACTGATCATGGCTGAGTTTGTACGCGGATGCACGCACCGCGGCGGAAATGCGGTTCTCTTTTCCGCTGCCGACAATCGGCATGATGTCTGCCGGGTGGGTGAACAGCCATGCGTACATGACTTCGTCAATGGAAGCGGCGCCGATTTCTTCCTGTACGGAACGAAGCGCGGCACGGATACGGACGTCCTTATCTGATTGTCCGGTAAAGACGCTCCCGCCCGCAAGCGGTGACCACGCCATCGGCGGAATGCGTTTTTCCTGACAGAAATCCAGCGTGCCGTCATGAATATTTTCCAGCTCGTACGCCGAGATTTCAATTTGGTTTGTGATGAGCGGATCATCCAAATAGGATTCGAGCATTCTGTACTGGTGCGCTTTAAAGTTCGATACTCCGAAATATCTGACCTTTCCCGAGCTTTTCAGCGCATGAAACGCTTCAGCCACCGCCTCCGGGTCCATAAGCGGGTCCGGTCTGTGAATGAGCAGCACATCCAGATAATCCGTATTCAGATTCAAGAGCGACTGCTCCGCCGACGCTAAAATGTGAGACTTCGACGTATTATAATGATGCGACTTGTTTCCGGGCCGTTCCGGTGATTCAATGACAATCCCGCATTTTGTGACGATTTCGATTCGCTCCCTTATTGAAGGCGAAAGGGACAAAGCGCCGCCGAACAGCTTTTCACACGTATAACCGCCGTATATATCGGCATGGTCGAAGGTGGTGATGCCTTGGCTGATACACCATTCAATCAAATTCAGCAGCTCTCCGTCTGAAACATTCCATTCGTTCAGACGCCAAAGCCCGTGTATCACTCTTGAAAATTCCAGGTCTTCAGCCAATTGAATGCGCTGCATGTGAAATCCCCCTTTTTCTTAGAGCCTCTTGTATCTCTGTTTTCAGGAATTGCCCATGCTGTTTCATTCTGCTTCGGCGGCCGATTTTCCTTTCAGCCCGCAAAAATCGTCATTTAATGATTCTGAAACTGCTTTTTCGCTTTTTCAACGACGTAATGGCTTCCGCCGCGTTTTTTGACGTCTTGAATCATCATCGCGATCAAGAGGTCTTTCTTTTTATAATCGTAACCGACAAACCAGCCGTTTTCTTTGCCGTCTTTATCTTCTTTAGACGTTTTCAGCTCGGCTGTACCGGTTTTTCCGGCTACGGTAATGCCGCTTACGGCCGGCTGATATGCAGAGCCGCGCGGATCTTCAACGACGCCTCTCAGCCCTTTTGTGATTTCTTCGGCATTGGCTTTCGACACCACTTGCTTATGCCAGATTTGCGGTGTTTTTTCTCCGTCTTTGATCAATGTCGGTTTGACGAGATTTCCGTCTGTTACAAATGCGGTATAGTCAGCAGCTAAGTGCAGCGGAGACATCAGCATCTGCCCCTGGCCGTAGCCCGTATCTCCGAGAAGGATCTCGGAATCAAGCTTGCCGTTAGCGATTGAAGACTTTTCAATCGGAAATTGGTACGGAATCTCTTCATCAAAGCCAAATGTTTTTAATCCTTTTGTAAACGCGTCCGCTCCGGCATCTATGGCATTTTGCGCAAAGTAGATGTTGTCCGATGTGATCAGCGCGTTTTCGAGATCCACTTCATTCAGGCGCTCTGATACGCGTGTGACATGGTAACCGCCCCAGCTTGAATCTTTCTGCCACTCTTTTCCGGTGATTTTTTTCTTTTTCGACGCTTTCAATGTGCCGTTTGTCAGGCCGACTGCCGCGGCAATCGGTTTAATCGTTGATCCCGGCGCATAAAGTTTGTTGAATTTCGCTGAAAACGGATTGTTTTTATCTTCATTCAGCTTTTTCCATTCTTTTCCGCCCCAGCCGAAAATAAAGCCGTTCGGGTCATAAGACGGTGCGCTGACGAGCGCGAGGGTCTCTCCCGTTTGCGGTTCGAGGGCGACTGCCGCTCCGCTGTCATCTTTCATAGAATCATACAGCTTCGTCTGCGTTTTCATATCAATCGTTACATGAATATCCTGCCCGCTTTCGGCTTTCTTTTCAGCAATGACCTCACCTGTTTGCGGGACGTAAATTTTCCAGCCGGTCGTGCCGCGCAGCTTGTCTTCATATACATTCTCAAGGCCGGCGATGCCGATTTTGGAAGTATCGCTGTATTGGCCGTCTTTCGCTTTTTTCAGCTGCTCCGCTGTGATGGTTTTAATATAGCCGGTCAGATGAGCCGCTTTTTCGCCGTACGGATAGTAGCGGGAGCTGACTTTCGTTTTCGTCACGCCGTCTAATGCGAGCAGGCTTTTGACCTTGCTTTCATCATCCGGTCTGATTTTTTGAAGCGGGACATAGGAGTCGTCTTTTACCCAGCCTTGGTTCAATTTGCTTTTGATATCGTCTTCAGAAAGGTCCAGTTTTTCAGACAGTTTTTTGATCACGCTGTCTTTATCCTTGCCGAGTTTTCCAGGGATAATGCCGATTTCCGGCACCTCGGTATTCACGGCGAGACCTTTTCCGTCTTTGTCGTAAATTTGTCCGCGCTTCGGTTCTTCATTTGCGATCTGCACGGTTTTGTCATCGGAAAGCTGTTTGAAAATAAAAGAAGGATTCCAGTCGATGTTCCACGATTCTCCATCGTCTGTTTTTTCTTTTTTCAGGACTGCCGTGTTTTCAAAAGCGACCTTCCCTGCTTTTGTATCCATGCTGACTTTATAATCGATGTGCTGGAGGTCATCTTTTTTCTTGTCGTCTTCGTCCTGTTTTTCGGCAGTGACTTTCAGATTTTTGACCCCTGCTTGTTCATAAACGGTTTCATATCGCTTTATAAAATCCTTTTTGGATCGTTTTTTCTTTTCATCCTGGGTGAGGCTTTGGTACATCTTATCGTAATGACCGCCGTTCCAGTCTTTTACGAAATCTTTCATTCTGTCTTCGGCCGATTCCGTTTTCGAGCAGCCGATCAAACCTATGATTCCTGCGAGTAAAAGTAATAGGTATAACCCTTTTTTCACTGTCTATTCCCCTGCCTTCCAACTGTTATTTTCTCCTAAACCAAATCAGGCTGGCAAGGATTTTTTTCTCATATTATTTAAAATTTTTTTGTTTCTCCTGCCGTCACGGGCCATATTCTTATACAATGTATCTATTAAAAAAAGGGGGAATTTCAGATGATCAGAGAAGCAGCCATGCTGTATGTAAAAGAAGGTCTTGAGGGGGAATTCGAAGAGGCATTCCGCCGGGCGGAGCCGATTATTGCGGGCATGAAAGGTTATCTGTCCCATTCCTTGTCCAAATGTATGGAAAAGACGCATAAATATTTGCTGCTTGTGGAATGGGAGACATTAGAAGATCATACAAAAGGCTTTCGCGGATCGCCGGAATATCAGGAATGGAAAGCCTTACTGCACCGTTTTTATTCACCATTTCCCGTTGTGGAGCATTTTCAGGATCTATCAGACTCAGATCGCGTGAAGCGTAAAACCGATTAAGGAGATTGACCATACAAAAACGGCGGTATAGATATTGAATTTCCCGGAGCCGTCGTTTTCTTTCCGTTTTTCCTCCAGCCCCTGAATGAACATGACCGCACCGAGAAACACGAGCATAACCGGCTGTATGACAGAGGTATGTTCCGCATACGTAAATGCGGCGGCCGCAAGTATAATAATCAGCATCGCGAGTGACAGTTTTAAGGCGCGCAGCAAAGCAATCCATCCTTTCTGTTATCATTTTTTGAACACAATTCTATTTCTGTCTTTATCCCCCATTATTCTAGCGTATTTTTTGCGCGGATAGAACGAAAGTCGGACAATTTTAAGTTTGTTTTAAGGAGCACGAAAAGCGCGCTCCCGATGAAAAGGAGCGCGCGGTTATGAGCGGGCAAGGCTTCCGTATCCGAGCCCCCGCAGGACGCATGCCATGACTTCATACCCCTTGCTGTTGGGGTGTACGCGGTCATGAGAGAGATATTCATTCATTTTTCCTTTGAAAGCGCTGTGGACGTCGGCAATTTTGACGTGCGGCGCCGATGCGAGTGTGCTGAGGTGCGCATTATAAGAGGATATCCATTTTTCTGCAATGGAGATGCCCGGGAAAGGATTGTATAAATTGAAGACGCGGATCTCATAAGGAGACGGGTGCGGCCCTTTTAAGGCAGCGATCTTGGCAATCATCTTTTCAAAGTTCTCATGGCAGTGACTGGACACGCTGGTGAACACCGAAGCGTCCGATGTTTGCTGATATGCCTGAACCGAATCGATCAAATCGTTGCCGCAGCCTGTAATCGTAATCATATCAGCAGCCTGAATCCGCCTCTGAATGTACGGCAAGGACATAAGCCCGAGAATTTCTCCCGTCTCAAGGCCTGATTTGGCAAAGATGGATACGTCGGTTCTTGTCTGTAAATCTTCTGCCATCATCCGCCCGAACCGCTGTACAAAACCGGCGGAAAACGGCCCGGATCCCCTCCCCGTCGTCAAAGAATCCCCCAGCGCCGTATAAACAAGTCCCATTTACTTTCCTCCACTCGTTACTATCGATATTGTAATGTACGCGCGTGAAGAAAAATTGGCTCGGTCAATAACCCAATTTCTCAGAAATATGCTGTGCGGCGGTTTTGACCTTTTCGGTTAAATACGGCAGCCTGTCCTCTGAAAAACGGGCTTCGAAGCCGGCGATGCTGATTCCGGCAGCCACCTTACCTTCGTGATTGAAAATCGGCGCCCCGATCGCCGCCGTGTAATCTTCTAATTCCGAATAGCTGATCGTATAACCTGATTGTAAGGATCTTTCAATGGATTGAAGCAGTTCAGCCCGATCCGTCATCGTGCCTGAGGCGATTGCGGCAGGCTTTGTCTTCTGAATGTATGTGTCAATCTCCTCTTTTGGCAGAAACGATAGAATGCTTCTGGCGCACGCTCCCGCGTACAGCGGCGACCGGCGGCCGATTGCCGTATACAGGCGGACGGTTTGGGTGCCTTCAATTTTTTCGACGTAAATGGCTTCATCTCCGTCCCTCATGATCAGCTGAACGGCCTCATCCACTTCGCCGCACAGCTCTTCCATAATCGGTTTGGCTATTTTCCTGATGTCCAGACGTTCAGAGACGAGCTGGCCGAACTGTAGAAAGATCAGACCAAGCTGATAACGGCCGTCCGCTGCCCGGGTGAGAAATCCCGTTTCCTCCAGCGAGCTTGCCATCCGGTGAACCGAGGTCTTCGGCATTTCCGATAGAGAAACCAGCTCATTTAAGCTCAGGCTCGGTTCAGTCAGAAACAAATGAAGCAGTTCCATTGATTTGATGACAGTTTTGTTTTTGTTTTCCATGGTCTTTAGCCCCTTTGTCAGATCAGCCATTCCATTTTGAGCCTTGCTTTCAGCTCCTTCAGCTGCTGTTCCTTCTCTAAAAGCAGCAGTTCCGCTTCCTCCAGCGAAACGGCCCGGAACGTGATATGTTCCCCCGGCATCGTTTGGGCGACGAGAGGAAGATCAGCGGATATGATATGCGCCATCCGCGGATAGCCCCCCGTCGTCTGTCTGTCAGCCAGCAGAATAATCGGATTGCCGTCCGGCGGCACCTGCACTGTTCCGAACGTCACGGCCTCAGATACCATCTCCAGCGGCTCCCGCAATTCAAGCGGAGCGCCCTTCAGCCGGTAGCCCATTCGGTCGGATTGAGGCGTGACCGTATATGACTCTTGATGAAAACGCAATTTTGCTTCTTCTGTAAAAGCGTGAAATTGAGCGCCTTCAAGCACTCGTATGACCGGATTTTTTTTCAGCGGCAGAAATCCTCTGCTGCTGACAGACCAATCAGGCGCTGAGAAACCATGCTGTCCGAAAGAATCGCTCAGACGGTACGCGATTGATTCCGAACATGGCGTCATACGGCCGAGCGGCAGCTCATCATCTTTTTGCAGCGCTCTTCCGCAAAAACCGCCGATCCCCGCTCTGACATACGTGCTTTTGCTTTCCATGACGGCGGGCACGTCAAATCCCCCCGCGACGGCGAGATAAGCGCGGCTCCCCATCTTGCACGGCCCGAATGAGACGACGCTGTTTTCCTTTATCAAAACCGGTTTCCATAGAGGGGCGGGCTCCCCATTAATATGAAGGGCGAAATCAGCTCCCGTGACGGCAATAACCGCAGGTTCTGAAAATTCAAAGGAAGGCCCGGGCCCCATGAGCGTAATTTCCAGTCCCGCCTCTTTTTCTTGATTTCCGGCAAGAAGATTGGCGATGCGCAGTGAGATCGTATCCATTGCCCCGCTTCCCAGCACACCGTATTTCTGATATCCCGTCCGCCCCGTGTCCTGAACCGTCGTCAAGAGACCGGGCTTTACCACTTTCATACTCATTCGGCTCCCTCCTTGATGCGGCTGTACTCCTCTGCCGTGATCCGGACGAATTTCACCGTATCGCCCGCTCTCAAAAGACTCGGCGGATGTTCTTCCGGCCTGAAAAGACGGAGCGGGGTGCTGCCGATCAGCTGCCAGCCGCCGGGAGTGGATATCGGATACACACCGGTCTGCATTCCCGCGATTCCTACTGAACCGGCCGGGATGGACGGCCTTGGCGACGCCTTTCTCGGCGCTCTGATCCGCTCAGACATTCCTCCTAAAAACGGAAATCCCGGCGCAAATCCGAGCATATAAACGAGATATTCGCCTTCAGTATGAATGCGGATGACGTCTTCCGAGGTCAGATCGTTCATCTCAGCGACCTCTTCTAAATCGGGACCGAAATCACCGCCGTAGCAAACGGGGATTTCCATCACCCGGCGCTCTTCTTTGCGGCCGGTCATTATATGGCTGAGACGTTCTGTCACTTCTTTCTTGACCAGGGCAAAAGGAGAGACGCCTTTTTTTATGTTTGAGACGGCATACACATCATAAAAGATCGTTAAGCTTGTGAATGCCGGAATACATTCAACGAAGCCCGGAAACGGCCGTTCTTCCATACAGGCTGCCGCCGCATGCACCCGGCTGTTGACCTCTTCGCTGATGTGCCCGCCAAAGCGGATGATAACGGCGGAATCACCGTACGGCTGTATATCAAGCGCTGTATTTCCGCTATACTGCATCATTGTCATCACCTCGTTGTATTCTTTCTCACTTACAGGACAGCAAGCGATTCATTTCGTATATCGGTGATCAGCATGTGCCCCGGTGAATGTGTTATTACGATGTCAGGCTTTGCTTCCATGATCACCGCCTGGGGCGTAACGCCGCAAGCCCAGAATACGGGAACTTCACCTTCCCGCACCGTTACGGCATCTCCGAAATCCGGCTGATGCAAATCGCTGATACCGATGCTTTGCGGATTTCCGATGCGGACGGGGGCGCCGTGCACGGCGGGAAAACGTGACGTGACCTGCGCCGCGCGGACTGCAAGCCTTTCCGGAATCGGTCTCATGCTGACGACCATCTTTCCAGAAAACGGGCCGGCGGGAACACAGTCAATGTCTGTTTTATACATGGGGACATTCACACCCTCATCGATGTGCCTGATTGGAATGTGCTGATTAATAAGGGCTTGCTCGAATGAAAAACTGCAGCCGATTAAAAACCCGACATAATCATCCTTCCAATACGGCGTAATATCCGTTACCTCTTCAGTAAGCACGCCATGCCGATAAATCCTGTATTTCGGAAAGTCCGTCCGGATATCAGCTCCCGGCGCAGCTATTGCCGGAACGGGTGAACCCGCATCCGTCACATCCAGCACCGGACAAGGCTTTTGATTGCGCTGGCAGAATAAGAGAAAATCAAAGGCCAGATCCTTTTGCAAAACGACGAGATTGGCTTGTGCGTAAGAAGCGGCCATCCCCGCCGTCGGCCCGGTCATCTGCCCCTTCCTGACCAGCTGTCTGACTTCTTCGGGGCTCATGTCACTCATATGGTTTTTCATATCATCAGCTCCATAGCTGCGGCATTTGCGTAAATAATGTATAGATGCCCATAACCGCCATGACAACCACTACGATCGCCCCTGCAATCGTGAGCCAGATCGGATGCTTGTAATCGCCGACGATTTTTTTCTTATAAGCGCCCAACAGAATCATCGCTAATGCAAGCGGCAGAATTAAGCCGTTAAGCGAACCGACCGCGACCAGAATTTTGGCAGGCTGGCCGATCGTAACAAAAATAAGAGTGGATACGATGATAAAACCGATAATGACGCCATGTGAGTGCTTTTCTATTTTTGTTGAAAATGATTTGAAAAATGATACCGATGTATAGGCGGCGCCGATGACAGACGTGATAGCGGCAGACCACATGATGACGCCGAAAATTTTATAGCCTACATTTCCCGCCGCAAGCCGGAATACAGAAGCCGCCGGATTATCAGGATCAATGCTCAGGCCCTTTGAGACGACGCCGAGCACGGCGAGAAACAGGGCAATCCGCATAATCGATGTAATCAGAACGCCTGTGATGGAGCTTTTCGTAACCTGAGGGAGGACTTCCTTCCCTTGGATGCCTGAATCAAGCAAACGGTGGCCGCCGGCAAATGTAATGTATCCGCCGACCGTGCCGCCGACAAGCGTCACGATCGCCAGCACACTGATATGATCAGGCATAAAAGTTTTCACAACGGCGTGTCCGACCGGCGGAGCCGTCGTTACGGCAACATACACAGTCAATACGATCATGACGATTCCGGCGATCTGCATAAAACGGTCCATGACTTTTCCGGCTTCCTTTATGACAAAAATCAGCACCGCGACCGCTGCGCTGATTAAAGCGCCGATCTCCGGTTTGATCCCGAATAATACTTGAAGACCGAGACCCGCGCCGCCGATGTTTCCGATATTAAACGCAAGTCCGCCGAGCACGACCAGAAAAGCAATGGCATAACCGGCGCCCGGAAGCACCATATTGGCAATCTCTTGGCCGCGCTTTCCGGAAACCGCGATAATCCGCCATACATTGGTTTGCGCGAAAACGTCCAAAATAATAGAAATTAAAATGATAAATCCGAAGCTTGCCGCCAATGTATTGGTAAACGTGGCCGTTTGCGTCAGAAAGCCGGGCCCGATTGATGATGTCGCCATCAAAAATGTCGCGCCTAAAAGAAGCGACCATTTGCCGGAAGCCTTTCCGGCTGTTTTTTTCTTTTGCTCCATGCTGTCTTCCTCCCTCTGCTGCTCAGTCTTTTGAAAGCGCGCTGATTTGAATGTCTGCCGCTTTTAATTCTTTTTTGATTGTTTTTGCGAATGTGAGGGCGTGGGCTCCGTCTCCGTGAATGCAGACCGTGTCCGCTTTCAGGCTTACAGCTTGTCCCTTACGTGATGTCACCGTGCTGTCTTTCACCATTTGAATCACTTGACCGACCGCTTTTTTGTCATCCTGAATCAGCGCATCCGGCTCTGAACGCGGCGTCAGCGTGCCATCTTCCTGATAGGTGCGGTCCGCAAACACTTCGCTTGCCGTCCTCAGTCCGATTCGATCTCCCGCTTTAATCAGCTCGCTTCCGGAAAGCCCGAAAAGAATAAGCCCGGGATCAAAATGACAGACCGCCTGAGCGATGGCTTCTGACAGGCCGGGATTGACGGCGGCCATATTATATAAAGCGCCGTGCGGCTTCACATGCTGCATCTCGACACCTTCTGCTTTTAAAAACCCTGACAGCGCGCCGATTTGATACAGCGTCAGATCATACGCTTCCTCGGGCGTAATCGCGATCTGCCGCCGCCCGAATCCCTGCAGATCGAACAGCCCGGGATGAGCGCCGATTTTCACGCCTTTTTCCGCCGCAAGCGCAACCGTTTTGCGCATCACGCTGGGATCACCCGCATGAAAGCCGCAGGCGATGTTTGCAGATGTCACATAATCCAAAATCTCTTCATCCAGTCCGATTTTATAAGCACCGAAACTCTCTCCTAAATCACAATTGATGTCAATCTGAAACATAAGATCCCTCCTGTATTGTAAACGTTTTATATGATTATCATTCCGCTATTCGGAATGACTATTCCGAATTGTTGGATTTCTCTTCATTATATTTATTTCTGACAGGTTTGAACATCCTTTTGTCAGAAAACCTACCATGGGACCTAGTCACAAATCTGACAAAACAAAAAAAAGAGAGTCTCATACTGAGACTCTCTCTTTTTTCTATTATAACACCCAGTGGCGGATCGCTTTGGCGACCCCGTTTTCCGTGTTGACATCAGTCACCCAGTCAGCTGTTTCTTTCACAATGTCCTGCGCATTCCCCATGGCGACGCCGACACCCGCTTTTTCAATCATGGCAATGTCATTCAGACTGTCACCCATGGCCATCACATTTTCCATCGTGAAGCCGAGTTTATCCGATACCTTCGCCAGCGCAGCCGCTTTGTTGATACCGAGGGCATTGACTTCGATGTTGATCGGACTGGAGTTTGTGATCTCGAGCTCCTTGTATTCCTTGAGCTCTTTCAGCACCTCATTCCGCACTTCGTCATCCTCGATTTCGAATCCGAACTTGAGCCACTGATGATCCGTAATCGTTTCCGGGAATTCCCCTCTCCACACTCTATCGACGGTAGAGGCCCAGAAATTCGTGTTGTGCTTATTCCTCAGATCCCATAATTTTTGAATATGATCGGTATGAAGAAGCTTGCGCTCAACCAGCTCAAAGTTGGAATCCCAGATTTCGCTGCCGTTTGCCGTGATTAAAAAGGATGACAGCTCGAGAGACTCAGCCAGTTCGCGGCAGGTCATCAGCGTGCGTCCTGTGCTGATGACGACGTGAATTCCTTTCGCCTCCGCTTCCTTGATCGCCCGCCGGTTTTCCTCCGGGATGAGCTGCTCGTCATTGAGCAGGGTTCCGTCCATATCAATCGCGATCAGTTTAATATCTGCGTCTTCTCTTTGTATCGGCATATATGTACCTCACTTTTTATAATGTAGTCGTCTCTATTTTAATACATATGACCCGCAGGAACAAAAAACCGCTTCCTGCGTTTGGCGGGGAGAACGTTGAGGAAAAGAAATATTGAGGTGATGGAGGATGAAAGAAAGAAAACAAAAGAACAAACCGAATGAAAATCCTGAACATCATGATTTAACCGATCCGATTCCGCTGGAAGAGCTGAAGGAAAACGCCAATGACGAAAAACACAAACATGACCAAAGGGACAATTCACAAAGTGAAAGAGATTATGATACAAAATAACACGCTTGTCCGAAAGCCGCCGATGGAGGCGGCTTTTTTTACGATGGCTGGATAAATATGCTGAGCTCAGCTTCCGCCACAGGCTTCCCGGCAACGGACGCTTTCGCCCGGCCGAACACAAAACCGCGTCTGATTCGCGTGACCTCAAAAAAAAGATCCAGACGGTCTCCCGGCAAAGCGGCACCTAACCTTTCCGCTTTCTTCACCGCGGATAAGAGACCGAGGCCGTCACCGCCGGTAATTCCCGCGCAAGCCGCCGTTTGGGCCATTGCTTCAACGACGAGCGAAAATGGCATCTCTCTTTGGGATTCAGTTATAAACCAGTCATTTTCACTGATGTTTTTGTAAGCAGCCGCCCATTTTCCGGCTTCACTGTTCGTCGTGCCGTCAATCAAAAGAAACGGAAAACGATGGGGCAATAGCTTCTGATTCATCACGCAGCCTCCCTTCCCTCTCATTATAACGCAAGAAAAAACCCGCGTCCCCCGACGCGGGTTCATTTTTATTGATTGAGCTTTTTGAGCACGATGCCGTGCAGCGGTTCATGCGGCTGAATACCGCAAATGTCTTGAAGAACGCGGCTCGTGCCTTTTTCCGCGATAAGCTTTTGCAGCTCAACCGCTTCCGGATCATCCTGATAGTCAAAGCGCAGGGCGGCGGCGATGCCTTCTGCCAGCGCGTTCGGTTCTTTTATTTTTTTGGCCGGCCCTACTAATCTGTCATTCGCTCCGAGTTTTCTGAGCGGTGATCTGGCGACCCTCGTCACATCATCCGTGATGTATTCATTTTCAAAGCGGCCGATGATTTTTTTCATGTACTGCTCGTGTTCGGATTGCTTAAAGCCGTACGCTTTCACTAAGTACTCGCCCGTTTCTGAAAGTGCATCGTACACGACACGCCGGATTTCCGGATGGCCGATGGCCTCTTTGACGGTTTTTAATCCGCGCTGATAGCCGACGTACGCCGTAACGGCATGACCGGTATTGACGGTAAACAGCTTTCTCTCGATGAAAGGCGTAAGATCATCCGTAAACAACGCGCCTTCCAGTACCGGCTGGCCGCCGGCAAAGCCGGTTCTGTCTATGACCCATTCAAAAAACGGTTCTACGGATACTTTCAGCGGATCTTCATGGTGGTGAATCGGCACGATCCGATCCACCGCAGAATCCGGGAAGCCGACCGTCCGGTTCACGAGTTCCCGCTCCGCTTCCGTCAAATGTCCGAAAACTTCTTTTTTCAGAAAACTGCTGCCGCCGATCATATTTTCACAGGCAATGATATTGAGAGGCTCAGAGGACGTTTTGCGCTTCAGCCCTTCCGCGATGGACGGGGCGATGAGTCTGAGAACGTTCGGGCCCACCGCCGTCGTAATGATCGCCGCTTCATTGATCAGCCTGTACAGCTCTTGTTCTTGCACCGCGCTGTTGATGGCTGAAACGGGGCCGATGATTTCTGTCTGCCGGCCGCCGTCGGCAAGCTCCACGGTATATTCCTTCTTTTCATTGAGAAGGCTGACCATCGTTTCATTCACATCAGCGAAAACTACCTCATAGCCGGAATGATGGAGCAGGGCGCCGATAAAGCCCCGCCCGATGTTTCCCGCTCCGAAATGAAGGGCAATCATGTCAGTTCACCTCGCTGAAAATAGCGGCCAGTTCTTCTTCCGTCTTTGCACTGATCAGCCGTTCGATGTTTTCTTCCTCTGAGCAGATGATGGCGATGTTTGACAGAATGTCTAAGTGTTCATTGTTTTTTCCGGCGATACCGAAAACGACCTTTGCCGTATTGCCTTCACCGTATTCCACACCGTCCGGAATCTGGATGACGGAAATGCCTGAATGAAGCACCTCATCCTTTGCATCTTCCGTGCCGTGCGGGATCGCGATGAAATTCCCCATAAACGTGGATGATGTTTCTTCACGTTCGAACATTTTTTCCACATAGCCGTTCTTCACGTAGCCGTTATCAATCAATGTCTGTCCCGCGAGGCGGATGGCATCCTCCTTTGAGTTCACCGTCTGGTTCAGTTTGATGTTCGCTTTAGCCAATACTTCCATGATGAAAATCCCTCTTTCTGTTTGATTAGTTTTTAAGCTTTTCAATCAGTTCATCGTATTTCGGGCTGTTCAAGAAATTATCAACCGAAATGTGCACCGCCTGCGGCAGCTTCGCTTTCGCGCGGTCAGTCAGGTCCTTATGCGTAATGACGATATCCGCGTCATTCGGCAGATTATTGATCGACGTATTTGTCACATCAATATCCAGGTCTGCTTTTTTCACTTTGTTTCTTAAAATGGAGGCGCCCATTGCGCTCGATCCCATACCCGCGTCACACGCGAAGATAATGCGGCTGACTTGGTCGGCGGAAATATCAGCGGCGCTGTTTTCCGGCTCTTCCTCTTTGTCTGCCAACGCGGCCGCCGCTTCACTTTTCCTGCCTTTCATTTCCTGCATTTTTTCCGCCGCGGCTGTCAAATCTTCTTCGCCCGCTTTAGACGATTTCAGAATAAGCGCCGAGACGATAAACGATACGGCCGCGGCAACGATGACGCCCGCCAGCACGCCGAGGTAGCTTCCTTTCGGCGTCAGCGCCAAAATGGCGATGATGCTTCCCGGAGATGATGCCGCGACAAGACCCGCGTTAAAGATCGAGAATGTAAGCAGTCCGCTCGCTCCCCCGGCGATCGCCGCGAGGATCAGCATCGGTTTCATTAAAATGTAAGGGAAATAGATTTCATGAATCCCCCCGAAGAAATGAATGATCGCCGCTCCCGGGGCCGTCGATCTTGAAGAGCCTTTCCCAAAGAACATATATGCCAGTAAAATACCGAGTCCCGGCCCGGGGTTCGCTTCCACTAAGAACAGAATGGATTTACCCGCTTTGGCGGCCTGCTCGATTCCGATCGGACTTAAAATGCCGTGGTTGATCGCGTTATTCAGGAACAGGACTTTCGCCGGTTCTACGAAAACGCTTGCAATCGGCAGCAAATTCGCGTGGACAATGACTTCCACACCCGCCGCCAGCAATTTGTTTAGAGACAGGACAACCGGGCCGATCGCATAAAACGCGATAATCGTGAGCACAGCTCCGATAATTCCCGCCGTGAAGTTGTTGATCAGCATTTCAAAACCCTGTCTGACTTTATCTTTAAACACACGGTCTAATTGTTTAATGAGATAACCGCCCAAAGGCCCCATAATCATTGCCCCTAAGAACATCGGAATGTCCGCTCCGACAATGACTCCGATGGCCGCCGTCGCTCCGACGACTCCCCCGCGGTGATCGTAAATCATTTTTCCGCCCGTATATGCGATTAAAAGCGGCAGAAGATACGTAATCATCGGGCTTACCAATGTATTCAGCTGCGGATTCGGAAACCACCCCTTAGGTATAAACAGCGCGGTGATAATTCCCCATGCGATAAATGCGCCGATATTCGGCATGATCATACCGCTTAAATAACTGCCGAACCGCTGTATCTTCACTTTCATGCCAGCTTGCTGTTCTTGCTGCATGTTCATTCCCTCCCTGTTTGCTTGCCTTCAGATGAAAATAAATAAGACACGGGGTTTCTCTCTCTCCCCTGTGTCTTCATCATAAAACGCTTACAATCCCCATTCAATGAAAAGTAAAGAGGAGTTTGGCACAGAGACTGTGACAACTCCTTAACAAAAAAAAGACACCTCATCAAAGGTGTCTTACCGCTTTCTGTATATAATGTGTCCTTTTGTGACGACGAGTTTGGCAATGAGCCGCTCACTGATAATAAACACCGGATACGCACATACGAGCGCGAAAATGGCGGCCGGCACATACCGCGCTGCCGGAAACATCGGCATGACGGCGGTTCTGGCCATCTGCACAAGATAAATCAAAAGCACCGTGATCGCAATGGCCGCAGCCATAATCGGAGCTGATACTTTATATTCACGCAATTTCACATGGCAATGCCCGCACTGAAACTGGCACGGGATCATGGATGATCTGACCATGTCGCCTGTAATCGGCTTGCCGCAGTTCGGGCAGGTCGTTTCTTTCATGTTTATTCCTCCATTCAACCCTTCTATTATAACAGAGTCTGACTACGTCTTTTACATTTGTGATTGTTCAACATTTTTTCACATATTTTATCATCAGGCTCTTGTGTGCATTTGTGAAAACATCTACTCTTAGAGGGAGGTTCATCACTCATTCGCATCATAAAAAGGAGGATGCAGAATTGCTTCCGATTCACAGACAGCAAACCTTGCTTGAATGGCTGAAAGAAGAGGGCGCGCTGAAAATCTCTGACATAAGCGAGAGATTCGGCGTCTCCGAGATGACCGTGTACAGAGACGTCAATCAGCTGGCGGATGCAAACCGGATTATCCGGACACCCGGCGGCATTACGCTCCCTCCCGTTTCAGAACGAAGCGCCAATCAATGCGGCTATTGCCTGCGGCCGATTCAGCATTCGTATTCTGTTCAGCTTATTACCGTTTCACAAGCCGTTGAGCAGATGTGCTGCATTCATTGCGCGATTTTGCGGTATGAGGATAAAAAGGAAGAAGTGTCCCACGTCATTTGTAAAGATTTTCTTCTCCAGACGACGCTGACGGCCGCTTCCGCATACTTTTTAGCCCATGCCGATATTGACCTTCACTGCTGCCGGCCTCAGGCGATTCCCTTCTCAACGCTTGATTACGCAGAACGGTTTCAAAAAGGATTCGGCGGGGTCATTTGCACCTTTGACGAGGCGGCGGACATCATCTTACACGACAGGCAGAAGGGATGCACCTGCAGCAAGACATAACAACAACCAACCGGAAGGCGGTGTCATCATCCATGAGACAGAACAAACGCTGGCTCATCTTTTTGCTGTTCCTTGTTTTGATTCCGAAAACAAGCTTCGCCCACGCCTACATCACAAACTCAAATCCGGGTGAGAACAGCGAATTAAAACAAGCGCCGAAGCAGATTGAAATTGAGTTTAATGAACAGATTGAAGAAGGCTTCCACTCCATTAAGGTCTATAATTCATCCGGCGAACGGGTCGATGCGGGCAAAACGGTGATTCAAAAAAATGATGCCCGCATCATGACCGCGGCATTGAAAAAAAACCTGCCGCATGATATTTACAGAGCGGAATGGAACGCGGTATCGGCCGACGGACATCCGGTATCCGGCGTCATCCCTTTCAGTATCGGACAAGCCGGCGGAGAACTTCAGGAGCAGACATCATCGCAAGCGGCGCTTCATCCCGAAGCGGCCATCGACCGCGGTATTTTGTACACCGCTCTCTCCCTGTTTATCGGCACGGCTTTTTTCCATCTGTTTTGGTACAGAAATAATAAAGATTCATCAAAAGCAAAACGAACTGTAAAGCTGCTCGTGATTTCTTTATGTGTAACGGGACTCGCGCTTATCTGCCAGCTCCCGATCCAGACGAAAGAAAACGCGGGCGGCGCTTGGAGCGCCGCGTTCCAGCCGGACTATGTAAAAGAAACGCTTCTGAAAACGGCAGGCGGGTACGTCTGGATGATCCAGATCAGCTTATTTATCCTGCTCGCCCTGTCCATGATCCCGCTGTTGAAGAAGAAAGCATTCCGGTCATTTGCGTACTGGACGGCGCCGCTGTTGTTCTTCTTCGCTTCGCTTTTGGCAAAAGCATTCGCCGGGCATGCGGCGGTTATCGACGAAAAAGCGGTCGGCATCGCGATGGACTTTCTCCATTTATCGGCCGCTTCTGTATGGATGGGCGGTATCGCCGCGCTTGTGCTGCTTCTTTCATCAGAGTGGAGAAAACCCGATAAAACCATCGCTTGGGAAACGGTCAGACGGTTTTCTCCTTGGGCGTTCGCCTCTGTCGGTGTGCTGTTATTTTCAGGTGTGCTGAACGGATTTTTCATTATCCGCACGTTTGATTCACTCTTTCACACCGCTTACGGTAAGACGCTCCTTTTGAAAATCGGACTGTTTGTCATCATGCTTGCGCTCGGCGCTGTTCACGTATGGATGACGAAGTTCAGCAGAAAAAGGAGCATCAGCGCAACGATAAAGGCTGAATGGGCACTAGGCATCGCGGTATTATTTACAACCGCCGTCTTCACAAGCCTGCCCAGCCCGCCGCCGCCTGCGCCATTGCCTTTTAACGGCTCAGAAACGATCGGAAACGGGGAAACCCTGTCCTTGCACATTACGCCGAACCAGCCGGGTAAAAATGAATTTCAAGTCATTGTCACCGATCACAACGGCAGCTTGGTAAAAGACATTCAGCAATTTACGGTCACTGTTTACCAGACGGGCTTCAGCGGCAAACAGCATGAAAGCACCTTTGATTTGAAGAAGACGAAGGAAGGCACATTCGAAGCCGCCAACCTGTCCATCACCGAAAAGGGAAACTGGAAGATCAAAGTCCACGGGCTGACAAACGATTTTAATGAAATCAACCAAATATTCTCAACGACAAACTAAGGAGTGTATCTCATGTTGAAAAAAAAGGCTTTATTATTCATATCCGCCGTGACCCTGTCACTCGTCGGTTTTACGGCGGCAGCAAGCGCCCACGTCTCAGTCAAACCGGCGGAATCCGCCGCTGGTTCTTGGGAAACGTACACGATGAAAGTGCCTGTGGAAAAGAATGAGCCGACAACGAAAGTCGTGCTGAAAGTGCCCGCCGGCGTTGAATTTCAGCAATATCAGCCGATTCCGGGCTGGAAAACATCCGTATCCAAACATGATGACAAAGCGGTCTCCGTCACTTGGGAAGCAAAGGACGGCGGCATCCAGCCCGGCCAATTCCAGCAGTTCACGTTCGTTGCGAAAAATCCTGAAAAGAGCGGAGATGCCGCTTGGGACGCTTACCAATATTACAAAGACGGCAGCATTGTAGAATGGACGGGTGATGAGAAAGCCGACACGCCTCACTCGATTACGAAAATCACGAAATCGGCCAGCGTGACGGATGCGCACGGAGCTGAACAGTCAAACGAAGAAAGCAAATCCGGCGTATCAGCGCTTGATATTGCAGCAATCGTTCTGTCAGCTGCGGCGATTATCCTTTCCATCGCGGCGCTTGTAAAGAAAAAACGCGCGTAAGCAAAAAGCGATCCGGCTCTAAAGAGCCTGCGATCGCTTTTTTTCTTATCCGCGGCCTGCCTGGAATGACGGATATTTGGTCATTCCCCCGTCAGCAAACAGCGTAATGCCGGTTACGTAGCTTGATTCCTTTGAAGCAAGCCAGACGGCGACAGCCGCGATTTCTTCCGGCTCACCGATATATCCCATCGGAATCATGCTTTCCACATCTTTTTTCTGAACGGGATCCGCAAATTTTTCCGCGTTGATCGGCGTATTGATGGCTCCCGGTCCGATATTGTTGACACGGATGCGCTTCGGCGCGTACTCAAGCGCCAGCGTTTCCGTCATCAATTTGATGCCGCCTTTACTCGCCGCGTAGTGAACAAACAGAGGCCATGGAATCATTTCATGTACGCTTGACATGTTAATGACGTTTCCTTGAATATCATTCTCTACGTAATATTTAATGGCTTCGCGGCTTCCTAAGAAAGCGCCGGTCAGATTGGTATTGATGACTTTGTTCCAGTCTTTAAGCGGCATTTCATGTGACTGAACCGGATTTTCCATGCCGGCGTTATTGATCATGACATCCAATGTCCCGAATTCCTTCACCGCGGTCTGCACGATGTTTTTGACATCTTCTTCTTTTGTGACGTCTCCTTGAACGATGACCGCTTCGCCTCCCGCTTTTTGAATCTCTTCTTTAACGGTTTGGGCGTCTTTTTCATTACTATAGTAGTTAACCACGACTTTCGCCTGCTCCTGTCCGAAGCGGATCGCCATCGCTTTTCCTAATCCTGATGAAGCTCCCGTAATGGCAACGACTTTTCCTTTTAAATCCGTGTACATGTTCAAACCTCCTGCATTTGTTATGAATTTGATTTCGCAACGCCTAAGAATACCGCGGCCACAATGATCAGGATAATCCCGATGGCAATGGCGACCAGCTGACGCTTCGTTTTGCTCTCACGGAGAATAAAGATTCCGCCGAGCGTGCTGATGACGATCCCCATTTGAGAGAGGGAAAAACTTGTCGCAACTCCAACGCGCGGCTGTGAGATGAACAGAAACATATTCCCGAGCGCCCAGATGATTCCCGGCAGAATGTTCTTGAGGGCGTACTTATTAAACGGTTTATGCTTGTACGTCAGGAGCAGTCCGCCGATGACCATCCCGATCGCCTGCGGCAGGAGCGCTGACCATCCGGATACGCCGAACAGCCGGGCCACAACGACATAGACCAAATAACCGAGCGTGGAGATCAGCAGGATGACAATGCCTTTTTTTAAGTTTCCCGGTTCTCCGTCCGCCCGCCCCTTTTTATCTTCTAAAGATGTGAGCACAATCCCGATGATGATAAAAATAAGGGCGAGAATACCCAGCGTAATCGCGATCGGGGTTGACCATTCTTTGAATACGATCACACCGAACAAAGAAGTCGAGACGAGCTGCATTCCCGTTGATATCGGCATCGTTTTTGAAACGCCCATCAGCTGTATGCTTTTAAGCTGATTGCTTTGGCCGAGCGACCAAAACAGCCCCGAGATGATGCCGACAATAAAAATGCGCCCAGACAGCACCGGGTGGACAAACAGATACAACACAAACGAAACGATGAGCGCCCCGATTGTCGTTCCCAGCGTCTGGCTGTAAGGCCCGCCGCCTAATTTGACGTTAAATAACACGATGCTCCCCCAAAATAAAGCCGGGAGAAGAGCCAGTAATATATCCATGATGGCGACCTTCTTTCAATCGTATTTGCTGTTATTTTGTCTGGAATCGAACCGATTATTCCCGCTAGATCAAAAAAGCCTGCCGGCGATATTCACCGGCAGACTGCTCAATAAAAACAGCCCCGCTTAGAAGCGGGGCTTTCTTTTCGGCTCATTAAAGTCCGATAGACATGTATTTGGTTTCCAGGTACGGCTCAATGCCTTCCGTACCGCCTTCACGGCCGATGCCGCTTTCTTTCATTCCTCCGAACGGCGCTTGAACCGCGGACGGACCGCCGTCATTCCAGCCGATGATGCCGTATTCAAGCTGTTCAGAAATATAGATGCCGCGGCGGTAGTTTTCTGTGAAGAAATAAGCCGCAAGCCCGAACGGCGTATCGTTCGCAAGCTTGATCGCTTCATCAATATCTGAGAACGTAACGATCGGCGCAACCGGGCCGAATGTTTCTTCATGCATGATGTTCATGGATGTATCTACATTTGACAGCACGGTCGGTGTCACGAAATAGCATCCTTTTTCATCGTTTTGGTCATACGTTCCGCCCGTGAGCACTTTTGCGCCTTTTTCCACGGCGTCATTAATTTGGCCGACGATTTTATCGAAGCCTTTTTTGTTGATGACAGGGCCGACGTTTACGCCTTTTTCAAGACCGTTTCCGACTTTGAGTTTCGCAGCTTCTTCACTCAGTTTTTTCGCAAACTCGTCTTTTACGGATTCGTGTACGATCAGCCGGTTCGCACAGACGCAGGTTTGGCCGGCATTTCTGAATTTAGAGGCCATTGTTTGGGCTACTGCCAGATCAAGATCAGCGTCTTCATCCACGATCAGCGGCGCATGTCCGCCAAGCTCCATTGACATATGTTTTACGGTGTCGGCGCTGTTTTTCATCAGGATTTTGCCGACAGGCGTTGAGCCGGTAAAGGTAATTTTGCGGATTTTCGGGCTGCTGGTGAAGACGTTTCCGATTTCGGCTCCGTCACCGATTACCACTTGCAGCACGTCCTTCGGAATTCCCGCTTCATATGCGAGACGCGCAAGGGCGTAAGCGGAAAGCGGCGTATCCTCCGCCGGTTTGATGATGAACGTACAGCCTGCCGCCAAAGCGGGCGCGGCTTTTCTTGTAATCATCGCATTCGGGAAATTCCACGGCGTGATCGCGGCTACCGGGCCGACCGCCTGACGGGTGACGACAATCCGTTTGCCCGTTGTCGGCGCAGGTACTGTTCTGCCGTAAATCCGTTTTGCTTCTTCGGCGAACCATTCAATATAGCCGGCGCCGTATAAAACTTCTCCGACCGCTTCTTCGTACGGTTTGCCGTTTTCTTTCGTAATTAATTCCGCAAGTTCTTCTTTATTTTCAACAATCAGCTCATACCATTTTCTCAAAAGTGAGGCACGTTCTCCCGCTGATGTTTTGGACCATGATTGAAACGCTTGATGTGAACGTTCAATCGCTTTTTCAACATCTTCGGCCGTCTGCTGGGGGATGCTTTCGATCGCCTCTCCCGTTGCCGGGTTGTACACTGTTAATTGTTCTGGCATATTGAACATTCCTTTCTCTGCTATAGTAAAGCCATTGAATGCTGGTTGATGTATCTCACACTTTCATGATAGCAGACACATCCGCCGGCATTCCAATAATTGAACTCACAGAGCTGCTTCGATAATGGAAAGGCCTTCTTTGAGCTGCTCATCCGTCACGACAAGCGGCGTCAGGAATCTGATAATGTTGCCGTTAATGCCGGCCGTCAGCAGCAGCAGTCCGTTCTCGTTCGCCGTTTTGGCGATCGCCGCGGCTTTTGCTTTGTCCGGTTCCCGCGTGTCCGGATCTTTGACAATTTCGATGGCCGCCATCGCGCCGAGTCTGCGCACTTCTCCGATACAGGCATGCTCTTTTTTCCACTCGAGCGCTTGATGCTCGATGATCCGGCCGATCTCCTCGGAACGCTGATTCAGCCCTTCTTCTTCAATAATATCCAAGACCGCAAGCGCAGCCGCACAGCCGAGCGGGCTTCCCGCATATGTGCCCCCGAGTTCCCCCGGCGCGGCGGCATCAAGCATTTCCGCCCGGCCGATGACGCCGCTCAGCGGCAATCCGGCCGCAAGTGATTTGGATACGGTGATCAAATCCGGAACGGCTCCGAAATGCTCAATCGCAAAATACGTTCCCGTTCTGGCAAAACCGGTCTGAATCTCATCCGCCACAAAAACGATGCCGTGTTTTTGACAAAAAGCGGCGACGTGCTGGACGAAACGTTTTGACGGAATGATGAAGCCGCCTTCTCCCTGAACCGGCTCCATGACGACACAGGCGACGGTTTCCGGTGCAACTGCGGCGATAAAGAAATCCTCAAAAGCGCTGATGATAAAGTCGTCATACTGCTCGTCGCTCATGCCGGCCGGCTTTTGATAATAGTAAGGAAACGGCGCCTGATACACCTCTGAGGCAAACGGGCCGAAACCGAATTTATAAGGCTTCACCTTGCTCGTCATGCTCATCGTCATGTTCGTGCGGCCGTGGAACCCTCTTGTAAATGACACGACAGCCTGGCGCTTCGTGTATTTTCTGGCGATTTTCACGGCGTTTTCCACCGCTTCCGCCCCCGAATTGAGAAAAATCGCTTTTTTCGCATGATCTCCCGGCGCAAGGGCGCAAAGTTTTTCGGCCAGCTCAATATAAGACGGATACATCATGACGTTAAATCCCGGGTGAATCAGATCCTCCGCCTGTTTCTTCACGGCCTCCACCACTTTCGGATGGGAATGGCCGACATTCAGCGTTCCGATCGCTCCGGCAAAATCAATGAATCGTCTGCCGTCCAAATCGTACAAAAGCGCCCCTTCCCCTTTTACCGCCATGCTGCGGTTTCCGTTGCCGACCCCCTTGGAAACGAATTGATCCCGTTTTTGCTGCCACTGGGCAGTTGTCACTTCCGATGATGCTGTTCGACTCATAGATTCCATCCCCCTGCATTGTTTTCTTATCATTCTGACTTCTTTTTGGTATGATGAAAAGTACCAAAATCAATTTATCCATGGTATCAGAAAGGGGCAGAGTCTGGATGCTGACGATTTCCATTGACCATTCGGAAACGGCGGATTATATCTATCAGCAGATCTATCAGCACATAAAAGCGGCCGTTTTGAAGCGCAGCCTGATGCCTCATACAAAGGTGCCGTCTAAACGGGAGCTTGCCGAGACGCTGAAGGTCAGCGTGAATTCAGTGAATTCAGCTTATCAGCAGCTGCTTTCAGAAGGTTATTTATATGCGGTTGAAAGAAAAGGCTTTTTCGTGGAGGAAATTGATACGGTTTATCATGAAGAAACGCCTTCGCTCTCATTGCCTGATAATTTGAAAGAGCGGGAGACGGATAAAAGCGGCTGGATTTCGTTTTCTCATATGAGCGTGGATACGGCGCATTTCCCCCTGAAAAGCTGGTTCCGCTGTGAGCAGAAAGCAGCCGCCCGTTCATTTCATACACTCGGAGAACTCGTCCATCCGCAAGGTTTATATGAAGTCCGTGAAACAATTTCGCGGCTTATTTCCCTGACAAGGGGCGTTACATGCCGCCCGGAACAAATCGTGCTCGGAGCGGGCACGCAATTGCTGGTGCAGCTGCTGACGGAACTGTTGCCAAAAGACGCGCTCTACGCCATGGAGAACCCGGGATATATGAGGATGTACCGGCTGCTGCAAAACCTCGGGAAAAAGACGGCGACGATCAGCCTTGATGAAAAAGGCATGTCCATGAACGAAATCGAAAAACGCCGGCCCTCTGTATTGATCACCACGCCTTCCCATCAATTCCCCTCAGGCGTGATCATGCCGGCTTCCCGGCGGATTCAGCTTTTAAACTGGGCCGCCGAACAGAACGGCCGCTTCATCATTGAAGATGATTATGACAGTGAATTTAAATATGACGCCGATACGATACCGGCGCTTCAAAGCCTTGACCGGTTTCAAAATGTCATCTACATGGGGACCTTTTCAAAATCCCTTTTCCCAGGTCTGCGCATCAGCTATATGGTTCTGCCGCCCGGGCTTTTGCGGACTTTCAAAGAGAGAACGTATGACCTGCATACGTGCAGCACGCTTGCCCAGCTCGCGCTGAAAGAATTTATCGAATCAGGTGAATATCAGAAACATATTAAAAAGATGAAGCAGCATTATAAGAACATGCGGGAACGCCTCATTTCGGCTTTGGAAGAAACATTCGGTGAAAGAATCAGTGTAAAGGGCGCCAATGCGGGGCTTCATTTTGTCACTGAGTTTGACTGCGCCCGTTCAGAAAAAGAGATATTGGCACGGGCGGATGCAGAACAGCTCGATCTGTTTGCGATGAGCCGGTTCCGTCTGAGAGCGGGAGGCGATTCAAACAAACCGCAGCTTATCCTGGGGTTCGCCCGCCTGAAGGAGAGCGATATTCAAGAAGGCGTCTACAGGCTTTACCGGGCGGTTTTCGGCGCATAAAAAAACCCCCGGAATTCGGGGACTTATTTACCAGCGGTCCGGCTCTGTCTGCAAAATCGCCTCCAGCAGGCCGGGAAACGCCGCTTGTAAATCATCTTTGCGCAGGGAATAATAGCGGTGCTTCCCGTCTATGCGCACCTGGGCGATCCCCGCTTCCCGCAGCACTTTGAAGTGATGGGACAGCGTTGATTTAGCGACCCGGACATCAGCGCAGGTTCCGCACGTTTTTTCTGTTGTTTCCGCCAATTGTTTGACCAGCTCTAAGCGGAGCGGATCACTCAGAGCATGAAGAACCTTTGTCAGCTGTAAGCGTTCGGTTTCAGGATGGTTTGGAATGTTCATGAGTCAAATGTAACACAGATCATCGGCGGGTGACAATTTAGGCGGTGAGGGTTTTTCCTTTACCATTCGCAGCGAAACATGTTACAGTTAGTTCGATAATATTCGAACTATAACAAATTAACCCAATCAGGAGGAATAACCATGATCGTCTTACAGGCTTACATGAAAGTAAAAGCGGATAAACGCGAGGAATTTTTAGGAGAAGCGCAATCACTTGTTCAGCATTCACGCGCGGAAGAAGGAAATGTGCAATACGACCTTTTCGAAAAAGTCGGTGAGGAAAATACATTCGTCATGCTTGAACAATGGAAAGATGAAGAAGCGATGAAATTCCACAACGCAACTGACCATTTCCAAGGATTCGTGGCAAAAGCAAAAGAAGTGCTGAGTGCGCCGCTTGACGTCGTCCGCACAGAACTGTCAGAGTAACGAAAGGATGAATGACATGAACGAAGTCCTTCAATTATTAACAGACCACCGTTCCATCCGCAGCTACACAGATGAACCCGTATCGGATGAACAGCTGGACCTTATCATCCAAGCCGCTCAGGCAGCGCCGACTTCCATTAACGGCCAGCAATTTACCGTTATTGCGGTGAAAGATAAGGAACGGAAGAAAAAAATATCCGAATTGGCGGGCGGCCAGCCGTGGATTGACCAAGCGCCGGTTTTCCTTTTATTCTGCGCTGATTTTAACCGTGCCAAAATTGCGCTTGAAGAGTATAATGATACACCGCTTGAGATCACGAACGGTTTAGAGTCCGTCTTAGTCGGAGCCGTAGATGTCGGGATTGCGCTGGGTACGGCAACGGCTGCGGCTGAATCAATGGGACTCGGCACTGTGCCGATCGGCGCCGTGCGCGGCAAGCCGGACGAACTCATTGAATTGCTGAAACTCCCGAAATACGTTTTCCCGGTTTCCGGTCTCGTCATCGGCCATCCGGCAGACCGCTCCGCGAAAAAACCGCGTCTGCCGCAAGCAGCCGTTCTGCATCATGAAACGTATCAAGAAGAAGATTTAAGAACACATATCGAGGCCTATGACAAGCAGATGTCCGAATACATGAAAAAACGCACCGACGGACAGGAAACGAGAAACTGGTCACAAGGCATCACCTCCTACTATAAGCAGCTTTATTATCCTCACATTCGTGAAATGCTTGAAAAACAAGGGTTTAAGACGGATAAATAAGCGGATCAGCCTGCCGGAACACTCCGGCAGGTTTTTTCTGTTTCTCAAACAAAAGCGTTGACACTGTGTAAAAATTTTTGTTAATATTTTCATCATATACTCATTGGTTTTCTGTGAACCGATGGGTTTTCTATTGTGACGAAAGAAGGAATCTGGGCTTATGAATGATAAGAAAACGGATATTCTGCTGGCGGCAAGAAAGCTTTTTTCCGGGAAAAGCTTTTCGTCGGTTTCGATGCAGGCGATCGCAGAGGAGTGCAAAGTCTCCAAAGCATCTTTATATAAGCTGTTTGAATCAAAGGAAGACCTGCTGTTGGAGCTGCTCGACTTTAACCAGAAACAGATGGTAGCCGCCGCTTCATTATTGAATGAAGAAACAAGCCTCTCCCCTGAGGAACGGTTTGCCAAAAAACTGATGGCTGAGCTTGAAGGCTTCAGGCGCAATCAGCAGTTTTTTAATATGCTGATGTACGGAAGCCCCTCTTCCATTAATGAGCGGGTAAAACGGCATATTCACAGGGCCCGCTCCACCTTTATCTGCTGGCATCGCGATTCACTGATTCAGACGTACGGCGAAGACATTATTCCTTATGTATGGGAGCTGGTGATCGTCCTGCAGGGGCTCCTGAGAGAATGCATCACGCTGATTAAGCTGGAAAAAGAACCGCTCGCCCTGGAGCCGCTCACGGAGTTTATCATCCGCCACCTCAATCTCATCGTCGAAAACAGGACAACCGAGACCGCTTTGCCTCAGGAGATGATTGACCTTTATATCGCCTCCGCTACCTCATTTGAGCCGAAAGACAAAACCGTATTGCTGGCTGAAAGCCTGAAGGAACTGAAAGAAGCCGTCTCAGCCCTTCCGGAGGAAAAATATGACGCCGCAGGACTCGCTTCCGCGGCGGCTATGCTGGAGAAAGAATCAGCGGACAAACAGCCGCGGGATTTTCTCATCAAAGCGCTCATCGGTTATTTGGAGCAGGCCGGACCGCTGCACCAGCCGCTTGCAGCCATTAAAACATTGCTCAAACTATAAAGAAAGAAGGAATCAGCTTGAATAAGAGTATTAAAACTGCACCATACAACCGCTCTGTCATTGTCGGGATTCTTTTGGCGGGAGCGTTCGTCGCCATTTTGAACCAGACACTGCTTATCACGGCGCTGCCGCACATTATGAATGACTTCAATATAGACGCCAACAAAGCGCAATGGCTGACAACATCGTTTATGCTGACGAACGGGATTTTGATTCCGATTACCGCGTTTTTAATAGAGAAATTCACAAGCCGCACCCTCTTGATTTCCGCCATGAGTATTTTCACGGCGGGCACCATTGTCGGCGCATTCGCACCGAACTTTCCGGTGCTCTTGACGGCCCGGATTATCCAGGCGGCCGGTGCCGGAATTATGCTGCCGCTCATGCAGACGGTATTTCTCACGATTTTCCCGATGGAAAAGCGCGGCCGCGCCATGGGTATGGTCGGCTTAGTTATTTCGTTCGCGCCGGCGATCGGCCCGACGCTTTCCGGATGGGCGGTCGAAGCATTCTCTTGGCGGTCTTTGTTTTATATCATCTTCCCGATCGCAGTCATCGATTTGCTTTTAGCGATTATTCTGATGAAAAACGTCACGACATTACGAGAAACACAGATTGATATTTTATCCGTGGTCTTATCGACCCTCGGATTCGGCGGTCTGCTTTACGGCTTCTCAAGCGCCGGTTCATCAGGGTGGACCAGTGCTGAAGTGCTGACTTCGCTGCTTGTCGGAGCGGTCGCGCTGATTTTCTTTATCGCAAGACAGATGAAGCTCAAAAAACCGATGCTGGAATTCCGCGTGTTTTCTTTCGGGATTTTCAGCCTGACCACCCTGCTCGGAACGCTTGTTTTCGCGCTGCTGATCGGAACGGAAACTATTCTCCCGCTTTACACGCAAAAAGTCCGGGGCGTATCCGCGTTTGATACCGGATTAATGCTTTTGCCGGGCGCGATTGTGATGGGGATGATGTCTCCGTTTATCGGCCGGGTGTTTGACAAAATCGGCGGAAAGGGCCTTGCGATGACCGGATTCTTCATCATCCTGCTCACGTCCCTGCCGTTTATGAATCTGACGGACTCGACGTCTCTCATTTGGATTGTCGTCGTTTATACCGCGCGGCTTTTGGGAACAGCCATGATTATGATGCCGGTGACGACAGCGGGAATCAACGCCCTGCCGCGCCACTTAATTCCGCACGGCACAGCCATGAACAATACCGTCCGCCAAGTCGGCGGTTCTATCGGTACGGCGCTGCTAGTTTCCGTGATGAGCAGCCAGGCCGCGCACGCAAATGCGACAACTCCGGCAAACGCCGCCCTGCACGGCATGAATGCGGCATTTGTCGTAGCCGCCTGCATCGCGCTGGCCGGCTTCCTCCTATCTTTTATATTGAAGAAAAAACCGCGTCAGCCCGAGCAGCAGCAGGCCGTTACGCGGTAAACCAAAAAGAACCCGATCACGTATGTGACCGGGTTCTTTTTTTACTTCTCGATTCCGTCTTTTACTTCTTTCACCATTTGCGCCATGGATTCCAGGCCGCCTCCTGATAAATACCATGTAGCTGAATCAAGGTAGACAACATGGTTGTTTTTCACGGCTTTCACCGATTTTACATAATCATTTTCAACCACTTGTTTTGTTGAAGATTTTGTGCCGATCGCTGTTCCGCGGTCAACGACAAACATGTAATCAGGGTTTGTTTTGGCGATATATTCATAGGAAATGCTTTGTCCGTGCAATGAGGCTTCGATGTTTTTGTCAGCCGGTTTGACGCCGAACACATCATGAATGAAGCCGTATCTTGATTTAGATCCGAACGCGCTGATTTTGCCGTCGTTCGCCATCACCACTAACCCGTTTTTATCCGTGCTGCTTGTCTTTTTCTTCAGATCCGCAATGGATTTGTCAATTTTCGCAAGCTTATCTTTCACTTCATTTTCTTTGTTGAAGATTTTGCCAATCACTTCGGTGTTGTGCTTGAATCTGTCAACGTAGTTTGTATAGTCATCATCAAGATAAATCGTGGGCGCGATTTTTGAGAACTCTTTAAAAGAATCAGATTGTCTGTGGGCGATAATGATTAAATCCGGATCAATATCCGCGACTTTTTCAAAATCCGGTTCTTTTAAACCGCCGGTATTGGCGTATTTATCACTTTTATATGAAGATAAGTATTTTGGAAGGTTTTGTTTCGGAAGTCCCGCCACGTGATCCTGTAAACCGAGTTCATCCATCGTATCCAGCATTCCGAAGTTGAATACGACGACTTTTTTCGGATTCTTCGGCACTTTGACGCCTTCTTTGTTCAGGTCATCTTTGATTGTGATTGTTTCTTTTGATTTGCCTGATGTTTTGTCCCCGTTTCCGCATGCAGAAACAACAAAAATCGTAACGAGTGCAATGATTAGCAATGCGAATTTTTTCATGACTTTCACCTCATCTGGTTTTTAAGAAAAGTACACACCGATCCGCTGACTGTCAATCTCTTGAATCGGGATGGTCATATCATAAATATCTTCAAGCACGGAGGTTTCAATGATCTCCTCCGCAGGCCCTTCTTTGACGATCCGGCCGTTTTTCAGTGCGACGATATGGTCTGAATATACGGATGCGAAGTTGATATCGTGAATCACTACGACGACCGTTTTTCCGAAGTCTTCCACAAGCCGCTTCAACAGCTTCATCATTTCAACGGAATGCTTCATATCTAAATTGTTCAGCGGCTCATCGAGAAAAATATAGTCCGTATCCTGAGCGATGATCATCGCGATAAACGCCCTCTGGCACTGGCCTCCGCTGAGCTGATCGAGGTATTTATCCTTTAATTCATCCAGCTTCATATAACTGAGGGCCTGGTTGATATGCACCCAATCTTCATCCGTCAGTTTCCCCTGGGAATACGGAAATCTGCCGAAGCTGACCAGGTCTTTAATCGTCAGCCTGATATTGATTTGGTTCGTCTGCTTCAGGATGCTGATTTTTTTTGCCAGATCGTTGCTTTTGCAGGCCCCGATCTCTTGCCCGTCGACCGTAATTTCCCCGGAATCCGTCTTAATCAGCCGGCTCATGATAGACAGCAGCGTGCTTTTTCCCGCGCCGTTCGGACCGATAAATGAGGTGAGCCTGCCCTTTTGAATGGATAGAGACGTTTTCTCAAGGACGGTTTTCCCTCCGTATTGTTTGCTTACATTTTTGACCTCTACCATGATTTATTCTCCTTTAACAGCAGATAGATAAAATAAATCCCGCCGGCAAAATTAATGATGACGCTCAGCGTCGTGGAAAACGTGAACACTTTCTCCACGACGAACTGGCCCCCGACGAGCGCGACGATGCTGATCAGGACAGAACCCGCGATTAAATACGTGTGCCTGTAGGTTTTTAAAAACTCTCTCGCCAGATTGACGACAAGCAGTCCTAAAAACATAATCGGCCCGACAAGAGCCGTAGAGACAGACACAAGAATGGCGACGACAATGAGCATCTGTTTCACAAGCTTATCGTAATCAATCCCCAGGTTGACGGCGTGCTCCCTGCCGAGCGACAGCACATCAAAAAACCGCGTGAACCGCCAGACATAAATGCCCGTCAGAAGAAAGACAGCACCGGCAAACCATAAAAGATCGGTGTTGATATTGTTAAAGCTGGCAAACATTTTGTCCTGAACAACCTGGAACTCATTCGGATCAATCAGCATCTGCATAAAGGATGACAGACTGTTGAACAGCGTGCCGAACACGACGCCGACAAGCAGAAGGAAAAACACGTTCCGCCCCTCGCCTTTAAACATGAGCTGATACAAAACGAGTGACAAGAGCACCATCAGCCCGACGGAGATGACGAAATTAAGATTTTTGTTCATCATGACGATATTCATTGAACCGAACAGGAACACGATGACGGTCTGAATGAGCATATACAGGGAATCGAGGCCTAAAATGCCCGGTGTCAGTATGCGGTTATTTGTAATCGTCTGGAAGATGACCGTCGAAAACGCGATCGCTCCTCCGGTGAGCATCATGGCAAGCACTTTGAAGCATCGTCTCGGCAGGGAGTATTCCCAATTGCCCAGTCCGTAGAACAGGAAGAATCCGATACATATCATGGCGAGCGCCGCCAGCAGCGTAATTTTTTTATTATGACTCATATGCTTTTCTCCTTAACAGCATATACAGGAAGATGCCGCTGCCGATAACACCGACCATCAGGCCGATGGAAATTTCGTACGGGAAGATGATCACCCTTCCCAAAATGTCGCAAAACAGCACAAAAACAGCGCCCAGCAGAGCGGTGTGAGGCAGGCTGCTCCTCAGGTTGTCCCCTTTGTAAATCGACACCATATTGGGAATGATCAAACCGAGAAACGGCAGCATCCCGACGGTCAGGATCACCAGTGAAGCGATGAGCGACACGATAATCAGACCGATATTGACGACGCGTTTGTATTTCAGGCCGAGATTGACGGAAAAGCTCTCTCCCATTCCCGCCACCGTAAATTTATCCGCATACACATAAGCGATGATCAAAAGCGGGATACTCAGATATAAAAGCTCATACCGGCCTTTGACGACCAGTGAGAAATCTCCCTGCAGCCAAGACGACAGGTTTTGGATCAGGTCATATTTATATGCGATAAACGTGGCGATTGAGCTGACGATGTTCCCAAGCATTAAACCGACGAGAGGAATAAAAATCGCATCATTGAACTTGATTCTCTCGAGGATTTTCATGAAAAGGAAATTTCCCGCCAACGCGAAAACGAAAGCGATAGACATTTTCACAAGCGGACTCGCTGACGTAAAAAGCATTAATGAAATCAAGATTCCGAGCCTTGCCCAATCCATCGTTCCCGCAGTCGTCGGCGATACAAATTTATTCCGGCTGATCTGCTGCATGATTAATCCGCAGATGCTCAGGCTCATGCCGGCGATGATAATGCTCACCAAACGCGGCAGCCGGCTGTCAAACAATGTACCCGCCTGTTCTTTATTTAAATGAAAAATATCCAGCGGCGACAAATCTTCTACACCGATAAATATAGAAGTACACGCCAAAACCGCCAGTAGCAAAAGTAAGTAACGTAGCTTCATGCTGCCTCCCTGCACCCATCACAAACGGTATGACTGATTGCCAAACAACTCCCATATATCCCACTCGTAATGATTATCATTATCAACGACAATTATAATCTTATCATCTTTCCAAGCGCAGTCAATACAGTTTTGCTTTCAAAAGCGGTCATCCGCGGGCCGTACACTAAATTGTCTTACAATCAGTCTATCAAGAATTTGCAGGATTTTCTATAACCTACATTTGGCTGCTTATCATTTTTTGCACATGATGACACGCTTGAGGGAAACAAATCTGACAAACAGCGGCAAAATTCCTCCACGAAAATACAAATGTTCTTCCCAAGTAGAAAAAATCCTTGATTTACATGTTTGAAAGAGAGATAATAAAAATTAAATTTGTGAGAAAATTTAAATATTAGGGGATGTAAATCATGAAAGTTGTAAAATTCGGAGGCAGCTCTCTTGCGTCAGGAGCCCAGCTTGAGAAAGTGTTTCAAATCGTGACGGCTGATCCCGCGCGGAAAGCCGTCGTCGTATCGGCACCGGGAAAACGCTTCTCGGACGATACAAAGGTGACGGATCTGTTAATCCGCTGTGCGGAGCATTATTTGCAAAAAGGTGCAGCGCCCGAGCTTGCCGAAACGGTCATTGAACGGTACGCCGCCATCGCGCGTGAGCTGAACCTGGATTTCTCTATTATAGAAAGAATCCGCAGTGACCTATTCGCTCTTTTAAACAGCTGTAAAACCAATCCCGAACAATATATGGATGCGGTGAAGGCGAGCGGCGAGGACAACAACGCGAAGCTGATCGCAGCCTACTTCCGACGGCAGGGCGTGAAAGCGGAATACGTAAGTCCGAAAGAAGCGGGGCTGTTTGTGACGAATGAACCCGGAAGCGCGCAGGTGCTCCCTGAGTCTTATGGTCATTTGTACCGTCTAAGAAACCGTGAAGGCTTGATCATTTTTCCGGGATTTTTCGGTTACACGAAGGAGCATGAGATTGTGACGTTTTCCCGGAGCGGTTCTGATATTACCGGCTCCATTCTCGCCAGCGGCTTAAAAGCCGACCTGTACGAAAACTTTACTGATGTGGACGCCGTCTATTCCGTCAACCCGTCAATCGTGCGGCATCCGAAAGAAATTAACGAACTGACGTATCGGGAAATGCGTGAGCTCTCCTATGCCGGATTTTCCGTTTTTCATGATGAAGCGCTGATTCCCGCATTTCGGGCCGGCATCCCCGTTCAAATTAAGAATACGAATAATCCGGATGCGAAAGGAACACGCGTCGTCAGCAGCCGTGACAATACGAACGGGCCAGTCATCGGCATCGCAAGCGACACGGGCTTTTGCAGCATTTACATAAGCAAATATTTAATGAACCGGGAAATCGGTTTCGGCCGCAAAGCCCTTCACATTTTGGAGGAAGAAGGATTGACGTATGAACACGTTCCATCCGGCATTGACGACATCACGATCATCCTTCGGCACAATCAGATGGACTCAGAACTGGAACACAGGCTCGTCACCCGTCTGAAGCAGGAACTTCAAGCAGATGAAGTCACAGTCAGGCACAATCTGGCGCTGATTATGGTCGTCGGGGAAGCGATGCGCCATAATGTCGGCACAACCGCCAGGGCATCCAAAGCACTGTCGGAAGCCGGCGTCAACATCGAGATGATCAATCAAGGGTCATCGGAAGTCAGCATGATGTTCGGAGTGAAAGAAGAACAGGAAAAACACGCGGTGCGGGCACTGTATGACGAATTTTTCGCCGGAGTCTTACTCTCATAGGACACCGCCTCTTTTTTCTCTTGTCCACTAATATCCCTTACAAAGCAGCTTCTTTTACATATTGTATGGTATAGACAATATGGAGGTGAAGCTCATGTCAGGATATTCTGGAATCAGCTCTTTCGCTTTGATCGTTGTTTTATTTATCCTGTTGGTTATTGTAGGTACTGCCTATGTTGGCGGCTTCTAAGCATCACTCCGTCTATATGAGGACGCTGCGGGTTTTGACCTGCGGCGTTTTCTTTTGTTTTCCGCCGCTGTCCGAGTCCGGCCGCGCAAAAAAAGACTGCCGGGAACATTCCCATGCAGTCTTTTCCTTTGTTCAGGCTATTTTCTTCTCACGTCATTCCTCTTTCAGCTACATGGAAGTCAGCCTGATCTGTCTGGCCTGCACCTGTCACTGTAAAAATCGCGGCGGCTGCTAAACAAATAACAAACCATTTAGATTTCAATTTCATACAAACCCTCACTCCTTTGTATTTGTTTCCTTGCCTCTTCGACTTTCAGAAAATAGTCAGAAGAAATTTTAAAGCAATTTTGTTCATAGTAATATTTAGCTGCTTCTAGTGCTAAATCCTCTATATCGGCGTATAAATTTTTATCTTCCAGGTAACGGAAACACGCGCTGATTGTTTCCTCATCCGGTTTCGCCTGATACAGAGCCTGCAGCCATTCGAATTTTACCGTGTAAACGGGATCGTCTGTTTCTTTAGCATATTCATATCCCCGCTTGTGATATTCCGACGCTTTTTCTTTTTTTCCGAGTTTAAAGTAAATGAGTGTGATTAGAAAATATGCTTGAGGAAGAGAATTGACGATTCTTTGTGATTCAAATGTATCGACCGCCCGTTCAAAGTACGGAATCGCTTCGCCGATGCGGTCCTGATTGTAGTAGCACAGTCCGAGGTTATACAGCGCCCTCCCGACAAGCTGCGCTTTTTGTTCTTTTTCGGCCATTTGCAGAGCGTGCTGAAAATGTTTGGCCGCCTGTTCAAAGCGCCTTTCATCCATTAAATTGACGCCGAATACAAAATGGCATTGAATGATCCGGACGTTATATGTGTCCTGCTCTACGTAAATTTCATAAGCGTTTTTTATATGTATCAAAGAAAAATACGTTTGTTTCATATGATAATAAGCTTCGGCCACTTTAAAATAAAACTCCGCCCGTTCCACGTGGTCCGATACGAAGGCCAGTTTTTTCTCAGCTTGTTTATAATATGTAATCGCTGAGATAAATTCTCTTTTATCAAATTCAAACATGCCTTTGAAAAAGTTGACGTAATAATCGAGAAGCCCTTTGAGGCCGGCCTGGCTGTTATCAATGTTATCAAGAATTTCCGACAGGGTCGGCTGGTCTTCTATCTTCAGTTTTTCCAGCGGCTCCAAGTAATCCAGCATCAGCTGATGGCGAAATTCCATGAGGGAATAATAAAGCACTAAGTTCGAATCAGGCTCCATATGGTCAAGCTCTTGTTTGATCTCGGCCTTCAAGATCTCCGCATCCGGCACGCTGAATGTTCTGATGTATCGATACCACTCGTTAATTTTCTGCCCGACTGCTGAAGAAGGAATTAACCCGCTCTTCATTCCTTCACCCTCCCCATCCAAGACCTGTTTACCAGTTATTTTATCACGTTTCCGTCTCTTTCCATCCCGAAAAACACGCAAACTTTGTTTCGGCAGAGCGCAATTTTCCGAGCGGAGATAAAACAGACGGCGGCCAGACGGGACCGCCGGTTTCAAGATGATTCATTTTTCGTATTCAGCGGAAGGCGGATTGTAAAGGTCGTGCCTTTTCCTTTTTCGCTGTCAATATCTATCGTACCCTTGTGCATTTCGACGAGCTGCCTGACGATGGAAAGGCCGAGTCCGTATTCGCCGTATGCCGTATTCGTCCGGGACACGTCCGCCTTATAAAACCGCTCCCATATATGTTCAATTTCCTCTTTGGAGATGCCGATCCCGGTGTCTTCGATTTCAATCACCGTTTCTTTATAGCCTTCATACCCGCGCAGCGTGATGTCTCCCTTTTGCGTAAATTGAATGCTGTTTTTCGTGATGTTGACGAGAATCTGGATCAGCCTGTCATAATCGGCGAACACTTTGACGCCGTCCTCCACTTGAATCCGCAGCTGATTTTGTTTTTCCTCCGCCTGCTGATTGAGATGCTCTTTAATAATTTCAAACACCTCGATGAGCGGCAGACTGAGCTTGTCCAGTTTGATTTGCTGGGATCTGATTTTTTCATAATCCAGGTTTTCTTTCACGAGCCTGAGCATCCGCTTCGTTTCTTCGCTGATCAGCGAGAAGCATTTCTCTTTATCTTTTTCCGGGATGGTGTTGCTGTTAAGCCCCTCCACAAGTCCGTTAATGGTCGTCAAAGGCGTTCTCAGCTCATGGGAGACATCGGCGATAAATTGGCGCCTCCGTTTTTCAAGGCGGTCAATCTGCTCTCTCGATTGCTTCAGATTTTTGGCCATGATGTTGAAATCGGACGCCAGCATGCCGATTTCATCGCCGCCGCTGTTCTTGAGCGAAATATCGTAATCACCGGATGCCACTTTTCCGGTCGCATCCCGCAATGTCTGAATCCGCTTGACGTGAAATTTAGATAAAAGCCAGCTCAGCAGAATCGTGATGATAAGGGTGCTGATGATCGCGTAAATCATATAGCGGTTGACCTGGCTGATCATCTGCTCGACCCCTCTGACGGGAGACACGAGCAGCACCGCGCCTTTAAATTGATCGTTGATAAAAAGCGGTTTTGCGACAAGCGATACTTCTAAACCTTCTGTATTAAAACGGTTCATCTCCGCTCTGATCTGAACGGTTTTCCCTTGCTTCAGCATGTGCCACTCTTTACTTTTCAGCTTCTCGCGCGGCGGCATATCGTCAGGAAAAAAGTAAGGCCGCTGATGTTCATCAAAAATAATAAACCTGGTCTCGCGCGTTTTTAACATGTCCTGATACGGATACAGGCGGCGCAGATCAAGATCGCGGCCGTTCAGCTCACTTGTGATCTGCTGCGCGTAAGAAGACAGCTCATCCACTTTATTTTGATACGCAAAATCTTTCACAAAGTGCGAAAACAGGGAAATGATGATGAAAAAGGCCAAAATCAAAATGCTGACATGACTTAACAGCAGCTGATATAAGTATTTAATCCTCATCAAATTTGTATCCTACCCCCCACACCGTGTATAAAAACGGTTTTTCCTCACTGGACAGTTTTTTGCGCAGCCGTTTAATATGAACATCAACCGTACGTTCATCGCCGTAAAATTGATAGCCCCACACCTGCTCAAGCAGCTGCTCTCTCGAAAAAACCTGGCGCGGGTTTTGTGCGAGATAAAAGAGCAGATCGAATTCCTTCGGCGTCAGATTCTCGACAGGTTTTCCGTGCAGAAACACTTCCCGCGTCTTCTTATTGATTGAAAAACACGCCGTTTCGATCAAGTCGTCGCTTTTAACGGCCTGCCCCGTCGCCCGGTATCTTCTGATCACCGCTTTAATCCGCGCTACTAGTGTCAGCGGGCTGAACGGCTTGGTGACATAGTCGTCGGCTCCCATTTCAAACCCGATCACCTGATCAGACTCCGTGTCCTTTGCGGTCAGCATAATAATCGGCACACTGCTCGTCTCTCTTATTTTCCGGCAGATCGTCACTCCGTCCATTGATGGAAGCATAATGTCCAGAATGACCAAATCCCAGTCCTCTTCCGTGAAACGCTGATAGCCTTCCACTCCGTCATGGACAAATTCGGCTTCAAATCCTTCTTTAAAAAAGAACATTTCCGTCATGGTGCATACGCTTATATTGTCTTCTATCATTAATATCTTCATTGGTTCCTCCGCTTATCTTCACGCTTTTTCTTATAATAGCACCATTTTACCCGGGTGTTTTCGGGTTTCACAATTGTTAGTTTTTATTTCATCATCCGGAAATAGTTTGTTCATATTTTTTTCATACATTTCTCCTACTATATACATATCGGATGGCCGGTGCTAAAGAAGGCCGGTTTTACAAGATCTGACACCCACACGGAGGAACAGACATGAACTTTATAAAAAGAGCCTTTTGGAGCATGAAGGCAAAAAAGGGAAAAACATTTTTGCAGCTGGTTGTGTTTTCAGTGATTTGCATTTTTGTCCTGTCCGGTCTTACGATCCAGTCAGCAGCAAAGAAATCAAGCGAACTGGCAAGGCAGCAGCTCGGCGGGAGCGTCACACTCCAGGCTGACCGCCAAAAGCAAATGGCGCAGCAGCAAAAAGACGGTGAAAAGAGGACGTTTGAATCAACGCCGATTTCCGTCTCAGATGCCAAGAAGCTTACATCTTTACAGCATGTTAAAAATTACAACTTCCTCACGACAGCGTCAGCAAATGCAGAAAGCTTTGATGCGATAAAAAGCTCAGGCGAATCAGCCGATAACAGTTCCGGCGACGGCCGTTTTCAAGGCGGCGGAAGACAGATAATTTCAGCGGATATTTCGATCGAAGGCGTGCTCTCTACGGCATTGCTTGATGATTTCACAGGCGGGAGCTCAAAAATCACTGACGGACGCGCCATCACAAAGACAGATGCGGACGCAAAAGTCGCCGTGATTAATGAAACGCTGGCAGATCAAAACAAGCTGAAGGTCGGCGGCTCCATTACCGTATCCTCAGCAGCGGATGATTCTGTGAAAACGAAGCTTAAAATTGTGGGAATCTATAAAACAACATCATCAGGAGACGATCAGGCACAGCATTTTTCATTCTTAAATCCTGACAATAAAATCTATACGCCTTACACCGCCGCGGCGGCGTTAAAAGGGTCTGATTACAAAAACAAAATCAGCTCAGCCGTTTATTATATGGATGATGCCAAATATATTGACTCATTCGTTGCGGCTGCGAAAAAAACATCCATAGTTGATAAAACCTACACGCTGACGACAAATGATCAGGTGTATCAGCAAATGGCCGGCCCGATTGAAAATGTCGCGTCATTTTCTAAAAACGTGGTATACCTTGTATCCATCGCGGGCGCGGTCATTCTCGGGTTGATCGTGATGATGTCGATCAGGGAACGCAAGTATGAAATGGGTGTCTTGATGGCGATCGGCGAAAAGCGCTGGAAGCTCATCGGACAATTCTTAACGGAAATTCTGGTTGTCGCCGTTATTGCCATCGGGATCGCATCCGTCACGGGCAGCCTTGTGGCGAATCAGCTCGGAAATCAGCTTCTTTCCCAGCAGGTCAGCTCAGCCAATGATTCACAGCAGCAAACAAGCGGCTGGGGCGGCGGAGAAATGCCGCGGGGAGGCGGCTTGTTCGGTCAGCATTCATCCGGCGCGGATGTCATCAGTACAATGCAGGTAAACGTCTCACTGAATGACCTTCTGATTCTTGGCGGGATCGGCGTCGCAATTGCCGTCATCGCCACATTACTGCCGTCTGTATCAGTCATGCGGCTTCACCCTAAAACGATCCTGACCAAGCAGGAGTAAGAGGAGGCAGCATAATGAGCCTATTAACCTTTCAACAGACCGGCTACTGGTACCAAGAGAAATCACAGCCGCTGTTTCAGGATATAACAATCAGCTTTGAAAAAGGGAAGTTTTATACAATTGTCGGCGCCTCCGGAACGGGGAAAACAACGTTTCTGTCTCTGGCGGGCGGCCTTGACACACCTAAAGAGGGAAGCATCCTTTATAACGGAAAAGACATCTCCAAAATCGGATTAACCAAATTCAGAAATCAATATGTCTCTATCGTCTTTCAATCTTATCATCTGATCCCGTATATGACGGCGCTCCAGAATGTCACAACGGCGATGGAGATCACCGACTCTAAGGAGAACAACAAAGATGCGTTCGCGCTCAGCATGCTGAAAAAAGTCGGCATCACCGAACAGCAGGCCCGTCAGCGGGTGCTGACATTAAGCGGCGGACAGCAGCAGCGCGTTTCAATTGCGCGGGCTTTCTGCTGTAACACGGATTTGATTTGCGCGGACGAGCCGACGGGAAATCTCGACGAGGATACGTCAAAGGAAATCGTCCGGCTCTTTCAGGATCTGGCGCATAAAGACGGCAAATGCGTCATCATGGTTACGCACGACGAACAAATTGCCAAAGTTTCGGATATCAACATCCGCTTATCAAGAGGAAGTTTCACGGTTAAAGAAAACGGCACGGCCGTTTCCTGATACCGCGCCCCTGCCAGCGCAGACAGGGGCGCACCCTATATCCCCCTATTCAATAGAAGTGAACGTAAAAAGAGCGAGGGCTGCATCCCCCCGCTCTTTTTATTTATATCAGCTGTAAATAACGGTCCATATTTGATTGTCCGGCTGCTTTGATCAATTCTTCCGCCTTTTTCTCTTCTCCCGGTAAAGCGAGCCGGAGTTTGTCTTCAATGTCTTTTTCAGAAAGACCGTTTCCCGGCGCTCCCTTCGGACAGTCGATACGTGTTTCATAAACATGACCGCTGGAAGCCGTGACCCGTACAATTGTAAAACGGCCCTTCGGAACGGCGTTGTCAGCCGGCTGAATTTGATCATCGCAGCTGCGGTGAATCCGCTCAAATCCTTTTTGAAGGGATTCCGGAATCGGCTCGGATGTGAAATGTTCAACTGAAAAATCCTTACCGTGCAAAGCTAAGGTGATCACATATTCCACGCTGAATCTTCCCGCTTCGCCTGTTTTCGGACGCCGTTCTGTCAATGCAGCGTCACCGCCCGGCGGATAAATCACGTCGATCCGTTCCGTTTGGCCGAAAGTGAGACCATGTTCGGCCTTCAGCTTGAGAATGGCGTCCGCCGCATGATGAGCCGCCGAGCAAAACGGATAAACCTTAAACCAAAGTCCCGGGCTCACAATCCGCCAAGGTGTTCCCCACCCGTTTACAAGCAGGGTTTCTGCCCGTTCAAGATCGCCGTACAGTCCGAAAAAACCTTTCTCCCCGTCGAGCGCATGAACTGAGCCGCCGAAACCGGCCTTGGCAAGCTGCACGGCGAACAATCCGGCTTGAGCGGCCAGTCCGGCGTGGAGCGGCTTCATTTCTGTCCCGAATTGCACTCTCATGCCTCCGGAACGGGCAGCCGCAAACCCGATTGCTTTCTGCAATTGGGTTTGATTCAGATTCTCCGCGAATCCGACGGCGCATGCGGCCGCAATGGCACCTAACGTTCCTGTATTGTGCCAGCCTTTCTCGTAATGATGCCTTCCAGCTGACTCGCCGAGCCGCGCCATCACTTCAATTCCCGTCACATAAGCACCGAGAAAACGGCTTTTGTCTATACGGCCGGCTGATGCGGCTGCAATCAAAGCCGGAAGGATGACTGCGCTCGGATGTCCTCTTACATCAGAATGAACGTCGTCAAAATCAAGCGCATGTGCGATGAATCCGTTAATGAGCGCGGATTGGGACGGCGTGGTTTTTTGATTTCTGCCGATAAGCGGCGCTATCGGCACCCCGCCTTCTTCTTCGGCCAGTTTTACCAGCTTTTCAACTCCTTTATCCCGTCTCCCCGCAAAAGCTGCCGCTGTAAAATCAAGCAGTCCTTTGCGCGCTTCTTTCATCGCTTCAGCGGATGTTTCCGGCACAGACGACATGACGGCCTGAGCAAGTCCGGCCGTCAGATTTTCCGTATTCATTCCGTCTGCTCCAATACATTGACGGCAAGCCGGGCGAAAAACTCAGCCGCTGCCGGGAGCGCTTTTTCGTCGAGTGTGAAGGCGGGATGGTGCCATTCTTCTGTTCCGTTTGTTCCCATCCAGACGAAGAAGCCGGGGATTTTTTCTTGATATAATGCAAAGTCTTCACCGCCGGGCGACTGTTCTGCCCGAACGGTCTGAAGCCCGAGGCTTTCAGCCGTTTGTTCCGCCGCCTGTATGAAACGGGCGTCGTTCATCACTGACGGAAGGTAAGGATACCAGCGGAAATCAGCCTCTGCCCCGAATCCGGCTGCGATTCCTTCGGCAACCCGCTTCATATGTTTCGGAACAGCGTCACGCGCTTCTTTTTGAAACGTCCGGACGGTGCCTTCCATTTCAACATGGTCCGGGATGACATTCCAAGAGCTGCCGCCTTGAACTCTTGTGATGCTGACGACGGCATTATAAAGCGAGCTGATATTTCTGCTGACAACCGATTGCAGGCCGCCGATAATCTGCCCTGCCGCCTGAATCGGATCAATGCTGTTATCAGGGATTCCGGCGTGGCCGCCTTTTCCTTTAACAGTGATTTCAAAGCGGTCGACACTCGCCATCAGCGGGCCTTCTTTCAGACCGACCGTGCCGACGGGGAGGTCAGGTTTGTTATGCATGCCGAATATCGCCGATACACCGTCAAGCGCGCCGGCTTCAATGACCTGTCTTGCTCCGGCGGCGATTTCTTCCGCGGGCTGAAAAATAAACCGCACCGTTCCTTTCAGCTCATGCTTTCTCTCATTTAATAAAAAAGCCGTGCCGAGGATAGATGCCGTATGGAAATCATGGCCGCAGGCGTGCATCACGCCGCTGTTGCGCGAAGCAAACGGAAGGTTTGTTTTCTCTTCGATCGGCAATGCGTCGATGTCCGCTCTGACGGCGATGACGGGGCCGCTTTTGTCTCCTTTGATTTCAGCGATCACTCCGGTTTGAAGTTTCGGCATATCAAGAACCGTAATTCCTTCTTCCTCCAGCCAGCGGCGGATTTTATTCGTCGTTTCGTATTCCTCGCCTGACAGCTCAGGGTGTTCATGAAGGTCGCGGCGGATATTGATTAAACGTTTGTTTAATGATTCATACGTTTCATTTGCCATTTCTTCTTCTTCCCTTCTTAGACAAGTTCGGCGGGCTCTCCCACTTGCTTAATAAATTTTTTCGTCCGTTCGTTCTGCGGATTGTCAAACAGCTCTTCCGGCGTTCCCTGTTCGATGATGCGTCCGTCCGCCATAAAAATAACTTTGTCGGCCACTTCACGCGCAAAAGCCATCTCATGCGTGACGATGATCATGGTTGTCTGTTTTTCGGCAATTGATTTGATGACTTGGAGCACCCCGGCTACAAGCTCAGGGTCAAGGGCCGAAGTCGGTTCATCCAGTAAAATCGCGTGAGGATCAACGGCCAAGGCGCGCGCAATCCCGATCCGCTGCTGCTGTCCGCCTGACATCGTAATCGGGTAGCTGTCCGCTTTGTGTTCTAAACCGACTTGCCGCAGCAGATCCATACCGATCTGTTCCGCTTCTTTTTTCGGTTTCTTTTGCGCGGTGATCAGCGCCTCTGTCACATTTTGCAGGGCGGTTTTGTTTTTGAACAGGTTGTAATTCTGAAACACCATCGCCGTCTGCTGGCGAAGCTTATGAACGTCTTTGCGCGAATAGGACGCTGCATTCAGCTTTGCATCACCGATTTCAATGATGCCGTCATCCGGGCGCTCCAGCAGATTCAAACAACGGAGGAGCGTTGATTTTCCCGAGCCTGACGGGCCGATGATGGCCGTGACTTCGCCGCTTTTGATCTCAAGATCGATCCCGTCAAGTACGGTAAGGTCTTTAAATGCTTTTCGAATATGTCTGACTTGTATCATCCTGAGCCTCCTCCTATGTGCGATAAGGCTTGCTGATCGCCCGTTCGAGCAGATCCTGCAGCACACTGTAAATAATCGTAAGAATCCAGTACATGACCGCGACGGCTAAATACGTCTCAAAATATTTGAGGTTGCCTGATGCGTACATTTTTCCTTGGGCGAACATTTCCATCACTCCTAATGTAAAGGCGAGCGATGTTTCTTTTAACAGGCCGATAAACGTATTTCCCGTCGCGGGAAGCGCGTTTCTGACGGCTTGCGGGAAAATGATTCGTCTGTACGCCTGGGATTTTGTCATTCCGACAGACAGACAGGCTTCAAGCTGCCCCTCATCGACTGAGTTGAGCGCCGCGCGGAAGATTTCAGCCAAGTAGGCGGCATTCTTCAGGCTTAACCCGATAATCGCCGCGGTTAACGCCGTCATCTTGCTCATTCCGGGAAACAGCTGAGGCAGGCCGTAATAAATTAAGAAAAGCTGGACGAGCGTCGGCACGCCCCGGAAAAATGAAATATACACCTTTGACAGCTGGTGAAGCACAGGAACACGATTTTTTGTGATAAGCGCTAATATAAGGCCGCCGATCACGGCAAATACCATGGCCGCGACGGCCATTAGTAATGTGATCGGCAAGGCTTCGATTAACGCGGGAAAAGCTGAAAACATAAATCCCCAATCAATGCTGTTCATTCTCGATTTTCACCGCCGTTTCTTAATGCTTTGCTTCTGTTGTGATATCTTCTTTAAAGTACTTTTCAGACAGCTTTTTCAGCGTGCCGTCTTTTCGCAGGTCTTCAATGGCTTTGTTTACTTTTTTGCGGATTTTATCGTGAGCCGCATCTTTCGCAAACGGGAAAGCGACTTTTTCATAGACAATCGGGTCTCCTGCTAATTTCAGAGGCAGACCGGTCTTTTTGATCTGGGCGATCAGGACGCTGCGGCTGTTTACATAAGCGTCAACCCGTCCGTAAGCCACGTCTTTCAGCGTGCCTTCTTGTGTTTCATATGTTTTCATGTTGATTTTTTTATCCGGGTCCTTGCTCTCAAGGTTTTTCGCGTGGTTTGAGCCCAGAACGGCCGCCACTGTTTTTCCTTTTAGATCGTTGACTGATTTGATGTCTTTGTTATCGTTTTTGACGACGATTTGAGTGCCCGCATACGAATACGGTTCTGTGAAGTTATACGTTTTCTCGCGTTCGTCCGTGACAGCGACCTGGTTAGAGATGGTGTCGAGTTTGCCGGTCTGGAGCTCTCCCATCAGTCCGCTGAATTCAAGCAGCTTCCAGTCCAGTTTCATGTTGATTTTTTTCGCGACGGCTTCCATGACATCCACGTCAAAGCCGGTCAGCTTGCCATTTTCTTTATATGCGAACGGATAGCTTTGTCCCGTGGCGCCGACATGCAGTACGTTATCGCCGCCTTCGCTTTCTTTTCCGTTTCCGCATGCTGATAAGACCGCCAAAAGCGCGGCAGACAGCAGCAAAGCCCATGTTTTCTTCTTCATTAAAATCCCGCCTTTTCCTATTAATATGTTAATCCTGCAATTGTTTTTTTAAATAGATGGTGATGTGCCCTTTTCCTAGATCCTTTTCGCCTGCACGGACGTAGCCTTTCCGCTCGTACATGCCGATCAGCCACGGATGCTTATCCGCTGTGCCCAGTGACACGAAAGGCGCTTTTAATGTGTCGCGGAGCACTGTATTCTCCAGCCACTCCAGCATGTCTGAGCCCGTCCCTTTTTTTCCGGTTTCAGGATCGACGGCAAACCACCAAATATGAGGAACACCGTACGGCCCGGGATTCGGCCCCCACGGCATCCGCAGAGAAATCGTCGCCAGAATCCGGCCGTCTTCCTCCAAAACGTAACAGGCGTTTTTTTGTATGTTATTCAAAACGAGTTCTTTATCCGCCGTGGCAGCGGCAAAGTTGATGCCGAGCTTGCGGATCGGTTCATACGCCCGCAGTGTCAGTGAAAGCAGCTCATCAGCGTCTGCCTCCGTTGCGAGCCGGTATTGTCTTGACATGATAAGCCCTCCTTCAGTCGGCATATCGGTTTGCCGGTTTTTCCAGTCCGAAATGTTCTCTCAGCGTCGTTCCTTCATACTCTTTTCTGAACACGCCCCGTTCTTGTAAAATCGGAATCACTTTGTCTACAAAAAGAGTGAGACCTTCAGGCAAAAGCGGCGGCATGATGTTGAAACCGTCACAAGCTTGTTTTCCGACCCATTCTTCCATCTTATCGGCAAGCTGTTCTGGCGTTCCGACAAAGATATGATGGCCTCTTGAACCCGCCACATATTTGTACAGCTCGCGGATGGTCATGTTATCGCGTTTGGCCATCTCCTGAACGAGCTTGAAGCGGCTTTTAACGGCATTCGACGCATCCGCATCCAATTCAGGCAGCGGGCCGTCAAGCGGGCAGGCGGAAAGATCGACGCCGCCCAGATAGTTTTGCAGAATGTTCAGGCCGACAGACGGAATGATGAGGTCTTGGAGCTCTTCATATTTTGCCTGCGCTTCTTCTTCGGTATCGGCGATAACGGGAAAAATTCCCGGCATGATCGCGATTTTTTCAGGATCACGGCCGAAAGAAGCCGCTTGTTCTTTAATAGATTGATAGAATTCCTGCGCGGACTCCAAATGATTTTGCGCGGTGAAAATGACCTCCGCCGTTTTGGCGGCCAGCGCTTTTCCGTCTCCTGATGATCCGGCCTGAATAATGACCGGGCGCCCTTGAGGTGTGCGGGCGACATTTAACGGCCCTCTCACGGAGAAATATGTTCCTTTATGGTTCAATTCATGCATTTTGTCTTTATCGAAAAATGCTCCTGATTCTTTGTCACGGATAAAGGCGTCTTCCTCCCACGAATCCCATAATCCTTTGACGACTTCAACGAATTCTTCCGCGCGCTGATATCTGAGATGGTGCTCAAGATGCTTTTCGCCGCTGAAATTAAGCGCGGTCGATTCAATCGAAGATGTGACGACATTCCAGCCCGCGCGGCCGTTGGAAAGATGGTCAAGCGATGCAAATTGTCTCGCGATATGGAACGGTTCGCTGTATGTGGTAGACGCGGTCGCCGTCAGACCGATGCGGGATGTGACCTGAGCGAGCGCCGACAGCAGCGTAAACGGCTCAAAGCGCGTCAGCACATTCGGATGTGATTTGCCGTCTATTGATAAACTGTCCGCCAAGAACAGCATGTCCAATTTCCCCCGCTCCGCTGTTTTCGCCAGTTCTTTGAAATAATCCAAATTCATGCTCGCGTCCGCCGGTGCCTGAGGATGTCTCCAAGAAGCGACATGATGGCCGGTGCCCGCGAGAAACACACCTAGTTTGATTTCTTTTTTCTTTGTCATGATGGATCTCCTTCTATTCTGAAATACGGTTTCGGAACATATTAACACCACTAAACCTATATTTCCTAGTAATTTTATAAGAATAAATCAAAATGTACAATTGTCAGGCAAGTTTGTCAATGCATTAAGACAAAAATCATGATTTTTTAAAAAACCCGGCGCACCGGCCGGGTTATTTCTTCGAAACTGTATAGACGGTCCCTTTGAGCTTTTTCTTAATAACGGCAATGATAAGCAGCAAAACGGGGAACAGCACTTGAAACGGAAGATGAATATAGATCGGCACAATGTTTAAGCCTTCATTCATGTGTTCCGAAAAATTGCTTGCGATGCTGATGGAGAGAATCAGCACCCCTAATCCGACCGGGAAGGCCAGCTGGGACGGATTTTTTTCTTTAAACAGCGTGGACACGCCCACGACAACCGCATATGTAAAAAGGCTGACTTTGAAAAAACCGCCGATGACGAGCACGAGCATGAAAAAGACATCCAGCCGGTCTAAAAACTCTTCCACTTTAATTGTCTGTATGGTGCTCAGCAGCGGAAATTGAGAGCGGAGCATTAAGTTGACGTCCAGCACACAAATATTAATCGCCACTGACATTGCCAAAAACAGCCCGCTGATGATAATCGCCAGAAATCCGGTTTTCTTCACCTTTTTCCGATCTTTTAAATAAGGGAAAATCATGACAAACACGATTAATTCACCGAACGGGATGAACATCGTCTGTTTAAACACGGAATAAATGACCGTTCCTGCACCCTCCGCTAAAACGGGCTGGAGAAATCTGAGGTTTATCGTGCCTGAGCTGATAATGAGGATCAGCCCGACGGCTGTCAGGAAATACATAATGCCAAACAGCAGCTCGCCGGCTCTCGCTATCACTTCAATTCCCTTTCTGACCGCAAATATTGCGGCGATCATCAGCATGGCATTCACAATTAAAAGCGGCGTGTCCTGGTAGGCGAAGGTGACAAGCATTTCGCCAAAATCCCGCAATACGCGGGCGGCGATATAAGCAAAATAGAGAATATAAAGAAGGGAGACCGCCCAGCTCAGATGTCTGCCGATCAGTTCGTTCATGTAATCTCTCGGAGAAGACTCAGGAAAAAATTGATACAGCGCCTGATAAACGTAGAAAAGTCCGAGACCGATAACGCACCCGAGAAGCACGGACAGCCACGCATCCCGCCCGGCCATCGTGCCCGGCGGGATCAATAACGAACTGCCCAATTCAAACAAAATGATCATAATAAACAGCTGACGCGTGCCGATTTTCGCATTTTCCATACGCTTCGCTCCTTTCTCCTCAAATCAATCATGCTCAAGCTTGTCTGAGAGAGGATTATTCCGCAAGCCCGTTCTTCTGATAATGACTTCCGTTTTGACATCTACGGGGAGATTGGGGAAATATTCTTCATCCCACTTCCTTTTGAACTTTTTCCATTTGTCCGGATGCTTCCGATAGATCAGGTCTCCGAAGCCGACGAAGTCATTCTTATGGGCTTTTATATCTTCAATCGATTTGGTGATATCTTTCTCAAGCTGCACGCTGAGCGCCTTTTGCATCGTCATCAGCACTTGCGGATCAGACAGATGGAAAGGGTATCTGACAGCGTCCACCAGCCCCTCGACCTGAGCATGCACGTGAATATGCGGTTTTCCGTTCGGAAAAGTGGCCGTCACCTTTGTATTCTGGCGGGTGACCTGCAGACTGATTGCATGCTTCACGTTCTTCCAATCCGCATTGATGAACGTATGCTTGATCCTATTGAGCAGCCATACAGCCCCCACACTGTCGTCATCCTCAATCCAGTAATCCAGCCTCCCATCCTTTTTGAACACCGCCAGTCCGTCCGCTGACAGCACTGCTTTCGGTTCAGTTGTCTGCGTATTTTCCATCGTAGGACCGGCTTTATCGTCTCCGTGCATTTCATAACCCGGAATAAACGGCGACCCGGTCGGAGAAGCGAGATCAATCAGAACGTCCTGAAGGTTGGTTTTAATGACTCTGCCGTATTGTTCCTGCGTGAAGCTGAGCGTCTTGTTCACTTTATTGGAAGGGATTTTATCAATCGGCGTCAGCACTTTAATAATGTCTTCAGCCTTGCAATTATGCGCGATCACAACGGTTGCGGTCGTCCTGAATTCGGTGTCGCGGTCAAGATTGTCCAGAATAAAACTGAGCCCTTCCTCTTTCGCCAGTTTTTCACTGAACACCACGAGATTCGTATGCGCAAAATAGAGCCTTCTGGACACTTTCATCGAGCCTTTTCTCAAAGCTTCCGTCATATTGTCTCCGGACACCGAATAGACGGAAACCGGAGGCCGGTCTCCCGCTCCGCCGCCCTGCAGACCGCCGGCCACGTTTCCCGGATTGATAATTTGCAAGTGAAGGACGTATTTTCCCGTTTCGGTCCGGTCAATACCGATGGCGGAGATCACCGCTAGATCGGTCAGCTCCCTTTTATCCCAGCATCCGGATACAAACATAAGGGAAACCATCGTACAAAGGATAAGCATCCATTTACGTCTTTTCATTACCGTCGCCCTCTTCTACATCTTTATTAACCATTCCTCTGGATGTCTCCGGTTTCGGTCTTTGATGTTCCCCTTGGCGCCTGTTGTTTTCCTGCACGAGCAGTCCCGGCCTTTTTTCATCCGCCCATAACGGAGCTCGAAGAAGGGAATCCTTCAGCCCGCCCGGGGTTAAAGGAGCGAGCGGGGACATATACGGAAATCCGAATGAACGCAGGCCGCACAGATGGACAAACATCATGATAATGCCCAGAATCAGCCCGTAAAATCCCATGACCGCCGCCGACAGAATAAAAAGAAACCGGATCAGCCGCGCAGATATCGCCATGTCAAAAGCCGGGGTCGCAAAGCTGGCAATCGCCGTCAGGGCGACGACGATAACCATGGCTGGGGAAACAATGCCGGCCTGTACGGCGGCCTGGCCGATGACAAGCGCTCCGACTATGGAAACGGCGGAGCCGACAACTCTCGGAAGCCGGACACCCGCCTCCCTGAGAATCTCAAAGGCCACTTCCATCGTCAGCGCTTCAATCACGGCCGGGAACGGCACCGTCTCCCGCTGAGCCGCGATGACAATCAGCAGCTGCGTCGGAATCATTTCCTGGTGAAAGGTCGTCGCCGCCACATAAATCCCCGGCGCCACCAGTGAAATGAAGAAAATCAAAACCCGCAGCACCCTGATGCTTGTGGCGATATCAAATCGTGAATAATAATCCTCAACAGATTGAAAAAATTGAATAAATAAGGCCGGCGCGATGAGAACGAACGGCGTTCCGTCCACGATAATCGCAAATCGTCCTTCCAGCAGATTCCCCGCCACAACGTCCGGCCGCTCCGTATGATATACGGTGGGAAACACAGAAAACGGCGCGTCTTCAATGAGCTGTTCAATGTAGCCGGATTCCAGAATGCTGTCGATGTCAATGTGCTTCAGCCGCTTGCGGACTTCCTTAATCAGCTTTTTATCGCAAATTCCGTTAATATACATCAGCGCGACATCCGTATTCGTTTCGTGTCCGATCTCCATTTTTTCAACCCATACATCAGGCGTTTTTACATACCTGCGGATCATGGAAATATTGGTTTGCAGAGATTCAGTGAATCCCTGCCGCGGGCCGCGGAAAGAGACCTGAGTGCTCGGCTCTTGAATGGACCGGTGCTCTCCCCCTTCCGTGCTGGCGATCAGCGCCTTGTCAGCCCCGTCGACAAAAATGAGCGTGCTGCCCGCCACCAGCCCGGCATAAAGACTTTTCCATTTTTCTGCCTCTTTCACCCCGCCGATCGCAAGCGTTTTATCGTATATCAGGCAGACCGCTTGTTCCGGCTGAACGGACGGGATGTCGATTAAATCCTCCAGAAGGGATTGGCTGACGAGCTGTTCGTCTACCAAACCGGCGATATACACAATTGCGGCCGGAAGCTCTTCTTTTCCGATTTTAAGCCGGCGGATGACGACATCGGCACTGTTGCCGAACCTCTCAGACAGCTTCTTCATATTTTGCTTTAAGCTGAGGGAGATCGGCTCATCCCGCTCTTTGTCCGGCTGGCTGTCCGCTTCTTTTCTGCCTTCATTGTCACGGTCGTTTTGATCGGCTTTTTTTTGTTTCTTCTGCTTAAAAAATGGCGGCATATCGCAAAAAACCTTTCCTCGTTTTTTTCATATTCTTCCTGTACGGCAAAAGATTATGCACGGCGGAAAGTCTGTATAAGTTCTGCGTAATCGAAAAGGATAAAAAGGGAGAGTGATGCGCATGAAAATATTGGGGGTTTCATTTTTTTTGCTGGCTGCCTGTCTGATCATTTCAGTAACGATAGATATGCTGCAAGGTTTCAGTTTCTATGGAGCGGTCCAAAACAACCTGTCCGCTTTTAAATTGACCACCTTCTCAGAATGGCTGATGCTGTTTTTATTCGCCCTCTTTTTAATCAGAGAAATGATCGTTTTATATAAATCAGGTAAAAAAGATGCCTGACAGGCGCACGGCTGTATTGTTTCAAAAAAGAACACATCCCTCCTTCTTTCGGAGTTCATGTGTTCTTTTTATTTTTCCGATGCAGATTGTTTTCAGATGACGATATTTCCGCTGTCCGTATCTGTCGCGTGTTTCACAATGACGCCTTTGATAATGCGGTTGCCGATGATTTTAGTACTTGCGGAAGAATTGGTTTGTATGGCGGAAGCAGAAGCGGCGGAAAGGTTGTTGATGGTATTGCCCGACACGAGGGAATTTGAGGCTCCGTTCAGATAGATGCCGATCGGGCTGCCCGCCGTTCGGTTGATCGTGAGCGTATTGTCTATGACTTCATGCGTGCCTGAATTCAGATACACGGTAACGATAAGCGGTGATGATTCAAAGCGGTTGCTGATGACAGAGGTTCCCGAGGATGTTGAACTGAAAATGGGATAGTTTTTGTAGCTTTTGAAGAGATTTCCCTTGATGACAGCCCTGGCGTCATTTGTCACAGATACGGCATAGGACTCCGCGGCGCCCTGATACGCATTCGGAATCAGCGTATTTCCTTCAATAACGGCATTTCCGCCTGTGACCCATATGCCCCGGCTGAACGATGTCAGCACATTTTGTTTTACGGTGATATTGCCGGCCGACATGCTGATTCCGTCCGTTACCTGATTCAGAGTATTATTCATAAAGACGGCGTTTTCCGACAGCGTCGCCCGCATCCCAGTGCTTCGTCTCGTTTCGGAACGTCCGTTTTCAATGACATTGCCGTCAACGGTCACATCTTCTGCCTGATAGACGGAAATGCCCGTATTTTCAAATTGACTGATTTTGTTATGGGTGACGAGGACGCTTTTTCCCCTTACATCTATTCCGGTGGAAAAACCGGTAATCAGATTGTTGGAAATGACGGCATTGCTGCTGTCCTGTCCTTGTGACACACCTTGTCCGGCGACTGCGGTCCTTGAGCCGCCGTCTGACCGAAAGAAGACATTCCCCGAAATGACGGTATGTGCCCCATACCCGTAGCTGATTGTGTTATCGGAATGATTTCCTTCAATTAACACATGATATCCGTTAAAATTGGTGACTGAGCTTGCGGCGTTTCCGGAAAAGAAGTTGTTGCGGACCGTAATATGAAGAGCTTCTTCATAATCAATATCGCCTTCTCCGTACGATTCAATATCGATTCCGAATTTCGGAGCCGTTCCGTTCCCTTGCCCGGCGTCTTCAATCACGCATTCTTCCACCGTAACGGTATTGCAGCCGGTGATTGAAATGTTGTTTCGCCTTGACTGCCTGATCTCACAGCGGCGGATGGTCACCTGTTCTGAAGTTTCGTAATCACTGTTTGTTTTTAACCCGAGCGGGCTGACAATAATGCCGTCTCCCGTAAAATCCGAAATCTTCACATTTTCGATCAGCACATTGCTGCTGCCTTCAATACAGATTCCAAACCCCCATTCATGGGTCGAACGCAAAGGGACATTGGTATACGTGTGTTCATCCCGTTCGCCGATGATCCGGCCGCCGGTGATGGTGACATTTTCCCGCCTGCCTATATAGAAAGCCGAGTAGCCCCAGGAGCTGTTCGGCGCCACTTTAATCGTGCATTCCGGATCTAAAACGATGGTGAGATGGCTCGGCACGTTAATCCCGGCGTTCCGAAACGGCTGGCTGCTGTCCCCGCCAAGCGTGCCGTTGATTTTATAGGTTCCCGGCGGAAAAAACACCGTATGACAGCCTTCGCTGACGGCCTTGGCCAAGCATTGGTTGATGGCGCCCGTCACATCGGTTTTTCCGTCTGCCGCCACACCGCAATCCGTAATATCCAATATACGATTCGGCAAGTGATAATCTCCTCCTTCCTCTCTTATTGTCATCTTATTCCGCCATATCCCGCTCCGCCTGTACATACTTTAAATTTTATTAAAAAAGTTTATAAAGATAGTTTAGTCAGATAATATAACAAAATAAGTCATTGGAATTAGGAAAATTCGTCTATATTCAACGTTTTAATATCTTTTCATTCTGGAATTTTTTGAATTCAGTATAAATTATATTGACACAAGTATTATATAAGAATATGATTTTTGTAATACACTTTTTTAAGAAAGGGTTGGCTCAGGTGGCATCTATTGATAAGGACTCTATAACAGAAACTGTGCCGCAACGAGGCTTTTTCGGTCATCCCCGCGGCTTGTTTACACTGTTTTTCACCGAATTTTGGGAGCGTTTCTCCTACTATGGTATGAGAGCCATATTGCTTTACTATTTATACACGGAAGTCGCTCATGGCGGTCTCGGCTTTGATAAAACGACCGCAGTTGCCATCATGTCCATATACGGGTCTCTCGTATACATGTCGAGCGTCATCGGCGGATGGCTGGCCGACCGGGTATTCGGCACGGCAAACACCGTATTTTACGGCGGAATTTTAATTATGTTCGGGCACATCGCTCTTGCCTTCCCTGGCAGCACGGCGGCGTTTTTTACCAGCATGGCTCTGATTATTATCGGAACCGGCCTGCTTAAACCAAACGTATCCAGCGTTGTCGGAGATTTATATACGAAGGAAGACGAGCGCCGCGACTCAGGTTTCAGCATCTTTTACATGGGGATCAACCTCGGCGGATTGCTTGCGCCGCTAATTGTCGGAACACTCGGACAGAAGTACAACTACCACTTAGGCTTCGGATGCGCCGCGGCCGGTATGTTCCTCGGACTGATTGTTTTCGCTCTTACGAGAAAGAAATACCTCGGCAAAGCAGGCTCCAATGTACCGAATCCGATTTCTAAATCATCAGTGATCGGCACGGGAATCGGAGTGGTCATCGCAGCAGCAGTTATCATCGTTCTGATTCAAACCGGCTGGCTGACGATCCAGCGTGTGATTGATACCGTCAGTATCCTCGGCATTGTCATTCCGGTTATTTACTTTATCGTGATGTTCACGAGCAAAAAAGCGACGAAAACGGAAAAATCACGGCTTGCGGCTTATGTTCCGCTGTTTGTTGCAGCGGCAATGTTCTGGGCGATTCAGGAGCAGGGCGCGACGATTCTTGCTTTATATGCGGATCAGCGCACGAGACTTTCCTTTGCGGGCATGCATCTTGAGTCTTCATGGTTCCAGTCTCTGAACCCGTTATTCATCGTTATTTTCGCGCCGGTGTTCGCCTGGATCTGGATGAAGCTTGGCAAACGCCAGCCTTCAACACCGATTAAATTCGCCATCGGCATTATCCTTGCCGGATTATCATTTTTAGTCATGGTGCTTCCGGTTATGGGCGGGAGCGGTGAGCTTGTGAGCCCGCTTTGGCTTGTGCTCAGCTTCCTTTTGGTTGTGCTTGGTGAGCTTTGCCTTTCACCGGTCGGTTTATCCGTCACAACAAAACTTGCGCCTGCCGCTTTCTCAGCGCAGACGATGAGCATGTGGTTTTTAACAAACGCCTGCGGTCAAGCCCTGAACGCAAAAGTAGTCGGTTTGTTTGATAAGATTTCTGAAGCGGCCTACTTCGGCTCAATCGGTCTTGTTTCGATCATTCTCGGTATTATTTTGATTCTTCTGTCTCCCGTCATTAAACGGGCGATGAAAGGCGTACAATAACAGATAAAGAAAAGCCTGCGGAATCGTCCGCAGGCTTTTTTGATGCGTCTATTGTTTTAACTCCTCAAGCGTTTCTCTCCATCTCTTCAAGACATCTTCCGGTTCGTGGAGCTGGATGGCCGGTCCGGATGTCAGATCCGCGTATTTCGCCCGATCTTCCTTGACGGTGATCACGCGGCAGCTGAACCGTTCCCGCTCGTGTTTCGCCTCTTTCAGCGGCGGAAGCGCCTCACATTCCAATGTGACGTAATATGCGGCTCCTCCGTGCCAGGCGATGAAAAGAGCTTGTCCCGAATGCAGAAGGCTTCTTACGGTCGTCGTGTTTTTCCATAAGGCGATCCGGAGATTTGTTCTGCTCACGGCCACGATTTCACCGGCGCTGATCATGGCCGCGTGCGGGCGGCCTTCTTTTGTCACGGATTGGAGCACAAATGCGTCGTGCTGCTTTTTTTCAAGCTCCGTCCCGTCTAAAAGCGTGTAAAGCGCCTCCGGCAAGTGCTCCGTCATCATTACGCTTTTCTTTCCGGAACAGCGGGAACATGTGCGGCCGTCTCCGTTTCTTTCGGATCAATTTTAAATGCCGGGTTGAATGCCGCCGGATTCGTGATGCTTTCCGGTTCACAGGATCTCCATGTGAAAAAGCAGGTTTGGCATTGGTAAATTTCCCAAGCGCCTTTGACCGGCGATTGGCTGACGGTTTCTCCTTTTTTCGATTCACAGCGCGGGCAAGTTTTCATTGCAACCTCATCCTTTCTTATTGATTCATTAAGTCCATCAGTTTTTGTTCCCATTCTTTCGTTGTCAGCGGAGAATCAAGCGGCTGAGAATAATGGCCTCTTGTTTCCGGCGCGACAGGCGTCGTGGCGTCAAGAATCATTTTGTGTGTCATCCCTGCCGGATCAGACCCCGGGTCAAGCGGAAGGACGGACAGGTCAGGAATGATGACTGCATCGTGTTTTGGATGCATTTTCGTTGAGAGCGCCCACATGACTTGCGGCAGGTTAAACGGATCGACATCCTCATCCACAACAATGACCATTTTGCAGTAGCCGAGTCCGTGCGGCGTCGTCAGGGCGCGCATGCCGACCGCCTTGGCAAATCCGCCGTAGCGCGTTTTCGTGGAAATAATGGCGATCAGGCCGTGCGTATACATCGCGTTCACGGCGACAATTTCGTTCGGATAAGCTTCCTTGAGCTGCTGGTAAAGCGGCACGCACGTATTAATGCCAATCATATAATCGCACTCCGTCCACGGCATGCCTAAGTATAAATGTTCAAAAATCGGATTGTTTCTATGATATACCCGTTTGATTTTGATCACCGGCATGCTGCGGCCGCCTGAATAATGGCCCGTGAACTCACCGAAAGGTCCTTCGTATTCCCGTTCTCCCGCAAGGATCTCTCCTTCCAGAACGACTTCAGTGCCCCAAGGGATGTCTAAATCAGACAGTTTAGATTTGACGATTCTGTAGGGCTCCCCTTGAATCGCGCCGGCCATTTCATACTCGGATTGATCGTATAACAGCGGAGTTGACGCAGCTGTCGTAATCACCGGCTCACAGCCGAGCGCGATCGTAACGGGAAGATTCACGCCGCGTTCTTCAGCTTGGCGAAGATGAATCGCAATATCATGCTGAGGCACGGGCTGAATGCCGAGGCGGTCTTTTCCCTTTACCTGCATTCTGTAAATGCCGACATTCTGCTTGCCGAAATTGTCCGGATCTTCAAGATCGCGGGAAATGACACACGCTTTATCCAAATAGTAGCCGCCGTCCCCCTGGTTGATTCTGAATAGCGGAAGGATGTCAAATAGATTGATATCTTCCGTTATTTCATTTTCATGAAACGGCGCGGTTTCTTCCCGTTTGACCGGCACCGGAAATGCATCGTACCGTTTGGCGAACTCAAAGAATTGTTCTTTAACAGGCGTATCTTTCGGCATGCCGAGCATCATCGCGTGATTCGGCCACGAGCCGATGACATTCAGAGCCACCTGCGCATGGTGATGTCCGTAAATATTGTTAAACAAAAGCGCAGGGGTTTTATCCCCGAGATTGCTGGCTGCACGCGCAGCGGCGCCCAGATCCGGCTCCGGTTTCACCTCTTCGTTGACTGTTAAGAGCTGCCCTTCTTTTTCAAGAGCGGCGAGAAACTCCCTAAAATCCTGATAGGCCATTATCAGATTCCTCCTTTTTGTTTTTCAATTCCGTACCACCGTTTCGCTTCCGGCAGACGAATGCCGAACTGATCGAGCGTCCGGAACACAATATGGTCGATCAATTCATCCATGTCAGCCGGCTTGTTATAAAATGCCGGCATCGGCGGAAGAATGACGGAACCCATTTTTGTAAGCGCTAGCATATTTTCTAAATGAATTTGGCTGAGCGGCGTTTCTCTTGTCAGCAGCACAAGTTTTTTCCGCTCCTTCAAGATGACGTCAGCCGCCCTTGTCAGCAGGTTGTCAGCCATTCCGGTGCGGATGCTTGCCAGTGATTTCATGCTGCACGGAGCGATGATCATCCCGTCCGTTTCAAACGAGCCGCTTGAAATCGCCGCCGCTTGGTCTTTGTGAGAATACGTATAGGATGCGAGTTTCTCGACATCTTTTAACGTATAATCGGTTTCATGTGTAATGGTGACATTTGCCCAAGGAGACACGACAAGATGGGTTTCGATCTCCGCGGCTTTTAAATATTCTAAAAGCCTGATCCCGAATATGGCTCCTGTTGCCCCGGTCATTCCGATGACAAGCTTCATATTGACCCCTCCTTTACGCTTGAAATGTGGTGTCAAAACCATCATACTCCTGATATATCCATATGAAAAATATTCGTTAAATCTATGTATCATACCTTAAAGGTATAACAGAAAGGAGCGCGTTCTCATGGATATCCGGCAATTGCGTTATTTCATCACCATTGCCCAAGAGCAGAAGATCACGACGGCCGCCAAAAAGCTTCATATGGCACAGCCGCCTTTAAGCAGACAGCTGAAACAGCTCGAAGAAGAATTGGGCGTCATTCTGTTTGACCGCAATAAAAAGAAACAAATGACCCTTACATATGAAGGAAATGTCTTTTTGAAAAGAGCGAAAGAGATTCTTCATAAGTTTGAGGACGCTATAATCGAGGTACAAGAGCTGAAGGAGGAGGTGGCCGGGACACTTGCCGTCGGGTCAACCATTTACTGCGCCGCGCTCATGCTTGAGAAAGTGTCACAGATGAAAGAGCGGTTTCCGCATCTCACTTTTAACATTTGGGAAGATGAGCCCGTCTCACTGCTCGAGCTTCTGGAAACCCGGCAGATTGACGCCGCCGTCACCACCACCTTGATTAAAAACGACGGCATTGAATCGAAGGAGCTTGAAGACATTCCGTGTGTATTGGTGCTGTCCGAGCATTCAAAACGACTGTGCGGTGAAACGATTAAACTGAATGACATCGCCTCTTTGCCTTTGATCCTTTTGCGGACCGTCAATGGAAGAGGTGTGTATGACCAAGTCCTCCAAGTTTGTGAACAGTACGGTCTCGACCTTCAGGTTGTCTGTGAATGCCATGACTCCGCGACGCTCTTGAGCCTCGTATCATCAGGGTTCGGCGCCACAATTCTGCCTTTGACGATGATTCCCGTCCATATGCGTTCGCATGTCAAAACGGTTATCATCGAAGACAACCCGTTTGTCATGACACCGGCCGTCATCTGGAGAAAAGACAGCTATCTGCCGAAGCCGGTCAGACAGTTTTTGGCATTATTTTGATCCGGAACACGAAGAATTCCCGCTTATGAAAACCAATTACTTGACTCATACTAAAAAAAAGTTATCCTTTACAATTGGGAGCTATTTTTTCTCAATAAAACTACTCAGAAAAGTGGGGAATAAAGAAGATGAAAAAAGCATTATTCGCTTTGTTCATGATGGTCAGCATCGCAATGCTTGCAGCCTGCGGAAACTCACAGGACAGCGGATCTAAGTCAAAAGACGGCGATCTTTGGGCTTCTGTCAAGAAAAAAGGCGTACTGACCGTCGGCACAGAAGGAACGTACGAACCGTTTACCTTCCATGATAAAAAGACTGACAAACTGACCGGATATGATGTTGAAGTGATTCAAGAAGTCGCGAAACGCCTCGGTCTGAAAGCTGACTTCAAAGAAACGCAATGGGACAGCATGTTTGCCGGATTAAACGCGAAACGGTTTGACGTCGTTGCCAACCAAGTCGGCAAAACAGGCCGTGAGAACCAATATGATTTTTCGGATAAATACACAACGTCAAATGCAGTCGTCGTGACGAAAAAAGACAGCACGATTGCGAAAGAGGCTGATGTCAAAGGAAAAACAGCGGCTCAGTCATTAACAAGCAATTACAATAAATTAGCGAAAGAAGCCGGCGCGAAAATTGAAGGCGTTGAAGGCATGGCGCAATCCCTTCAGCTCATTCAGCAGGGCCGCGCTGATCTGACTTACAACGATAAGCTTGCCGTACTGAACTACTTAAAAACGTCCGGCAATAAAAACGTGAAAATCGCGTTTGAAGCAGGCCAGCCGCAGCAGACGTATTTCGCATTCCGAAAAGGAAGCGGCGAACTTGTGACTCACGTCAACAAAGCGTTAAAAGAAATGAAAGAGGACGGGACTCTTTCTAAAATAGCGAAAAAATGGTTCGGCGAAGATGTTTCTAAGTAACATGCCGGAACCCGTGATTGCAACAGCCATTCCTTGGGATCTGGTGCAGCAGTCATTCTGGCCGATTCTTTCCGGGGGAATCTATTACTCGATTCCCCTTACCATTCTTTCCTTTATTTTCGGAATGATCATCGCGCTGATTACGGCGCTCGCCAGAATGTCAAATATGAAACCATTGAGATGGGTGTTCAGCGTATACGTATCAGCGGTGCGCGGCACTCCTCTTCTCGTTCAATTGTTCATCATTTTTTATCTGTTCCCGACATTTAATATTACGCTGGACCCTTTCCCAAGCGCAGTCATCGCGTTTTCGTTAAACGTGGGCGCCTACGCTTCTGAAATCATCCGGGCATCTATTTCATCCGTGCCGAAAGGGCAATGGGAAGCCGGTTATACGATCGGCATGACCTATCGCAAGACATTGTTCCGCGTGATCCTGCCGCAGGCGTTTCGCGTGTCCATTCCGCCATTATCAAATACATTTATCAGCCTGATCAAGGATACATCTCTCGCGTCACAGATTCTCGTCGCGGAGCTGTTCAGAAAAGCGCAGGAAATCGGCGCGCAAAACCTTGATCAAATCTTGGTCATCTATATTGAAGCCGCCTTTATTTATTGGATCATCTGCTTCTTGCTGTCAATCGTACAGCACGTGATCGAACGGCGTCTCGACCGTTATGTGGCCAAATAAGGAGGTTTCGATATGCTTTCCGTCAAAGGATTAAATAAATCATTCGGACAGAATGAAATTTTAAAAAAGATAGATATGGAGATAGAAAAAGGGAAAGTCATCGCCGTTCTGGGACCGTCCGGTTCAGGAAAAACGACGCTTCTGCGCTGTCTGAACGCGCTTGAGATCCCCAATCGCGGCGAGCTGGCATTCTCCGATTTTTCAATAGATTTCTCCAAAAAAGTGAAGCAGGCTGATATTCTTCGCCTCCGCCGCAAATCAGGCATGGTCTTTCAGGCGTATCATCTGTTTCCTCACCGCACGGCGCTTGAAAACGTCATGGAAGGACCCGTTCAAGTGCAAAAGCGCGACAAGGAGCAAGTCAGAAAAGAAGCGATGGAGCTTCTGGAAAAAGTCGGACTGAAAGACAAAATGGATTTATATCCGTTCCAGCTTTCCGGCGGTCAGCAGCAGCGTGTCGGCATCGCCCGCGCGCTTGCGATTCAGCCCGAGCTGATGCTGTTTGACGAACCGACGTCAGCGCTTGATCCGGAGCTGGTCGGCGAGGTGCTCAAAGTGATTAAGGATCTGGCGAACGAAGGCTGGACGATGGTCGTCGTCACCCATGAAATCAAATTCGCGCAGGAAGTGGCCGATGAAGTCATCTTCATTGACGGCGGCGTCATTGTGGAACAAGGACCGCCGGAGCAAATTTTCTCCGCGCCGAAAGAAGAACGCACGCAGCGGTTTTTAAATCGTATACTGAATCCTTTGTAGGAGCGGGAGAAGAAGCGAAACACTGATTTCGCTTCTTCTTTTTTTTGGCGGTTATGCTACAATGACAATTAATGAAATTTTATGAAAGAAGGGACCTCTTTGAAGCGGGAATTCTTGATGCGCTGGACGTTTTATTTTGCCGGTCTGTTGATTTTGTCTTTCGGGGTATCGTTAACCATTAAAGGAAAAGCTCTCGGCATCAGCCCTTGGGATGCCTTTCATTATGGGCTTTTTCAGCATTTCGGGCTTTCTGTCGGCCAATGGTCCATCGTGGTCGGCGCGGTCATTGTGGCTTTAACCTGCCTGTTCACGAGGACACTCCCGAAAATCGGCGCTATCTTAAACATGGTGCTGATGGGAATGTTTATTGATTTCTTTTCGTTTCTGCTTCCTGAGACGCACGCTTTTTCCTTAGCGGCCGTGTGTTTTTCTATCGGATTGCTGCTGATCGGCTGCGGCGTCGGTATTTACGTATCAGCAGGGCTCGGCGCGGGCCCCCGGGACTCTCTGATGATGCTGATATCTGAAAAAACGGGCTGGAACGTGCAATGGGTGCGGAACGGCATTGAGCTGACGATTCTTGCCGCAGCCTGGATGATGGGCGGACCGATCGGCGCCGGAACCATTATTACGGCTGTTTTGACGGGGCTGATTCTGCGTTTTTCTTTGCCGCAGTCCTCTAAACTGTTAACATACGCGATCTCCGGGCGGGCAACGTCCGTTCATTAAAAACAAAGCCGAAACGGTTTTGTTTTTTTCTTTTCGGACAGCTTTCGTCTGATATGATAGGATGGTTTTGACAATATTTTCAGACGGAGGATCTGGACATGAATATTTACGGAGTATATATGGACCGCCCGCTTTCTGCAGGGGAAGAGGATCGGATGATGGCGGCCGTGTCCGCCGAAAAGCGGGAAAAATGCCGGCGCTTTTACCATAAGGAGGATGCTCACCGCACCTTGATCGGCGACATGCTGATCCGCACCGCTGCGGCGAAGGCTTACGGACTTGATCCGGCCGGGATTTCATTCAGCGTTCAGGAATACGGAAAGCCGTACATCCCCGCGCTTCCGGACATGCACTTTAACATTTCCCACTCCGGTCGCTGGATCGTGTGCGCCGTTGATTCAAAACCGATCGGCATTGATATTGAAAAAATGAAGCCCGGCACGATTGATATCGCCAAACGGTTTTTTTCGCCGACGGAATACAGTGATCTGCAAGCGAAACACCCCGATCAGCAGACCGATTATTTTTACCACCTGTGGTCGATGAAAGAAAGCTTTATCAAACAGGCCGGAAAAGGGCTTTCCCTGCCGCTTGATTCATTCAGCGTCCGCCTCAAAGACGACGGCCATGTGTCCATTGAGCTTCCGGACGGGCATGAACCTTGTTTCATCCGCACATATGATGCGGACGAGGAGTATAAGCTGGCCGTTTGTGCGGCGCATCCCGATTTTTGTGACGGGATTGAGATGAAAACGTATGAAGAGCTGTTATAAGCAATCCGTCAGCATTTTGATGCCTCGCGTGATATCCCCTGTCTTGACGTTGGACACGTTGAGTTTGATGATATTTTCTTTCGGAAAATCCGATAGGTAATGGCTGTCAATCGGCTCCACCAGCACGCCTTGCGCTTTCAGACGCTGCACAACTCTTGAAGCGGAAAGGCTTTTCTCCAGCACGAGATGGGTATGGATCGACGTTTGCTTTACAGAAAAACCGTCGTACTCCTGCAGCGCGTTTTGGAGCAGCTCGGAACGTGCTCTGTAAGAGGCCCGGATTTTTTCTTTATGCCTTTTGAACATGCCGCTTTTGATATACACTTCAAGGGCCGCTTGGGATATCATCGAACAGTCGATATCGCTCAGCTTTTTATACGTATGGAAAACCGGGGCCAGCGAATCCGGGAGCACAGCCGCTCCAACACGCAGCCCCGGAAAAATCATTTTCGAAAAGCTTTTCAAATAAATCACGCGGGAAGACAGATCGTAGGCGTACAGCGGGTCTGCCTTCTGATTGTCCTCTAAATCTCCTAGGAAATCATCCTCAACCAAATAAACGTCATACGCCTCCGCTAATCGGACAAGCTCTCGTTTTTGCCATTCTGTCAGAGAGCTGCCGAGCGGATTATGAAATCGGGGCATCGTGTAAAAAAACTTAATTTCCTCCGTCTGAAACAGCCGCTCGACTTCCGCCATATCAAGCCCCTCAGCCGTCCGTTTAATGCCGCAGGCGGGAAGGCGCAGCGCTTCAAGCTGCTCCACCATCAGATGATAGCCCGGCTGTTCGATTAAAATCTTCTTTTTTCCGTTCGGAAACGGCATCAGAGACAGCAGGGATAACGCCTGCTGCACACCCGAGGTGATAAAAATGTTCCGCTTTTTTGCAAATACCTGATAATCGGATAACAGCGTCTGAAGCACCCGGATTAAAGACGGAAGCCCCTGCGGCGTGCCGTAAATGAACAAATCATTTTTATACATATCAATGGCTTTGTTGATGCAATGCTGAAAGTCGCGGTACGGAAAAATATCAGGGTCCGGCGCCGAGGCTGCAAAATCAATGATACCTGTTTGTTCTCGCTCCTGCTTTTTGTCATTTTTAATAAGATAGTAGCCGCTTTTCGGCACGGCATAAATAATGTGCCGTTTTTCAAGCTCCTGAAGCGCACGGATGACGGTGCTTTTACTGACGTGAAAACGCTCGGCCAGCTGCCTGATAGAAGGCAGCCGCGCCCCTTCCTGAAAAGTGCCGCCTTCAATGAGACTCTCCACTTCTATCATCACGTTCATATACTTTTCCATGCTGAACCTCCATCTGTACCGGTACAGTTTATCATTATTCTCATTGTACTGCTTCTTCCCTTCCCATACAATAAAAGGGAGCGGCCGGCGCTCGATCTCATTAAAGGAGTTCGTAAAGATGATTAATCAAAACCGTTTGGCTGCTGCTTACCTCGCTGCCATTTTAAATGCGCTGATTATCGGTTTTTCCTTTATATTTGTCAAGATTGCGCTTCAATCCGCCAATCCGTTTGATATATTGGCTCATCGGTTCACAGCGGCCTTCATCTGTGCAATGCTTCCTGTTTTATTCGGCTGGATCAAACTGTCCGTCAGCTGGAAGAATGTGCTGGCGATCTTGCCTTTGGCCCTTTTATATCCGGCTTTGTTTTTCAGTTTTCAGGCGTTCGGCCTTTTGTATTCTTCATCATCGGAAGCCGGTATCATTCAAGCCGCCATCCCGATTTTTACGATGCTGTTTTCGTCTTACTTTTTAAAGGAACGTCCGACATGGGCGCAAAAGGGATTCACATGCCTGTCAGTGGCCGGGGTGGTATTTATTTTCACAATGAAAGGGGTGTCCGCGGAATCGGCGAGTTTTAAAGGTGCTTTCCTGATCCTGTTGTCCGCGCTGTCCTCCGCCCTTTACAATACGGCAGCGAGACGCACGACCCAGCGTTTTTCATTGGGTGAGCTGACCTGGTGCATGTCTGCGATCGGCTTTGCTTCCTTCAACTGCATCGCTCTCTTCCGGCACGGAGCGGAAGGAACGATCGGGCAGTATTTTCTGCCCTTCCGCGATCCCGGTTTTATCGCAGCGATTCTGTATTTAGGCATTTTGTCTTCTCTCATTACATCATTGATGTCAAACTACGCGCTGTCCAAGATTGAAGCGTTTAAGATGAGCGCCTTTAACAATTTGTCCGTCATCGTGACGATGCTTGCGGGTGTCCTCGTTCTCCATGAGTCACTCCGCTGGTATCATATCGCCGGCGCCGTCTGTATCGTCATCGGAGTCTTGGGAAGCAATGCTTCAGGACGGAGGAAAAAAAGCATATTACGACATAGGGAAAAAATGAAAGGAAACGTAGACGGAATATGATCAACACACGAAATGAAAATATCTATCTCGCGGGCTGCTTAACATTTGCCGATGTAAGAAAACACTTTGCTTATCATCAAGGAAAATCCGCGGCTGTCTGTTTTTTGATTATGCTGCTGGCTTCTGCCATCTGTTTTGAATGAACGGCCCGGTTACAGGCGGCACATGGGGCGTCAGAGCTCTCCTGAATTTCCTTGCAGCTGTGATTCTCTCTTTGGCAGTCACGGTGATCGCAACGGCAATCTCATTCTTCCGTCTTTACAGAACATACAAAACGAATCAGGGGCTGAAATCTGCCAGAAGTATTACGATTCATCAGCTCGGAATCAGCCAAAAACAAAAAAACGCAAGCATTCTTTTTGAATGGGATGAACTGCTCTCGGCTAGGGAGCACAAAGATATGTTTCGATTACAAACATCGGGTTACGGAACACTTCTGCTGCCGAAACGACTTTTCTATTCGCAAAAAGATATCGCCGTTTTCAGGCAAATGCTCCGGGAAAATGTGAATGAGAAAGTAAATGTAACAGAATAAAAGACAAAAAGGAGGGTGCCCCCCTCCTTTTTTATCAGCCTGATATTTCCGCCTGTTTCTGCAGCTGCTTTGCTTCTTGATAAATTTCTTCGAACAGATCCGCGATGTGTTCTTCTTCAACACATGAAAATGCGATTCGCAAATCGGTTTCATTAATGGATATCGTCCCGATTCCTCTCTTTTCAAGCAACGATACTCTCAATTCGCCGGCGTTTATGTCTTTCAGCCGGACACACATGAAATAACCCGAGTTAAACGGATAAGGCGTCCATACGTCTTCATAGTGCTTGTTTTCTGCAAGAACGGCTTTCACTTTGTCAGCCCGTTTTTTCATGATGTTATACTTCAGCGATTTTTCTTTCTCGTATTCCGGTGACTGCATCGCCCGCAGCATAAACGTTTGGGACGGGTGCGGGGCGCTTGAAATCGTTCCCCTGATAATCCCTTTTGTTTTTTCCTCAAGCACGCGCAGCGCTTTTTCGCTTTTTGTGCTGTACGTAATAAAACCGACGCGGAAACCCCACGCGTAATTTTCCTTCGTCGCGCCGTCTATTTTTACGCAAAGCACCCGGTCGTGCACTTGGGCGAGTTTGCTGAAGATGGATTCCTGAATGGCCGTTTCATCGTAAAACAGATTGTAATACGCATCGTCTACGAGCACGACAATCTCTTTGCCAGCCTCCGCCGCTTCCAGGATCACGCTGACGATTTCTGCCGCTTCCTCTTCTCCCGGCGTGTAGCCTGTCGGATTATTCGGGAAATTCAGCACGACAATCGCCTTTTCTTCCTGCTTTTTCAGCAGCTCGGACAGCCCCGCCGCATTAAAACGCCCATCCTGCTGAAAAAGCGGGTACGTCTCAATGGATGCCTTGCGCCGGACACCGAAAATGAAATTGTAATTTCCCCAATATTTATCAGGCAGAAGCAGCGTATCCCCTTCATTGACGAACAAGTCGGCGGCGATGCTCAGCCCGTGTGTTAAAGCGTTTGTCACGATCGGCGTGCTGATGTCTTTGCCGGCTAATGAAGGATTTTCGAGACGCATTTTTTTCAGCCATTCCTGTCTGAGCGGCTCTTTTCCCTGCGGCGGAGCATAATCGTAGATATCATCGGGGTTATAGGCGGACAGTGTCTCTTGAATATGAGAAAAGTGCATGGACTCGCCCTGTGAGGTGGCAATCCCGATCGTGGCATTATACTTTCCGGCCTTGGCTTTCGCTTCCGCCGATTGTGTCAGCACCCCTTTCGGATAAAACAACTCTCTGCCCAAATCAGAAAGCATTTGAAGCACGTGCGGGTTTTCTTCAGATAATGTTCTGTTCAGCTCTTTTGCTGCATCATTCATGTACGACAATCCCTTCAAAATTATATTCCATCAAATCATAACATAAAATTTTTGATAAATGAGAAAACTCGCGGGCAGATTTTGTTACAAAAAACAGACAGCGAATGCTGTCTGTCATATCCTATAACAATTGGCCTGCAGTGCTCCTGTTAATAATCTCATAGATTCGTTCCGCCACTTTTTCAGTTTCACTTAATATGAACATGTGGCCGTCCGAAAACTCATGAAATACGGGATTGTCGGCCCATTTTTTCCATCCGTCCGCATCTTTGATACATTTTTTATCTTTCCGCCCGTTAAATATATGGACGGGTGATTGAATGATGTGAGAATCAGACGGACGGAAGCTTTCAAGCGCGCGGTAGTCGGATCTGAAAGAAGGCAGGAAAAATGACATGACCTCCTTATTCTCCACTAACTCCTGCGGCATTCCGCCAAGCTCGATAATATGGGCGAGAAATTTTTCATCATCAAGATGAGACACTTTTTTCCTTTCCACATGCGGCGGCTGAATGGCTGAGATGATCACGGCCTGCGGGTAAATGCCCTCCCGCTCCAGCTTTTGCGCCAGCCTGAAAGCGACCATGCCTCCCATACTGTGGCCGAACAGCACAAACGGGCGGTCGGGATGGAGATTCAACTCCTGCTTGTATAAACTGACAAGCTGTTCAAAATCCTCAACGGCGGACATTTGATTTGTTCCGTGTCCCGGCGGTTCCGCGGCAAGCATCTCACACTCACCTTGAAGATAGGTGTGGAGCGGGCGGAATGATGCGGAATAGCCTCCTGCGAACGGAAAACAGATGAGCTGCGTTTTTTCTGTGGTATCGAACGATTTAAAGAGCTGGACCATTGGCGGGCTTCCTCCTTTTCTATCGTGAAGTTGTCAGCTTCAGATGTTCCTTCTTTAGGAATTCGAGCAAATATGCCGCATTCCTTTCGAGACATTCTCCCTGAAGCATTTCTGCGTGCGTGCCGCAGCCTTTTTTCACACGGTATTCACCTGTCGTGGCTTCTTCCCACGAAGCGAGCCACGGCGGCATCGCAAAGTCCGGTTCTGACGTTAAAAGATCTATATCCGCATTGACCGTGCCGGTGCTGACGGTATGCACGAAATAAGAATAAAACGCGTTTGTTTTTTTGGCGAGACCTTCTTTGACAGCTTCGTCATTCAGCGCTTCATTGTCCCGGTTTACCTTCATCAGCGCCTGGACATCACTTTCTACGGTGCGGCCTTCCAAGTCGCTGACGCCTTGTTTTTTATAGGAATCAACCATGATCAGCCGCTCCACTTTACGGCCCCCTGCTTCAAGGCGTTTGGCCGTTTCAAAGGCGAGCGTGCAGCCTGCCGAGTATCCGAACAGCTTGACCGGTCCTTCCGGCTGGAGCTGATTGATCAGCTCTGTGTAGCGTTCGATGCGGTTGTCTTCCTCAATAAAATCAAACGCACAGATTTTATAGCCGGACAGCTGTTTTGCCAGCGGCTGGTACATCAGCCCGTAACCGAGAACCGGCGGGAACGCAAACAGTGTGTCAGACTGATTTTTATTCATGATGGTGAGATCTTTCATTCCTTTTTCTTCACCGTGAAGCAGATAACCGGCAATGTCTGCAATTGTCGTCGCTTCGAATAACAGCTGCACCGGAATGTCCGTACCGAGCTCTTTTTTAATGCGCGACGCTGCCGTCATCGCTTTTAAGGAATGGCCTCCGAGCGCGAAGAAATCATCATGAATCCCGATCTGCTGTCTGCCGAGGATGTCGGACCAGATGTGTGCAATCGTTTCTTCCGTCGCGTTTCGAGGCCCGATCCATTCTTTGGCCGCCTGAGCCTGATCCGGTTTCGGCAGCTGCCGTTTATTGACCTTCCCGTTTGTCGTTAAAGGAAGCTCCTCTAAGAAAGTAAAGGTTTGCGGCACCATGTAAGCAGGAAGCTGTTTTTTCAGGTGCCTCTTTACGTCTTCAGCTGAAAGCGGCGTCCGGTTCACGAGGTAGGCGTTGATTGATGCATCTCCAGACTCATGGCGGTCTGCAACAACGACCGCATCTTTCACACCCGGGTATTCCTGCAGCTGCTTTTCGATTTCTTCAAGCTCAATCCGGTGTCCGCGTATTTTGACCTGGTCGTCAATACGCCCGGCGTATTCAATTGTTCCATCCGGCAGCCAGCGTGCTAAATCCCCTGTGCGGTAAAGCGTTTCTCCCGGCTTGAACGGATTTGGGATAAACGTTTGCTTCGTCAGGTCATGACGGTTCAGATACCCTTTTGATACACCCATTCCGCTGATGCACAGTTCACCGACAGCTCCAAACGGCTGAAGCTGATTTTGCCCGTTAAGAATATAAACACTGGCATTGCTGATCGGCTTTCCGATCGGCAATGAGGAAAGGGAATCCGGTATATCATGCACGACGTGAGCTGTCGCAAACACCGTTCCCTCAGTCGGCCCGTAGCAATTAATCAGCTTGCCGGGCCCCATGATCTCAAGCGCCTTTCTGACGTGAGGCACTGACGCGCGCTCACCCCCGAATAACACACAGCGAAGCCCCTTCAGCCACTCCTCTCCCGCATCGATGAGAAGATTAAAAAGTGCGGTTGTCGCAAACATGACATTGACATTCTCCTGCCGGATCAGATCAGTGAGCCGTTCTGTATCAAGCAGTGTATGTTCATCTGCGATAATGAGCCGTGCCGCATTCAGTATTGATGCGTAGAAATCAAAGGTAAATGCGTCAAAGGCGTAATTGGAAACAGATAAGAACGTATCTTTTTCTGAAAATGCCATGTAGTCTACATGCTTGACCAATCCTTGAATATTGGCATGAGTGGTGATATTGCCCTTCGGCTTTCCGGTTGTGCCGGACGTATACATAATATACGCCGGATCATCGGGATCAATTGCGGCTGCAGGATCGCTTGCCTGTTCCTCAAACCGTGCTTGATCATCGATGATGAGTGTTGTTCCTGTATACGGCAGCTGAGCCGCTTTTTCTTTCATCTCCTGATGTGTCAGCAGACAGGCTGCCGCACTGTCAGCCAGCATGTACGAGATTCGGTCCTCCGGCAGCTTCGGATCAACCGGCAGATAAGCCGCTCCCGCTTTTAATACGCCGAGAATGCCGATCACCAGCTCAAGCGAGCGCTTCGTGTACAACGCGACAACAGTGTCCTTACCCGCACCTTGCTTTTGCAAACGGCGCGCAAGACGGTTCGCTTCCTCATCTAATTCACGATAGGAAAGAGTCTGGCCGGAATACGTAAGCGCCGGTGCATCTGGATTTACATTCACCGCTTCCTTGAACCAATCTGTCAGAGGCTTCGCCTGATGAGTCTGAGCCGGCGGGTTTAAGCCGGTAAGCAGAAGCTCTCTTTCCTTTTCATCAACAAGTCTGATCGTATTGACAGGCTGATCCGGCTTCTGGATGAGCTGCTGAATCGCTGTGAGAAGCTGAGATTTTAAGCGCAGGATAAACGCCTCATCAAACACATTCCCGTTATAGGCAAGCTTAATCAGCATCTCATCACCTGGAGAAGCCATCAGGTTGAGATCATAATTCGATTTCTCAAAAACGTGTACATCCTCCATATCAAAGCCGTTTTCACTGTTCTCTTCATTTTTTGCATCCTGAAGCGGATAATTTTCAAACACAATGATGTGGTCAATCAGCTTTGGCTGATCGGCCTGGCTTTGGATGTCATAGAGCGGTACATATTGATGCGGCTCAGACTGCAGCGATTGCTCCTGCAGCTGCTTGAGCAAGCCGTTAAATGTGGTATCCTCAGACAGCTTCACCCGCCTCGGGACAGCATTGATAAACAGCCCGACCATATGTTCAACGCCTTTGATTTCTGCGGGACGCCCGGAAACGACTGTGCCGAAGATCAAATCGCCGGACTGCTGATAGCGGCTGATTAATACACTCCAAACCGCCTGCAGCGCCGTACTCAAAGTGGTATGCTGCGATTTTGCAAGCTCGGTAAATGCTTTTGTTTCCGCCTCCGGCAGTGAGAAGAGCAGCTCTTTCGGCTCATAGCCGTCCTTTTGTTTCTTTTTTTGCTCCGCAAATGTCGTTTGTCCTTCAAAACCTTCTAAGTACCCGCGCCAGTAATGCAGTGATGCTTGTTTATCCTGCTTTTCAAGCCACTTGATATAGTCTTTATACGGTTTGACCGGCGGCAGGCTGTACGGCTTTTGTTCACGCAGGGCATTGTATACCTTAAACAGATCCTGCACGACGATGCCGAAGCACCAGCCGTCCAAAATGATGTGGTGGTAGCTCCACACCCATTCAAAGCTTTCTTCCGATTTTTTAAAAATGGCTGCCCGCATCGGAATATCCCGCGTCAAATCAAAGCCCTTGATCTTATCCTGTTCTTTGTATTCATTGATTTTGGCTGTTTGCTCGCTGTCCGTTACATGTGTCAGATCGATTTCTTCTATCTGAAACTGCCGTTTTTTCAATACGACTTGGACCGGCCTTTTTACTTTTTCGTGAATGAACACGGTACGAAATACATCGTACCGGTCCATGATCACATTCATGCTTTCTTCAAGGCTTTTGATATTCAAGCTGCCTTTTACTTTCATTGTCATTTGTTCGATGTAAAAACTTTGGCCGGGATTCAGGAGAGTATGAAACAGCATTCCCTCCTGCATCGGCGACAAATAATACATGTCCTGAACCTGATCTTTGCTGAATTGGCTCATCTGCTCCGCTCCCCCCTTCTGTTATCTGTTTTTGTCACGTTAAATTCTCCTCAAGCATGTCAAAGATGTCTCCCATTTCATCCATCTCAAGATCCTGCGCGCTGAAATCGCTCGGCGTAAATTCTTTCTCCTCTTTGGCCGTGCAATGGCGGATGATCATTAAGAGATTGTCTTTAAACCGCTGCATCTGTGTTTCGACGGTGCTTCTTTCATATTCTTCCTGATTGTATGAGCAGGAAATGACGAAGCGGCCGCCTGTAACCATCCCGCTGAAGCTCAGTGCGTATAACGCCTCTGACTCTTCGCTGACTTGACGTCCCATATCATATGGAGACGGCTCAAACCATTCCGTTTTCACTTCATTGTCAAACTGCCCCAAGTAGTTAAAACTGATTTCAGGCGCGGCGCCTTTTTCTGTTTCATCGGATGACAGATACCGGAGAATCCCGTAACCGACGCCTTTATCAGGAACTCGCCGCACCGTCTCTTTTACCGTTTTAATGACGGAAGAGACGCCGTCTTCCTTGCTGATCTGCAGAATCAAAGGATATTGGGCCGTAAACCAGCCGACCGTCCGTGAAATATTGACATTCGGTATGATTTCTTCCCGACCGTGTCCTTCTAAGTTGATGCCGACTTTGCCGTTTTCCGTCCATTCACCGATCGTTAAGCCGAGCGCGCTGAGCAGAATGTCGTTGATTTCCGTTCCGTACGGATGATGAACATCTGTGAGCAGCTGTGCCGTTTCTTCCTCAGTCAATTCACATTTCACGGCCGCCGTATGTTTGACGAGCCGTTTGTTCGGATCATGGTCTTTCGGCAGCGGCCGGAGTTCTTCCGTATCTGCCTGCGCCCAATAAGCCGCCTGCTTTTTCAGCTCTTCTGATTGCGCAAATGTGTTCAGCGCCTCCGCCCAATCTTTAAAGGAGTGGGTTTTCTGCGGGAGGACGATGCTGTTTTGCTGCTGCGCCTGTTTATAACCTGAAGCGAAATCCTCAAGCAGAATTCTCCATGAAACCCCGTCCACGACGAGATGGTGAATCGCGATTAACAGATGATCGCCTTGTTCTGTCCGGTATTGCTCCGCTTTTAACAGCGGGCCGTTCTCCAGATCCAGACTTCCCTGAAGATGATCGGCAAGCCGCTGAATCTGGCTTTTCAGCATATCCTCGTCAGTTCCGTACAGATCAACGATTTCAAAGCTTGCCTTGCATTCTGTGACAGGGAGGTATGTCTGAATGATGCCTTCCCTTTCTTCACAGTAAACCATGCGGAGCGCATCATGGTGTTCAATCAATGCTTGCAGGGTTTTTTCCACCAGGTCCGGATCAAAGCCGTCTTTCGCGTGAAGCATGACGGATTGGTTCCAGTGGTGTTTGTCGGTAAAGTTTCGTTCAAAGAACCAGCGCTGGATCGGCGTTAAGTCCGCTTCGCCTTCGACAGGGCCTTGGTCGGCCTGCTTGCCTTCCGTCCGCTCCACATACGAGACGAGCTCTTCGATGGTCGGGTGCTGGAAGAGATCTTTCATCTCCAGCTTGTAGCCGTGTTGGTTCAGGCGGCTCGCCATTTGGATGCCTTTGATCGAGTCCCCGCCGAGCGTGAAGAAATTATCGCTTACGCCGATCCGGTCAAGACCGAGCACTTCCTGCCAAATGTCGGAAAGCAGCGTCTCCATCTCCGTTTCCGGCGCTTTGTACGCGGCGCTTCCCGCTTCAATGTCAGGCGCCGGCAGGGCTTTTTTGTCAATCTTTCCGTTTGCGGTGACCGGAAGCTCGTCCATCTCCACCCAGAACGCCGGCACCATGTAGTCAGGCAGCGTGTCTTTCAGCGCGGCTTTGAGCGCTTCAATATCGTCCTGCTGAGGCGCGACATAGGCGCAAAGCGCGGTATTGCCCGCTTTGTCTTCCACGGCCGTCACCGCTGCGTCATGAACATCCGCAAGCTGGGCGAGGCGGACTTCGATTTCTGAAAGCTCGATCCGGTAGCCCCGCACTTTGACCTGCTGGTCGATACGGCCGATGTATTCGATGCCGCACTGCGCGTTCCACTTGACGAGGTCGCCGGTCCGGTACATGTGCTCGCCAGGCACGAACGGATCTGCGGTAAACCGCTTCGCCGTTTCTTCTTCACGGTTCAGGTATCCGCGCGCCAGACCGCGGCCGGCCACGCACAATTCACCGGCAATGCCTTCCGGCTGCACCTGATCGCCGTCGCCGAGAATATAAACTCTCGTATTGGCAATCGCCCGTCCGATCGAAAGCGATCCTTCCTCCGGATTGATGACGCCGCTTGTCGCGACGACGGTGTTTTCCGTCGGGCCGTAGTTGTTGACGATCGTGTACGGCTGTTTCACCGCCCGCTTCAGCTTGTCGCCGCCGACGAGAAGCATGCGGAGAGAGGTATTTTCCAGCTCCATAAATTGTTCGGCCAGCTGCGTCGGCAGGAAGGTGATGGTCACGCCGTGCTCTTCGAAATAGTGATTTAAGCGGGTGATATCCAGCCGGATCGCTTCGTCAATGACATGAAGCTCCGCGCCGATGGTCCATGTCGGGAACATCTCCCAGATGGAGGCGTCAAAACCGAAGCCCGCGTATTTGGCGCTTTTATCATCCGCCGTCATGGCGAATGCGTCGTGATGCCAGAAGCACAGGTTCACCAGCGCATGGTGTTCGACCATGACACCCTTCGGCTGTCCGGTCGTTCCTGACGTGTAAATCATATAAGCGAGATGATCCGCCGTTGTTTCCGTCTGCGGGTTCGCTTCATCGTTTTCATCAAGCGGCAGGCTCAGAATGGAGCGGCTGCCGTCAAGCAGAATCGTTTCTCCGTTGTAGCTTTCCGGCACGTCGAGCGCTTCCTGTGTGAGAAGAAGCTTGGCGCCGCTGTCCTGCAGAATGTAGCTGATGCGCTCTTCCGGGTAGTCGGGGTCAATCGGCACAAATGCCGCGCCTGCTTTCAGGACGCCGAGTACGCCCGCGGCCATTTCCAAGGACGGTTTCGTCAAAATGCCGACACGTTCGTCAGCCGTGACGCCGCAGTCCATGAGAATGCGCGCGATCCGGTTCGCCCTTGCGTTCAGCTCGCCGTACGTCCATTTCGCGCCGTTGTATGCCGCGGCCGGCCGGTTCGCGTAGCGGGCGGCCGTTTCTTCAAAGAGACGGTGAACCGTTTTGTCCCGCGGCACAGAAATTGTTTTTCCTTTCCATGCGTTGAGGAGGGCTTGTTTTTCAGCATCGCTGATCAGTGAAATCTCAGGCAGCTTTCTGTCCGGACTTTCTGCCGCTTGCTTCAGAATCCGCAGGAACCCGGCGCTCCACTTTTCAATTGTTTCTTTTTTAAACAGATCAGTCGCATATTCAAACTGAAGGCCGAGACCTTCTTGATCCGTAAAGCCGCCGAGTGTCAGATCGAATTTCGCCGTGCCTTGGTTTGACTCATACGGAGTGATGCGCAGGTTCTCCAGTTCCAGTGTTTCTTTATCCGGATCTTCTGTCGTCACCATCACCTGGAACAATGGGTTACGGCTCATATCTCTCGGCAGGTCAAGCTTTCCGATCAGATCTTCAAACGGATAATCCTGATGCGCCAGCGCGTCGAGATTGGTTTGTTTCACCCGTTCGAGCAACCCGGCGAAGGTCTGCTCTTTTCGCGTTTCATTGCGAAGCGCAAGCGTATTGACAAACATCCCCGGCATTTCCTGAACTTCGGCGCTCGTTCTTCCGGCGGTCACCGAGCCGATAATGATATCGCGCTGCCCCGTGATTTTGCTCAAAAAGACATGGAACGCGGCGTGAAGCACCATATGAAGAGTCGCTCCCGATGATTCCATTAATTCACGCACCGCTTTTTCCGTTTCACGCCCCGCTCTGAAACGGACGGATTGTCCTTTAAAACTTTGAACCGGCGGACGGGGGAAATCGGTCGGCAGATTCAATTCAGGAAGCTCGCCGGAAAATGCGGAGAGCCAATAACGCTCATGGTCTTTCATCCGTTCGGCCTGCTCGGGTTCATTCTGCCAGACGGCGAAGTCTTTATAGTGCAGGTTCGGCGACGGCAGGCTTCCGCCTTTGTAAAGATGAGCGAGCTCTTTGACCAGCATGCTTCTGGACACGCCGTCGGCAATAATATGATGCATATCCAGCAGCAGCAGGTGTTTCTTTTCATTCAGTCTGACAAGAGCGGCCCGAATGAGCGGAGCCGCACTCAGATCGAACGGCTTAATGAATGCCTGAATGATAAGATCCGCTTTCTCCTCGTCTGCTGCTTCAAAGATGTGCAGGTCGATGTCAGCCTGTTCTGCGATCTGCTGCATCGGGCGGCCGTTTTGATCGATAAAGGACGTCCGCAAAGACTCGTGGCGATTGATCATCTGATTGAGCGCTTCCTGAAGCCTTGAAATATTGACTTCTCCTTCCATCAGAAGAACGGACGGCATATTATAACTGATTGTCTCCCGGTCAAGCTGGTTCAGGACGTACATCCGTTTTTGGGCGGATGATAACGGGTACGCGTCTGCACTGTCGGCCGGTGAGATCATCCGATATCCCTCAGATACCGCTGATTTTTCGATATATGCGGCAAGCAGGCGGACAGTCGGCTGTTCGAACAGCGCTTTTAACGGAACCGTTTTGTCCAGTTCAGCCTGAATATTGGCGAGGAGCATCATGCCTTTTAAAGAGTGCCCGCCGTAATCGAAGAAATTATCGTCGATGCCGAGCGTATCCGTACCGAGTGTCTGTTTCCAAATGCGGCACAGCTTTTCCTCCAATTCCGTTTCCGGCAAGGCTGAAACTGTTTGCGCCGTTTGGCTGACGCCCGGTTTCGGAAGGGCGTTTTTATCGGTTTTTCCGTTGGCTGTGAGCGGAATGCGGTCTACTTGCATGAAATAAGCCGGAAGCATATGAGACGGCAGTGTTTCGGAAAGCCGTTTGCGAAGCTCAGAGCCTTTCAGCTCGCTGTCGGCTTTATAATACGCGCACAGTTCCGGCAGCCCGCCTTCGCTGACTGCGAGAACGACCGCCTCCTGAATGCCGTTTACGCTTAACAGCACAGTTTCAACCTCTTTTAATTCAATGCGGTAGCCCCGGATTTTCACCTGATCATCCGCACGGCCAATAAATTCAATCGGCCCGTCAGGAAGCCTGCGGACGACATCTCCCGTTTTGTACATCAGGCTGTCCGGTGAAAAAGGATTTGAGAGAAATTTCTCCGCCGTCAGCTGCGGACGGTGAAGATATCCCCTTGCAAGCCCCTTCCCGGCAATATAAAGCTCGCCGCTTGCGCCCGGAGGAACGAGCTGCATTGCTCCGTCCAATACAAGCGCGCCGGTATTTGCGATCGGGCGGCCGATGACGGGACGCTGTTCATATTGATCAAGGCGCTCCATATTGATCCGTCCGGCAATGGCGCCGATCGTCGTTTCCGTCGGCCCGTAGTGATTGATGAAGTCGGTATGGGCGTATACGTCATGAAACTTGCGGACATCGGACGTGATGATCTTTTCTCCGCCGAGCACCACTAAACGAAGCGGGCTGAAACGGCGTTCTGACGTAAAACGGGCTGTATTGACGATCATATGGAACAATGACGGCGTCAGTTTCATATACGTAATGCCGTTTTTCTGTATATACTCACCAAGCTGATCAGGCGCGGTGTACGTCTCTTTCGGCACAATGTGCAGCTCGCCGCCCGCCTGAAGAATCGGGAATATGGCCGTATAGCCGAGATCAAATGCGTAAGAAGACAGCAGCACAGATTTGTCAGCTTCGGTCAAACCGGCTTCACGGCTGAACCATGTGACATAATTGATTAGATTGCGGTGCTCCAGCTGGACGCCTTTCGGTTTGCCCGTTGTTCCCGAGGTATAAATGATATATGCAAGCTGGTCGGCGCCGGGCTCCGTTTCAAGCCGGCCGGCGCTTTCGTTCTGCCATTCTCCGTCTTCCATTACGACCGTTTTTCCTTTATAAACGGCGGCCGCGGTCATGTTTCTTTCATTGACGACCAGAAGCTTCGTTCCGCTGTCTTCAAGAGAGTAGCGGATTCTCTCTTCAGGAGTCTCCGGATCAATCGGGAGAAATGCCGCTCCGGCTTTCATGACGCCGAGAATCGCGGTAATCAAGTCGGCCGAACGATCCATCATAATGGCTACGATGTCCTCACTGCCCGTTCCGCAAGCCTGAAGGTGGCGGGCAAACCGGTTCGAGCGTTCATCAAGCTCACGATATGTCAGACTTATTCCGCCCGCAACCGCCGTGAGATCAGGCGTTTTTTGCGCTTGCCGTTCAAACAGCGAAACAAAAGTGCCCTCAGGCAGATCCGCTTCCGTACGTTTTTCATCAGAAAGGAGCGCTTCCCGTTCAGGAGCGGACAGCAGGCTTGCGTCGGCCAGCTGAATATCCGGATTGTCAGCGCAGGCTTTAATCAGATTGACAAAATGAGCGCTCCAGCGGCGGATGGTTTCATCCGCAAATAAGGCTTTCGCGTAATCAAAGCTCAATCCGACCTCTTCTCCGCGTTCAGCCGCTTCTAAGGAAAGATCAAATTTAGCGACATGATGATGCATGGAGTAAGAAGAAATCTCCAAATCTCCGAGCCGCAGAGCCGGGATCTCCATGTTCTGCATATTAAATAACACGCTGAACAGCGGACTCCGGCTTGTGTCCCTCGTTAACGGCAGTTTTTCAATTAATTCTTCAAGCGGATAGCTTTGATGCTCAAAAGCTTGAAGGCTCGCTGTTTTCACCTCATCCAGAAATTGTTTGAACGTTTTTTTGCCGGCAGGATGCGACCGAAGCGCAACTGTGTTGACAAACATGCCCGGCACGTCTTGGAGATCAGGATGCTGTCTTCCGGCCGCCGGAGACCCGACTATGATGTCTTCCTGCCCCGAATATTTGGACAGCAGCACTTGAAAAGCGGCTAACAAGAACATGTACATCGTCGTATCTGTATCAGCCAGCAGCTTCTTAATCTGCGCCGTCACCTGTTTATCAAGCCCGAAGATGACGCGTTCCCCTTCAAAACTGCGCTCGGCAGGACGCGGGAAATCAAGCGGCAGATCCAGCACCGGCAGATCGCCTTTGAACGTATCAAGCCAGTAGGCTTCGTGCTGGTCGAGATTTGCTTTTTCACGCTGCCAGACTGAAAAATCCTTATAATGAATCTTTGGCAGCGCAAGCTCCGTGCCTTGATAAAGCTTCGCAAGATCACCGATGAAAATGCCCATTGAGCTTCCGTCCGTAATAATGTGGTGCATGTCAATCAGCAGAAGATGCCGGTCTTCTTCAAGCCGGATCAGCTTCGAACGGACAAGCGGCGCGCGGTTGAGCGCAAACGGCCTGATAAAGGCTTTTGTCAGCTCTTCTGCATCTTCTTCCCGGCCCTCGGCGGTTTCAAGCTCAAACGACACATTTTTGTGAATGGTCTGCACGACTTCTCCATCTGCCATGTCAAACGACGTACGCAAGGTCTCATGACGGTTGATTAAAGCCTGCATGGCCTCCTCAAGACGCTTTTTGTCTACTGACCCTTCCAGCAAAAGTACAGCAGGGACGTTGTAGCTCGTGCTGGCCTGTCCGAGCTGATTAAGGATATACATCCTGCGCTGTGCTGAGGAAACAGGATAATGCTTCTGATAAGGCGCTTGTCGGATCGGTTCAAACTGCTGCTCCTCCTCGCTCTCATGCTGCAAATAATGCGCAAGCTCCTGAATGGTCGGCTTTTCAAATAACACTTTAATCGGTACTTCTTTTTGAAAGTGCTCCTGGATTTTAGCGGTCATCATCATGGCTTTTAAAGAATGTCCGCCAATCGTGAAGAAATTGTCAGTCACACCCGCTTTTACACCGAGAATGCCTTCCCAAATGTCAGCGAGTTTCTGCTCCGCTTCCGTTTTCGGCGCTACGTATTCTTTTTGAACGGCTTCAGCCTGAGGCTCAGGTAGCGCTTTTTTATCAATTTTTCCGTTCGCCGTCAGCGGAAACTGATTCATCTGGATGAAGTGCGCGGGAATCATATATTCCGGAAGTGATTCCGAAAGCGTTTTGCGCAGGTCTTCCGGCGAAAGAGCTTGGTCTGCCGTAAAGTAAGCGCAGATTTCATTTTCATCCGCTTTATTTTTCCGGATCACAGCCGCAGATTCCGTCACATTCTCCGCCTGGCTGATTTTCGCCTCGATTTCGCCGAGCTCGATTCTGAAACCGCGGACCTTTACTTGGTTGTCAATTCTGCCGAGAAACTCGATCGTGCCGTCCGGAAGCCACTTCGCCAAATCCCCCGTCCGGTATATCATTTCATCCGGTCTGAACGGATCGCGGACAAACTGCTTCTCCGTTAATTCAGGCAGGTTCACATAGCCTCTTGCCACTCCGCTTCCGCCGACGCACAGCTCACCGGGCGCGCCGATCGGCTGGAGGTTGCGGTTTTCATCCATAATGTACGCAGTGGAATTTCCGATCGGCTTCCCGATCGGGACCGAACCGTCATAATCCTGATCAATGAGAAAACTCGTCGAAAACGTCGTATTCTCCGTCGGCCCGTATCCGTTCCAAAGCGACAGCTCCGGTGATGCCTTTCTCACTTTGCTGACAATATGCGGCACAAGCGCATCACCGCCGATGATGAGGTGCCGGAGCGTGTTAAACATGCCGGCATCCTTTTGGGCAAGCTGATTAAACAGCGGAGACGTCAGCCACATGGTCGTGATCCGCTGCTCTTTCAGAAATTGGGCGAATTGTCCGGCGTCAAGCAGCGTCTCTTTTTTCACCGGGTGCAATGACGCTCCGTTCAGCAATGCGCCGAAGACTTCGAAGGTTCCGGCATCAAAGCTGACGGCTCCCGTTTGCGCCATCCGGTCTTCTTCATGAACCGGCACGTAATTCGAATGTTTGACGAGCCTGATGATATTTCTGTGTTCAATCATGACGCCTTTCGGTTTGCCGGTCGATCCGGATGTATACATGATATACGCCAAGTCGTTGCCACCGGCCGGAAGATTCAAGTCTGTTCCGCTTACCGTTTCATCCGCGCTTTCATCCAGCATGACGACCGGGACTTGCAATGCACCCGCTTGTTCTTGATAGTCCTGAACTGTCAGCACGAGCCGAATCGAGCTGTCTTCCGCCATAAAGCGGAGACGGTCCTCCGGAAAAGACGGATCAATCGGCACATATGCGCCGCCTGCTTTTAGGACGGCAAGCATTCCGACAACGGTTTCCGCAGACCGGTCGTTCATAATAGCAGCGGTCCGGCCTTTTTCCAGCCCGCTCTTCACAAGGTGTCTCGCCAGGCGGTTGGCCGCTTCGTTCACTTCACGGTAGGTCCATTCGCGTCCCGCTTCTTTTATCGCGATGCTTGCAGGCGTCCGGTTTGCCTGTGCTTCAAACAAACGGTGAACGGCCTCCTCTTCCGGAAGCACCGTTTTCGTATCATTGAATATCTCAACAATCTGCCGCTCTTCTTCGCCTGAAACAAGGCCGAGTTCCCGCACGGGCGCGTCAGGCGTTCCGACCGCGGCTTTCATCATGCGGGTCAGATGGTGCGCCGTTCGTTCGATGGCATCATGAGCGAAAGCCGCTCCGTTGTATTTGATTTTGACAGTCCACGTTTTTCCCGGATACACGATGAGATTGAAATCAAAGCTCGTCTGCTCAAAAGCATGTTCAACTTTAATGGAAAAGCCGAGTCTTTCCTCCATGCCCCCGTTTTCCAGCTCTTTGTCCAGCGGATAGTTTTCAAACGCGACCAAATGATTTAAGAGGCTGCCGTCCAGGGCGGAGCGCTTTTGAATGTCATAGAGCGGCACATAATCATAGCGCTCGGCTTCCACGGCGTTTTTCTGAACTGCCGCCATCACGTCCGAAAAGGCTGCATCTTTGTCAATCTTGATTCTGACGGGAATTGTATTGATGAACAGCCCCGCCATCGTTTCTATGCCGTTGATTTCTGAAGGACGGCCTGATACGACGGTGCCGAACACCACATCGTCTGTATAGTTGTATTTGCTGAGCACCGCACCCCAAACGGCCTGAAACAGGTTAGGCCCCGTGACTTGATGCCGGTTGGCGGTCTGCTGAATCTGCGCGACCAGCTCTTCATCCCAGACAAAAGAATATTCTTCATTTTGGTAGTCTTTCTTTTCTGCTGCCAGACGGCCCGGGAGCAGGCTCGGCTGTTCGAAATCCGCCAGGCGGCTGCTCCAATATTGTTCCGCCTCCTCATAATCCCGGCCTCCGAGCCATTTGATATAGTCAGAGTAAGGTTTGCCCTGGCTTCCCCCGGCGGGCCGGCCGGCACGAAGCGCTTCATAGTTTTGGAACAGGCTTTTCATCAAAACGCCCATACTCCAGCCGTCCATGACGATATGATGATTGCTCCAGACGAGATACAGCTCCTTCTCACTGAGTCTGAACACCGCCGCTTTAAAGAGAATATCTTTCGCCAGATGAAAGCCCTGCTGCTGCACGCCGCGTTTATAGCGTTCAATATATTCGGTTTGGCGCGATTCATCTAATTGACTGATATCTTCATAGTGCACCTTCGTCTTCCGCTCCGCCAATACGACTTGGCGCGGTTTTTGAAGCTGCTGGTGCACGAATACCGTACGCAAAATGTCATATGTCCGGATCAGCTCATTGACGCTTTTTTCAAAAAGCTCCAGCTGAAAGCTTCCGTGAATCCTAAGCTCTAATTGTGTGAAGTAGGAGGAAGAATGCGGATCAAGCAGCGCATGATACAGCATTCCCTCCTGCATCGGTGTGAGTGCATACACCTTTTGAATCGATTTTTTGCTCATATGTCACCTCTGTCTTTTCTGTTAGAGAATTTCCATTAATTTATCAAGTTCATCAAGCGTCAGATCATCATCGCCAAGATCGCTAGGCGTAAGCTCAGGTCCGTCTTGGGCCAGGCAGTGATCTATGATTTTCAAGAGGTGCCCTTTAAAACTGTCACTGAACGATTGAATGGTTTTTTCATGAAATTCGAGAGAATGATAGGCAAACGTCATCGTCATCTGCCCATTTTCTATAAATCCGACAATATCAAGCGCATTCGGCTTCTCTGTGTCAGGGCTCAGCGATTGTCCTGACGGCATCCCGGATCTTGTAAATAAGCCGGAATCCGACATCTCATTAAACTGGCCTAAGTAGTTAAAGCTGATATCCGGATCAATCTCAAATGAAAGATTCTCTTTATGCTCAGGCGCCGTTACATAACGCAGAATGCCGTAGCCGACTCCTTTGTTCGGGATGTGTCTGATGTCTTCTTTCATTTGTTTCAGCTGATATGAAAGATCGTCGGCGTGCTTCATCTCAAGGATCATCGGATACATGCTCGTAAACCATCCGACCGTCCGGGTGATATTCAGGCCGTCAAGAATGTCTTCGCGCCCGTGGCCTTCCAAATGAACGCCGATCGTGTCTTCACCCGTCCACTCTTTCAGCGCCAGTCCGAGCGCCGTGAGCAGGATGTCGTTCATTTCGGTGTGATAGGCTTCATGTACGTTTGTCGTCAGCTGTTCAGTTTGTTCAGGCGTCAGAGAGAAGCTGACCGTTCTCGTATGTCTCATGCGCTGATCACCAGACTGCCTGTCTTTCGGAAGCTGAGTGCATACCTCTTTTTCCTCAAGCTCTCTCCAGTAATCCGCTTCTTTCAGAAACGCCTTCGTATTTGCGTATTCTTTGATTCTCTCGGCAAATTCGGCGAATGAATGTGTTTTCGGCGGCAGCGCGGGTTCATTGCCTTGCTTCAGCTGCGTATAAACGGACGTAAAGTCCTCCAGTAAAATCCGCCAAGATACACCATCCACGACTAAGTGATGGATTGCGAGAAGAAGGTGGTCTCCATCTTCAGCCCGGAAGAGCCCGGCTTTCAAGAGATGTCCTGTTTCCAGTGAAATACTGCTTTGAAGACGGTCTGCTTCCCTTTCGATACGGTCCTCATGGTCTTCAGCAGGTCCGTTCAGCTCAAAGACGTTCAGTTCAACAGACGCATCCTCAAGCCCTCTGTAATACGGTTTTTGTTCACGATAAATCATCCGGAGCGCATCATGGTGAACCGTCAGGACATGTAATGTTTTTTCTGTTATCTCCGGATCAAAGCCGTCTTTCGCGTGAAGCATGACGGATTGGTTCCAGTGATGTTTGTCGGTAAAGTTTCGTTCAAAGAACCAGCGCTGGATCGGCGTTAAGTCCGCTTCGCCTTCGACAGGGCCTTGGTCGGCCTGCTTGCCTTCCGTCCGCTCCACGTAGGAGACGAGCTCTTCGATGGTCGGATGCTGGAAGAGGTCTTTCATCTCCAGCTTGTAGCCGTGCTGGTTCAGACGGCTCGCCATTTGGATGCCTTTGATCGAGTCCCCGCCGAGTGTGAAGAAATTATCGCTTACGCCGATCTGGTCAAGACCGAGCACTTCCTGCCAAATGTCGGAAAGCAGCGTCTCCATCTCCGTTTCCGGCGCTTTGTACGCGGCGCTTCCCGCTTCAATATCCGGTTCCGGCAGGGCTTTTTTGTCAATCTTTCCGTTCGCGGTGACCGGAAGCTCGTCCATCTCCACCCAGAAAGCCGGCACCATGTAGTCAGGCAGCGTGTCTTTCAGCGCGGATTTGAGCGTTTCGATATCGTCCTGCTGAGGCGCGACATAGGCGCAAAGCGCGGTATTGCCCGCTTTGTCTTCCACGGCCGTCACCGCTGCGTCATGAACGTCCGCAAGCTGGGCGAGGCGGACTTCGATTTCTGAAAGCTCGATCCGGTAGCCCCGCACTTTGACCTGCTGGTCAATACGGCCGATGTATTCGATGCCGCACTGCGCGTTCCATTTGACGAGGTCGCCGGTCCGGTACATGCGCTCGCCCGGCACGAACGGATCTGCGGTAAACCGCTTCGCCGTTTCTTCTTCACGGTTCAGGTATCCGCGCGCCAGACCGCGGCCGGCCACACACAATTCACCGGCAATGCCTTCCGGCTGCACCTGATCGCCGTCGCCGAGAATATAAACTCTCGTATTGGCAATCGCCCGTCCGATCGAAAGCGATCCTTCCTCCGGATTGATGACGCCGCTTGTCGCGACGACGGTGTTTTCCGTCGGGCCGTAGTTGTTGACGATCGTGTACGGCTGTTTCACCGCCCGCTTCAGCTTGTCGCCGCCGACGAGAAGCATGCGGAGAGAGGTATTTTCCAGCTCCATAAATTGTTCGGCCAGCTGCGTCGGCAGGAAGGTGATGGTCACGCCGTGCTCTTCGAAATAGTGATTTAAGCGGGTGATATCCAGCCGGATCGCTTCGTCAATGACATGAAGCTCCGCGCCGATGGTCCATGTCGGGAACATCTCCCAGATGGAGGCGTCAAAACCGAAGCCCGCGTATTTGGCGCTTTTATCATCCGCCGTCATGGCGAATGCGTCGTGATGCCAGAAGCACAGGTTCACCAGCGCATGGTGTTCGACCATGACACCCTTCGGCTGTCCGGTCGTTCCTGACGTGTAAATCATATAAGCGAGATGATCCGCCGTTGTTTCCGTCTGCGGGTTCGCTTCATCGTTTTCATCAAGCGGCAGGCTCAGAATGGAGCGTCCGCCGTCAAGCAGAATCGTTTCTCCTTTGTAGCTTTCCGGCACGCCCAGCGCTTCCTGTGTGAGAAGAAGCTTGGCGCCGCTGTCCTGCAGAATGTAGCTGATGCGCTCTTCCGGGTAGTCGGGATCAATCGGCACAAATGCCGCGCCTGCTTTCAGGACGCCGAGTACGCCCGCGGCCATTTCCAAGGACGGTTTCGTCAAAATGCCGACACGTTCGTCAGCCGTGACGCCGCAGTCCATGAGAATGCGCGCGATCCGGTTCGCCCTTGCGTTCAGCTCGCCGTACGTCCATTTCGCGCCGTTGTATGCCGCGGCCGGCCGGTTCGCGTAGCGGGCGGCCGTATCTTCAAAGAGACGGTGAACCGTTTTGTCCCGCGGCACAGAAAGTGTTTTTCCCTTCCATGCGTTGAGGAGAGCTTGTTTTTCTGTTTTATTCACCAATGAAAGCTCAGAAAGCTTCGCAGCCGGATTTTCCGCTGCGGCTTCTAACAGTTGAAGCCAGTAATGCTTCCATGTCTCTGCCGTTTCCGGTTTAAACAGCGCGGTGTTATATTCAAGCACAAACGTTAAAGCTTCGTCTGTGTCCTCAGCCGTCATTGTCAGGTCAAACTTGGCTGTTTTTCTGTCAAACGGATGGTGCTTCAGCTCAATTCCTTCCATGACCAGATCTTCCGCATTTGCATTTTGCATCGAGAATACCGCATCAAACAGCGGATTTCTGCTCGTATCACGCTGCACCTCAACCTTTTGCAGAAGGTCTTCAAGCGGATAATCCTGCGCGTCAAATGCATGTAAAGCGGTTTGTTTTACTTCTTTAAGATAGTCCGTGAACGTTTTGTCCGCTTCCGGATACGTACGAAGCGCGAGTGTATTCACAAAAACACCGATGACGTTTGCGAGATCCGCATGTGACCGTCCCGCAACCGGCGAGCCGACAATGATGTCATGCTGTCCGCTCAGTTTTGATAGAAAGGCGCTGTATGTCGCCAGCAGCACCATGTACATGGTAGAATCCGTTTGTTTCGCAAGACTGCGAAGAGCCGACGTCTGTTCCTCAGTCAGAGAAAAGACCAGCTTGTCTCCTTCAAAGGTTTGCACGGCCGGACGGCTGTAATCAGCCGGCAGCGTCAATACCGGAAGCTCGCCGTCAAGCTCCCGAAGCCAATGCTCCTCCTGCTTGCGGTACTGCTCTGATTGAATAAATTTCTGCTGCCATACCGCATAGTCTTTATAATGAATCCGCAGCGGCTCAAGCGTTTCGCCGCCATACAAGCGGGACAGTTCATCTATCAGCACGCCGACTGAAGCGCCGTCCGAAATGATATGGTGCATGTCAAACAGCAGCAGGTGGTCATGTTCAGCCAGCTTGACCAGTCCCGTTCTGACGAGAGGAAGCTGATCCAGGCGGAACGGCCGGATAAAGCTCTGAATAATCCGTTCAGCATCTTCTTCAGAGGCTTCATAATATTCCATGTCGATATCAGCTTCCGTCCATATGCGCTGAACCGTTTCCCCATCCTTTATGTCAAATGTCGTTCTGAAGGCTTCATGGCGTTCTGTCAGCTGTTTCATGACGGATTTCAGCTTTTCTGCATCAAGCTTTCCTTTTAAGCGGAGCACAGACGGCATGTTATAGCTTGTTTCAGCGCCTTCCAGCTGCTGAAGCACGAACATCCGCTTCTGCGGTGAAGAAACCGGATACGTTTCCCGCTCGGCCGCCGGTGCGATGCTCTCAGCCGCCTTCCGCTCAGTCCCTTCAATCAGCTGCGCCAGCCCCGCAGCCGTCGGAGAAGTGAACAGATCCTTTAAGGTAAGCTGCACGCCGAATGTCTTCTGGATAAGGGCCAGCAGTTTCATCCCCGCTAACGAGTGGCCCCCGATCTCAAAGAACTGGTCATGGACGCCGACCCGCTCCATTTGCAGCACCTCAGCCCAAATATCCGCCAGTTTTTGTTCTGTTTCATTGCGCGGCGCCGTATATGACACGGCATTCGCTGCGGTCACATCCGGCATCGGCAGCGCCCGCCTGTCGATTTTTCCGTTCCCTGTAAGAGGCAGTTCATCCAATTGAATAAAGACGGACGGAATCATATAAGCCGGAAGATCCTTCGCCGTATGCTCCCTCAGCTCCCGGGAAGAGATTTCCCTGAGGCCGACAACATACGCGCAAAGAAGTTTGTCACCCGCACCCTGATCTACAGCGAGCACAATACATTCCTGAATCTGGTCATGACTTTGGAGCTGATGCTCAATTTCGCCAAGCTCAATCCGCTGACCGCGGATTTTCACCTGATGGTCGATACGTCCGATAAACTCGATATCGCCATTCGGAAGCCATCTGGCCAAGTCGCCCGTTTTATACATCCGTTCACCTTCCTTAAACGGATGCTTTACAAATTTTTCTTCCGTCAGTTCAGGACGGTTGTAGTAGCCTTCTACGAGTCCTTCCCCGCTGACGCACAGCTCTCCCGCGATACCCGCCGGCTGAATGCGTCCGGCTGAGTTCATGATAAAGACTTCCGTATTGCTGACCGGTTTCCCGATCGGAACGGAGAGCGTATCCTCTTCAATGACATCCACCGGATGGTATGTCGCAAACACCGTGCTTTCCGACGGGCCGTACATATGAAGCAGTCTTCCTTTTCCGACTGCCGCAAGCGCCTTTTTGACATGTTCTACAGACGCTCTTTCGCCCCCGAACATGATTTTCCGAAGCGTCGTCAGACAGGACGGCTCCATATCAACAAGCAGGTGGAACAGGGCCGTCGTAATCATCAGAATGCTGACGTTCTCCCGTTTGATCACACGGGACAGGCGTGACATATCCAGCACCGTATCTTTCGGGACGATCACAAGCTTTGCACCGTTTAACAGCGAACCGAACATATCAAACATAAAAGCGTCAAAAACGTAGTTTGACAGACCGAGCACTGTGTCCTCTTCAGAAACAGTCAAATAGTTCGTGTTTTTTACCGTCCGCAAAATGTTGGCATGTGTGACGATGTTTCCTTTCGGCGTTCCCGTCGTGCCTGATGTATAAGTGAGATTGGCAATCGTTTTGGAATCAAACGGCAATGCTGGATTGCGAGAGTCCTTTTCATAGCTCGCCTCATCATCAGCAAGCACAATGACGCCTTGAAAACCGGCCTTTTCCGCAAGCGGCTTGAGGCTTTGCTGAGTCAGGAGCACATTCGCCCCGCTGTCGCAGAAGAAATGCTGAATCCGCTGAACCGGATGCTCAGGATCAATCGGCACATAGGCGGACCCCGCTTTTAACACAGCCATAATGGAAACAATCATATCCATTGACCGTTCACACAGAACAGCCGCGGTTTTTCCGCCGCCTCCGACCGAAAGAATATGCCGCGCAAGCCTGTTGGCGCGTTCATTCAGCTGCTGATACGACAGGGTTTCCCCTTCGAACTGTAGAGCCGTCCGGTCAGGGTTCTTTCGGGCTTGTTCTTCAAAGATCTGCACGATCGTTTGATCTTTCGGGTATACCGTGCGTTCCGGGTTGAACCGCTGTAATTGATTCAAAGCCTCCCGTTCAGAAAGCAGATCATATTCGCTGATTTTCGCATCCGGCTGAGCTGCCGCGCTCTCCAGCAGACGGACATAGTGCGCAAGCATGCGATCCGCAGTTGAGCGCTTAAACAGCTTCGTGCAATAATCCAAATCAAGCGCAATGCCTTCCGCTGTTTCCCGAGCCTGCATGGTCAGGTCGAATTTGGCGATATTGAAGTTTGTTTCATGAAGAGACAGCGTCAGATTACCGATCTCCGCAATTCCGTCCGAAGCATTTTGCAGACTGAACATCGTGTCAAATATCGGATGCCTGCTCATGTCCCGGGGCACGTTCAGCTCCTCGGTCAGCCACTCAAACGGATAATCCTGATGAGAAAACGCATCCAGCACCTGCTTGCGCACATGACCTAACAAGCCGGCAAATGTCTGATCCTGCTTCACGGAGCTTCGCAGCGCAAGCGTGTTGACAAACATCCCGATAAGCCCCTCGGTATCGGAGTGATTTCTTCCCGCTGACGGTGTTCCCACGATGATGTCTTCCTGTCCCGAATACTTAGAAAGCAGCGTATAGTATGCTGATAACAGCACCATGTAAAGGGTGGCTCCGTTTTTCTCGGCAAGCTTCTGCAGCCGTTCCCGCAGCATTTTCGGCAGCTTGGCGGACACGCGGTCACCTTCAAAGCTTTGCACCTGCGGCCGCGGATAATCAGGGAGCAGCTGAAGCACCGGCAGTTCGCCGCTGAAGACTTCTTTCCAGTACGCCCGCTCCTTCTTGTAGCCTGCTTTCGCCCGTTCCGCCTGCCATACGGCATAATCTTTATATTGAATGCGCAATTCAGGCAGCTGATTTCCGCCGTAGATGTCAGCCAGTTCCTTCAGCATGATGGAAATAGACACCCCGTCAGAAATCAGGTGATGCATATCAAACAGCAGCATATGGCGATTGTGACCGAGCGTTTGCAGGCCGATTCTGAACAGCGGCGCCTCAGATAAATCAAAACGGCGCACAAAGTCCTTCATGACCTGTTCATTCGTTCTTCCGCGCGCTTCGATCATTTCAATATGAAACGGAACATGCTCGCCAATCACTTGTCTCGGCGTGCCGTCCTCTGATTGAAACGATGTTCTGAGCGCTTCATGCCTGCTGATTAAGGCAGAAAATGCACGCTCAAGCTTTTCACGGTCTAAAGCGCCCTCAATCATGGCCGCAGCCGGCATGTTATATCCGACTCCCGCGTCTTCAAATTGGCTTGCGATATAAGTCCGCTGCTGAGCGAGCGAAAGCGGATAGCTCGCCTGCTTCTCAGCCGGCTCAATTGCACTGAATGCCGGTCCTTCGTTTCGGTTTTCCGCATAATCGGCAAGCGCCGCAATCGTCGGATGCTCAAACAAATATTGCAGCGGAATTTCAACGCCCATTTGCTTATGAATTTTCGTCAGAAGCGTCATTGCCTTTAATGAATGACCGCCTGACTCGAAGAAATGATCATAAATGCCCGCCTTGTCCATTCCGAGAACTTCCTGCCAGATGACGGCAAGTGTTTCCTCCGTTTCATTTCTCGGCGCGGCATATTCAGATGAGCTGACAGCCTGCACATCAAGCGCAAACAGCTTTTTGCGGTCCGCCTTTCCGCTCGGCGTGAGCGGAATTTCGTCCGTTTTTGTAAAGTAAGCGGGCACCATGTAATCAGGAAGGTGCTTGGACACATACTCCCTGTACTCGGCAGGGTGAAACTCGGTTCCTTTTTCCTGAACGATATATGCGCAGACATCTAAGCTGCCCTGCTGATCCGGCCGTGCCAGCACGACGGCCTGCGCCGCGCCCGGAGCTTTTCTGAGCACCGTTTCAATTTCTCCCAGCTCAATGCGGTAGCCGCGGACTTTCACCTGATCATCTTCACGGCCGATATATTCGATCGTCCCGTCCGGCAGCCAACGCGCCATATCACCCGTGCGGTACATGCGGCCGCTTCCGTTAAACGGGTCCTGCAAAAACTTCTCTGCGGTCAAATCCGGAAGATTTAAATAGCCGCGGCCTACACCGTCACCCGCGATATACAGCTCACCGGCCGTGCCGTCGGGCTGAAGCCGCTGGTGCTTATCCAATATATACAGACGGGCGTTGCCGAGCGGTTTTCCGATCGGAACGTACGCCGCCTGTTGATTCATTCCGTTATCCGCTGACACCTGATGCACGGACGCATCTACGCACGTTTCTGTCGGCCCGTAGACATTCGTCAGACGCGGCGTCCTGCCCGATTGATGAAAGAGCGCCATCAGCTGTTCAGCAACAGCGGCGGACAGGCCCTCTCCCCCAATGAGCATGTGGCGCAATTCAATTCCGCTGACATCTCCCGCCGCAACCATCATCTGCAGATGCGCAGGCGTTCCGTCAGTGGCTTCAATCCGGTTTTGACGATAATAGTCCAGCAGTGCCGAGCCATTCGTTACAGTCGTTTTCGGCACGATATAAAGCGTCTGTCCCAAAAGAAGCGAGGCAAAAATCTGTTTGACGGACGCATCAAAATGAAACGGAGCCAAAAGCGCCATTCTTAATGTCTGCTCACCGCATTGATAAATCTCCTGCTGCAGTGATTGCACCAGATGATGAACTTGCCGGTGCTCAATCATCACGCCTTTCGGCCGCCCCGTTGTACCTGATGTGTAGATGATGTAAGCCAGCCGGTCTGATTGTGTGCTGACACCGTCCGCAGCCGTCTCATACTGAACAGCCTCGTCAAAATCAATCCGTTCGGCATCCGCTGCGGGCGCCTGTATTCCGGCCTCCGTCAGAACAGCCTTCGCTCCGCTGTCCTCCAAAATGTACTGAATCCGATCCGCCGGAAAGTCAGGATCTATCGGCACATAGGCGCCGCCCGCTTTCAAAATTCCCAATATTGCGGCAATGACACGCTCAGAACGGCCAAGCAGCACCGCGACAGGAGAATCGGCTGATATCCCGGCTTGAAGAAGGCGTCCGGCGATACGGCCTGACTGTTCATGCAATGTGCGATAGGACAATGTTCGGCCTTCATACACAACCGCGGGTTTGTCAGACAGTGACTTCACTTTCTCTTCAAACAGCCCCGGTATCGTCATCTCTCCGCGGTAATTCACCGGATTGCCGGAGGCCCGTTTCAACAGCCGCTCTTTCTCGGATTCAGAAAGAAGAGTAAGTTCATCAATTATGCGATCAGGAGATGAAATCGCATCTTCTATCAGCGTGATCAAACGTTCAGAAACAGATTCAATCTCTTCCCCCTTGAAAATGTCGCTGCGATAGTCAAAATCAATTGTCAATTTCCCGGTGTCCCATCGTTCCTTCACATGAATTGAAATATCATTTGTACCGCTTCCGCTGAAAATAGGGTCTGTCAGGAAGGACAGATTCTCTTTTTTCTGCCACTGCATCACCTGGTACTCCAGAGCCACCGTAAACAATCTGCTCAGCGAACTTTTCGAAGCGCGCAAATCATTGACAAGCAGGTTATACGGATACTTTTGGTGGCGGAGAATTTTCATCAGATCCTTCATCCGGCCTTTAACGAATTCCAAGAACGACTGTCCTCCGTCAACGCTTGTCCGCACAGGCACCGTAGATACGAACATCCCGAGCATCTGCTTTTCTTTCGCATTCGTCCGGTTTCCCATAAACGTACCCGTGACAACGTCATCCCGGCCGGTCACTTTGTAGAGATAAGTGATCAGAGCTGACTGGAACAGAGATAGTACGCTGACTTTATGCTCCTCGCAGAATGAATGAATGCGGCCATATAAGTCGTGAGGAATTTCTTGAGAAAACCGTTTCGCACCAAGACCCGCATCTGCCTGGCTCCGTTTCAGGGACACAAGCTCCGGCACGGTCTCAAACTGCCCGTTCCAAAAATCCCGATCCTTTTTAAACCGCTTCGATTGCACATATTCCTGCTCTGTCAGCACGTGCTCGATAAAAGAAGGAATCTCCGTCTGTTCCTCACTTGTCCCGCCTGAAAGCTCCAAATAAATATCAGTAATCGCATTGCCCAGAATCGTCATGGAAATCCCGTCTGAAATAATGTGATGCACATTAGCGTAAAACCAGACCTCATTTTCACTGATCGTGTGCACGGAAAAACGGAATAAATCCTGATCATATAACGCCAGAGGCTTGCCAGCTTCTTCACGCCCCCATTTGGACAGCTCGTCCGCAGAGCAGCCGGCTTGCCTGATATCTGTGTGCCCGATAGAGAGCGGACGGTATTCGCTCACATATTGAACGGGCTCCCCCTCATCATCAAGCCGCAGACGGATTCTCATCGACTCATACCGCCGAACGAATTCCTGTATCGCTTTCTCAACGTAATGAGCCTGTACGCGGTCTTCAGAAATGAGTTTCCCGAACCCGGCAAGATTTGAAATACTTGTGTTCGGATAGAATTTTTCTGTATACCAGATACGTTTTTGAGCATTTGTTAAAGGATAAAAAGTTATTTCCATATGTGTGCGCCTCCCCTTTTTAAGATAAAGATGTCAATTCTCCCTTAGAAACAGCCTCCCTCTATGTCCCTAACTCATTCTCAAGCCAAAAGAACCACTTACCTCCAAAAACGATCCCGATTCAATCACCGCCGAAATCCGTCATCCGTTCACCCGCGCAGTCCGAAATGCGGCATCAAATTTATGAGAAATCAAGACAAAAAGCCATTGATTGTAAGCACGAAAGGTTTACCTATTTCTGCATGTATTTCTATATATCTACTTACGTTCACTTTATATGAAAATATTGTTTTTATCACCGAAAAATGGGTGAAAAGTTTCATGCGGCACACCGAAAAAAATTCCGACAAATCCAGAGGGTATTTTGCGGCATCCCGCAATTTATTTTCAAAAATATTATTTACGTAAAATTAAAAATCTTTAAACTATAATGAAAACCTGTCGAATATCCAGTTATGGCAGAATGAAAAAAATTTACGTACGTAAGCTGACCCGGAAAAAACAGCGCAAGAACCGAAACAGACGGTCCGAATGTTCGCAATATGATTTCATTAAACCGCAAAAAAAGCACTCTATTTTACATAGAGCACTTCAAAAAGATTCCTTTATTGCAGTTTTATCAATGTTGATTAATTCCATATAATCTTTTCCCCACTTATACATGGCGTCCAGAATCGGCATAAGGCTTTCTCCTTGCGCCGTTAAAGAATACTCCACTTTCGGAGGGACGACAGGGTAAACTTCCCTGTGAACGATCAGATCCTGCTCCAGCTCCCTGAGCTGATTCACAAGAATTTTGTGCGTAATATCCGGAATTAAAGCTTTCAGCTCATTAAACCGCTTCGTCCCTTCTTTTCCCAAGTGCCACATAATCAGCATTTTCCACTTCCCGCCTATCACGGCAAGCGTCAATTCCTTTTCGCAATTAAACGTTTTCTCATCCATTCGGCTCACGGACAATGCTCCTTCCTCTTACTTTTTGTACGGTCATCATCTATTCATACACGCTTACTTTTTCACACAACTTTCATCAGTTTATACTACCACGCAGTTTTGCTGAAACAAAGCGCATTGCCTGCGGGGACAGTATCCTCAAAGTAACTATTAGACTTCAAAGTGCGTACTTCTCAACATGCGGGGCACTCTATAGAATGAAAATACATAAAAAAGAGGAGTGGATATAAAGTGGAATTACAGCTGGCATTAGACTTAGTGAATATCCCGGAAGCAATTGAACTTGTGAAAGAGGTCGAACCATATATAGATGTTGTGGAAATCGGCACTCCCGTTGTCATTAATGAAGGACTGAAAGCCGTGCAGGAAATGAAAACAGCCTTTCCTCACTTGAAAGTGCTTGCCGATCTTAAAATCATGGATGCAGGCGGTTACGAGATTATGAAAGCGGCAGAAGCGGGAGCCGACATCATCACCGTTTTAGGAGCGACAGACGACTCAACGATCAAAGGGGCGGTTGCCGAAGCAAAAAAACAGCAGAAAAAAATCCTCGTCGACATGATTAACGTAAAAAACCTTGAAACACGGGCAAAAGAAATTGACCAACTCGGTGTTGATTATATTTGTGTTCACACGGGTTATGATCTTCAAGCAGAAGGAAAAAATTCATTCGAGGAGCTGACGGCGATTAAAAAAGCGGTCAAGAGCGCTAAAACCGCAATTGCCGGAGGCATTAAACTTGATACGCTTCCTGAAGCCATCAAACAAAACCCAGATTTAATCATTGTCGGCGGAGGCATTACGGGAGCTGACAATAAAGCGGATGCTGCTGCTAAAATGAAACAGCTGATTACACAAGGATCATGAAAACGACTGAATACTTACATGAAATACTAAATGAAATATCCCGCACCGCAGCATTAATATCCGACAGTGAAGCTGACAAGCTTGCGGATCAGATTTTATCGGCAGATCAAATCTTCACGTCCGGAGCGGGACGTTCCGGCTTTATGGCTAAAGCGTTCGCCATGAGGATGATGCACATCGGTCTGAACGCTTACATCGTCGGTGAGACGCTTACCCCTCCCCTCCAAGAAGGCGGTCTCGTCATCATCGGCTCAGGCTCAGGCGAAACAAAAAGTCTGCTTCATACGGCTGAAAAAGCCAAAAGCCTTAACGGCATCATCACTGCATTAACGATTAACCCCGACTCAAGTCTCGGCAAACTTGCGGATCTTACAATAACGATTCCCGGCTCTCCTAAGGAAGAGACCGGCGGAGACAGAAAGACGATTCAGCCGATGGGTTCTTTATTCGAACAAACTCTTCTGCTGTTTTACGATGCGGTTATTCTAAAAATCATGGAGAAAAAAGAATTGAATTCAGCAGACATGTTTACAAAGCATGCGAATCTGGAATGATTTGCTGACGGCCTTCTTATCAGATGGCCGTCTTTTTATCGTCTTGTTGCGCCCGGTCATGCAGGCCAAGGTTTTCGGGTCGGACACTCGCAACGAAAATATCCTGCCGGTGAGCTTATCGCTATAATAAGTCAATTGACGATACGGCCGCAACCATTCATTTCTGAATAGGGAAACGGCAAAAAACACTTTCTGATCGAATTTTTAATGAATAAAGTTGATTTGTGCGGATGGTTTTACAGATATTCAGCTGAATTGCGGCTGAGAAATATATTTTAACAGCTTTACAGCCGGCCGATTCTGCTTTATTCTTGGACCAGCTTTACAGCAATTAAAACTGGAGGTGATTGATACTCTTGAAAACATTAAAAGCACTGCTGCTTGTTCTTATCATCATTGCCGGAGCAGTCGCGGCCCTGATCAAGGGTGATCTTTTCTCAGATAACGAGCAGACCGTTCAGAAGAGTGATTACGACAAAGTAATCTTATTTCCGTCCGATCGATATCCGGAAACAGCAAAGCATATTAAGGACGCGATAAAAGAAGGACATTCCAGCATATGCACCATTGACAGAGACGGAGTACATAAGCGGCGTGAGCAATCTCTTAAACATGTGCCTGTCAAAACGGGATACGATAGGGATGAATGGCCGATGGCGGTTTGTAAACAGGGCGGAAATAACGCCTCCGTAGAATATATTTCTCCGGCAGACAACCGCGGAGCCGGCTCTTGGGTCGGACACCAGCTTACCAATGATCCCGACGGAACGAGAGTATTATTTAAAATCAAGTAAAAAAACAGGAGGAACAGCGCATTGAATAAATCATGGAAACCGCAAGAACTGGCCATTTCTTATCATCAATTTACAATCTTCCAAAAAGATTCAGAACCGCCTGTTATCGATTGGACCGATGAAGCCATTGAAAAAGGATATGCGGAAGCTGACGGAGCTGTTTCATTTGAAGCAAGGAGAAATACGAGGGCATTTATCGTCCTCAGGCTTAACACAAGTGAACCGGTACCATCCTATGAGAAAAAAGCGACTGTTCCCTTTGAGGCTGTAAAAGATGGAATTGAGATTGAAAGCGTGATGTCAAAGCGGCTTTTCTTTCATATTCCGAAAGGCCGATACAGCCTTACCTGTTATTCAGTGCCTGCCGAAATATCCGATCTTCATGCGGATACGTATATTATTGATGCAGCCTCAATGTAAAAGAAAGCCCTGAGAGAATCTTATTTCTCTCAGGGAACTTTTATAAACTTTTACCGTTTGTTTCAATTACATTCTGGTACCAATAAAAACTTTTTTTCCTGATCCGTTTCAAATCCTTTTCATCTTCTTCATCTCGATTGATATAGACAAAACCGTAGCGTTTTTGATAGCCGTTCAGCCAGCTTAACAGATCCGTGAATGACCAGCTGCAGTAGCCGATGAGATGAACTCCGTCACTAATGGCCTCTCTGCACTGTTCAAGATGGGAGCGTAAATAGTCAATTCTGTAGTCATCCTGAATTGAGCCGTCTTCTTCTATTTTATCGAATTCCCCCAGCCCGTTTTCTGTTATAAAAACCGGCAGCTCATAGCGGCTCGTTATACGCCGGAGGCCGATGCGCAGACCTATCGGGTCAATCGTCCAATCCCAATTACTCGTCACGAGGTTCGAATTCTTTTTCGTTTTAAACAGACCCGGTATACCGGTATCCTGGTTTGTCCCTTTCTGACCAGTCGTGTTCATTTTCCCCTCCGATACACCGTCAAGAGGATTTCTTTCGTACGTAATCGTCTGATAATAATTAACACCGATAAAATCCGGCTTGCCTTTTGCAAGCAATTCCATATCCCCGGCTTCAATGGCGGGCGCCCAGCCCTTTTCCTTTAAATAATTGAAAGGAATTTGCGGATAAGTCCCCCGGCAATACATATCAAGCCACCAATGATTCATAAATTCCTCTGCGTTTTCAAATGCAGTTATGTCTTCAGGATGACTTGTAAGCGGATAAGCCGGTGAATAAGCGAAGCTCGGGCCGATCATGCCGTCAGGAACATATTGTCTGAAGGATTCAATCGCTTTGGCATTAGCTAAAAATGCGATATGATTCGCTTCATAAAATCGTTTTCTGTCCTTTACGCCGGGCGGATGTGCAGCTGTAATAAACCCGTTATGAAAATTATAATTCTGCTCGTTTAACGTGACCCAGTATTTCACCTTGCCGGCAAATCTTTTGTATAACGCAATGCAGTAATCATTAAAATCATCAATAATTTTTCTTGATTCAAAGCCGCCGTATTCATCCATCAGCGCCTGAGGCAAGTCCCAATGATAAAGAGTCAGCACCGGCTCAATATCGTTAGAAATCAATTCATCGATCAGGTCTTCGTAAAATGCGATCCCTGATTCGTTGATTTCCCCTCTGCCATTCGGAAAAATTCTCGGCCAGCTGACAGAAAAGCGGTAAGCTTTCAAACCCATTTCTGCCATCAAGGCGATATCTTCTTTATAACGCTCATAATGGCCGACTGCTGTATCGCCATTTGAGCCTTTAAACGTTTTACCCGGTATTTTCGTGAATAAGTCCCATACTGAAGGTCCTTTACCGTCTTTATTCCAGGCTCCTTCAACCTGATAGGCAGCCGAGGCTGACCCCCATAGAAATGTATCAGGGAACAGGCCCTGTTTTTTATGTATCATGTGTTTCATCCTCCTGATGCGTATGATATTGATATCATACGTTATGAAACGCGTTTCAGAGCAATCCCGATAAAAACAAAAAAGCATCCGGCTTGCCGGATGCTTAAGAATGATGATGCCGCTTTTCCAATTTATGAGGCGGAGGCTTCGGGACAAACCCATTTTGTTTCATCATGTTAAAGCGCCTGTCCATATGCTGTTTAATATGTTCTGCTTTTTCTTTCGGCAGGACCCCGTACTCAACATATTTGGATATAACATGTTTTCGTTTTTCGAGCACTTCTTTTTCAAGTGATTCAATTTCTTTTTTCTGCTGTTCCGTGAGTGACATTGTTGAAGGCATTTTTGTTCCGGCGGCGTTTACCGGCATTGTGAAAACCATTGCTGTAATGAAAAACGCAGCTAAAGACAATGCAGCTTTTTTCATGACTCTTTCCTCCTTTAACGTTTGTTATATGTTGCTCCCTCATCCATTTTTTATGCAAAAAAAAGAGCGAAATTATTCGCTCTTTTCAATCGATTCGTCCGGCAGCGCGTATGTGACATACGTTCCCGCTACAAAATCGTGGATTGACCGTCTGTCTTCTCTCATTCCGACCATGAATGCGCTCACGATCACGCCGATTCCAAACGTCACGCCATATATCAGGCCGCCCACAAGCACTCTCAAAATCATAGTGAGAAAGCCTACCTGAGTGCCGTCTTTTTTGACGATGCGGATACCGCAGATCTTTTTGCCGATAACATAACCGTTCCAGTATACAGGGAGCAAAATAGCATAAAGAGTCAAAATGATGCTGATCATTGTGCTCTCATTCGGATCTTTTCCTGTTGCCAGCATAAAAATAATCGCCAAAGGCACTGAAGTAATTAAATAGTCGAGTACCACGGCTCCCAATCTGATCCAAAATCCCGCCGGTCTGTAAATATTCATCGTGTTTCTCCTCGCTATGGCTTTAAAATCACTTTAATGTTGCCATCTTCTTTTTTGTCAAATATATCATATGCAGCAGGAGCTTCCGCAAGACTCATTTTGTGTGTAATGATATCCGTCGGATCAATTTCATTTTGTTCGATCATTTGATACAGCATCGGCATCAGATGAATAACGGGTGCCTGGCCCATTTTCAAAGAAACGTTGCGTGTGAAAAAATCACCGAGCGGAAAGCCGTCCGCTTCAGAAATGTATGCGCCCGTGAGCTGCACGGTTCCGAACTTCTTAACGGCTTCTGATGCTGTAAGAATCGGACTGATCGTTCCGAACTGATTCGGTTTTTGCTCTGCTTTTTCTTTTGAAAGCGGCGTGCCGTCCATTCCGACACAATCAATCACTACATCCGCGCCCCCTGACGTATGTTCATGCAGCAGTTTCCCGATCTCATCATGTTCTGAAAAATTGAAGGTCTCTGCTCCGTTTATGCGTCTCGCATGTTCAAGGCGGTGCGGGACTTGATCAACTGCGATAACCCGTTTAGCTCCTTTTTTCCACGCGAATTTTTGCGCCATTAAACCGATCGGACCTGATCCCAGAATAACGACTGTATCTCCTTTTTTCACTCCGCTGTGCTGGACGCTCCAAAAGGCGGTCGGCATGACATCTGACAGAAGCAGCACCTGCTCATCTTCAAGCTCACTGTCTGCCGGAACCAGAAAAGAAGAGAAATCAGCATAAGGAACACGTAAATATTCAGCCTGCCCGCCGGGATAATTACCGTTAAACTCCGAAAAACCGAATAAGCCGCCGGCATCTGTATGAGGATTTGGATTAGATTCATCACACTGGCTTTCCATCTGGTGCTTGCAATAATGACATTCTCCGCAGCCGATGTTAAAAGGAATCACGACCCGGTCGCCTTTTTTCAGCTTTTTGACTTGACTGCCCGTTTCTTCAACGATTCCCATCGGCTCATGCCCGACGGTATAACCCGGATCGGCGGGTATTCCGTTTTTATATAAATGAAGGTCTGAACCGCATATCCCGGTTGCGGTGATTCGAACGATGACATCTCTCTCATCTTGAATGGCGGGTGCCGGGACTTCTTTCACTTCCATATGTTCTTTTCCTTGGTATGTCAGTGCTTTCACACTTGGTCAGCTCCTTTTTCATCACTCCTTCCCTTTTCACCTGCTTCTAAACTTGGCCGGTATGTTATTCGGCCCGCTGAATATCCCATTGAAAAGGATCTTCAAGCTGCGACCAATCGGAATCGAACTCAGACGGCGTGAGCAGGCACTGATCCAATTCCTTTGTAATGGCTGCTTCATCTAAATCTGTTCCGATAAACACCAGGTTCGTATGACGGTCTCCGAATTGGTCGTCCCAATCTTCCAGAATCTCCGGTTCCTGCTGTTTGATCTGCTCCTGCTCAAGTTTCGGCATTGCCGCCACCCAATAAGAAACAGGCTCAATCGAAACCGCCGGACCCGCCTGAGACATCAGCAGCGCAAGGCTGTTGCGGGTTGCGCACCAAGCAATTCCTTTTGCGCGCACAATGCTGTCAGGCATTGATTGATGCAGCCAGCTGTCAAAACGAACGGTATGAAACGGCAAACGCCGCGAGTACACAAACGAAGTGATACCGTACTCTTCCGTTTCCGGAGTGTGCGCTTCATGACCTGCCGTCAGCTCCTTTATCCATCCTGCTGATGAACTCGCTTCCTCAAACTCAAATAAACCGGTATTCAATATGTATTCGGCGGGCACTTCTCCGCGGACGGACCGGATCAGTCTGGCACGGGGCTGTAATGCGCGAAGAACCGTTTCCAGCTGTTCAAGCTCTTTTTCGCCGACCATGTCGCATTTATTTAAAATGAGCACATCACAAAACTCGATTTGGTCAATTAATAAATCGGCAATCACCCGTTCATCCTCTTCTCCCGCCGCTTCCTTCCGGTCAAGAAGGCTGTCACCGGACTGGAAATCATGCCAGAAGCGGTTTGCATCCACCATGGTCACCATTGTGTCCAGCCTGCAGAATGTTGTCAGATCAATGCCCATTTCTTCATCTATATAAGAAAATGTCTGGGCAACGGGAATCGGTTCGCTGATCCCGGTTGATTCAATCACTATATAATCAAATCTGCCGTCTTTCGCGAGTTTCTCAACTTCGACTAATAAATCTTCACGCAGCGTGCAGCAGATACAGCCGTTGGATAATTCTACGAGTTTCTCATCCGTCCTTGACAAGCCGCCTCCCTGCTTCACCAAGCCCGCGTCTATATTTACTTCGCTCATGTCATTGACGATGACGGCAATTTTTAAACCGTTGCGGTTTTGTAAAATATGATTCAAAACGGTCGTCTTTCCGGCACCAAGATAGCCGCTCAATACTGTAACCGGAATTTTTTTCATAAAATAGCCTCCTGACAAAATAGAATGATTACGATTTATACCCCGCACCTGCCTTATTATCACCATGATGTACATTATTATAAATCGTAATCGTTACTATTTATTCTGATGTATTCTCCGTTTAAAATCAAGTGAAAAATAATCAATCATAAAAAAGACACGCTGTCATACGTGTCTTCCGCCCAAACTTAAACATCCGCAGGACTGTTTTCAGTGCCATAGCTTTTTCTCCAAAAATAGCCTGCGGCCAGAACAAGCACAAATGCGAGCAATGCGATACATGAAAAAGAGATAAAACCGATCGCATAAGTTCCCGTCATCTGCTTCAATGATCCTAAAATATTCGGAAGGAAAAAACCCCCTATGCCGCCGGCTGCTCCGACGATTCCCGTCACCATTCCGATTTCTTTTGCAAAGCGCTGAGGGACAAGCTGAAATACCGCTCCGTTGCCCATACCGAGCGCCATCATTCCGATAAACAGCAGAACGATCACCGTTGAAAGCGGAGGCAGGCTGCTCACTCCCGCCATACACAGAGCCGCGATGACAAACAGTACAGCCAGAACTTTCGCACCTCCCGCCCGGTCTGAAATCCAGCCTCCTGCAGGGCGAAAAAAACTGCCCGCTGCGACACATATTGTGACGAAATCACCGGCATGGATTTTTGACAATTGATATTGATCAACGAAAAAAATCGCCAAAAAACTTGATAATCCCACAAAACCTCCGAAAGTGACGCCGTACAGAAGACAGAAACACCATGTTTCCTTCTGCCTGAACACGTGAAGGTAGTTTTTAAGCGGCTGCGGTGCGGGCTGTGCAGGAGAGTCCTTCGCCATGACGATAAACAGTATAAAAACGATCATCAACGGAAGAAGCGCAATTCCCATTACACTGTGCCACCCAAACTGTTCCGCAAGGCGGGGACCGAACAATGTCGCAAACAAAGTGCCGCTGTTGCCGGCACCTGCTATCCCCATCGCAAGCCCCTGCAAGTGAGGCGGATACCACCGGCTCGCCATCGGAAGCGCAACAGCAAAACTTGCGCCCGCTACGCCCAGCAGAATGCCGATCGCATACAGCTCAGTCAAAGAACGGCCGCCGAATGCCCCCCAAAGCAGCGGGATCATCGTGATCAGCATCCCGATCACGGCTGTTTTCTTCGGCCCGATCCTGTCCGTTAACACACCTAAAATGATCCGAAACACAGATCCTGATAAGATCGGCAGAGCCACGACAAACCCTTTTTCAAAAGAAGATAACCCGAAATCCTGAGAAATATAAACGCCGAGCGCCCCCAGCATTACCCAAATCATAAAACTCACATCAAAATATAAGAAGGAACAGAGCAGAGTGAGCGGATGACCGCTTGTTTTTAATTCCGACAGCTTCATAACATTCTCCTTTCCGGTCTTCTATCATTTCAAATTGCTGAATCAAGAATATATGACCGGCATTCACCGGAAAAGACATGTGTAAGATAATGCGACACATTTAATGCGTTAATCAGGCAATGTGCCATAATTTCTCATAGAGAAGCAATCTTACAGGCAGCTGCAAAGGAGGTTTGGCGAATGAAGAAACAACGATTAATTGCAGCAGGGAACGGAATGGCCGGAATCCGCTGTATTGAACACATTTTAAAGATGAACCGTGACATGTTTGAGATTGTCATTTTCGGAAGCGAACCTCATCCCAATTACAATCGCATTCTCTTATCCTCCGTTTTACAAGGTGAGGTTTCGCTTGATGACATTACGCTGAATAGCCGCGAATGGTACGAAAAAAACGGAATTACGCTTTACACGGGAGAAACGGTTGTACACATTGATACAGAACGGCAGGTTGTCACAACGGATCGGAAGCGCAGCATGACTTACGATCAAATCATCCTTGCAACGGGCTCCTCTCCTTATATTCTCCCCATACCCGGAGCAGATAAAGAAGGTGTGTACGGCTTTCGGACAATAGAAGACTGCCAATCCCTTATCAATGCGGCCGGCCGGTATCAAAAGGCGGCGGTCATCGGCGCCGGTTTATTAGGTCTTGAAGCGGCCGTCGGCTTACGGCAGCTCGGCATGGACGTCAGCGTCATTCACCACTCTTCCGCCATTATGCAAAAACAGCTTGATCAAACGGCATCCCGCCTGCTGCAGAAAGAGCTGGAACGAAAAGGCTTAGTCTTTCTTTTAGAGAAAGGCACGGCATCCATTACAGGGAACTCACGGGCGGAAGGCATTCGTTTCAAAGACAGTTCTTCCATAGAAGCAGACCTGATTGTCATGGCCGCCGGTGTGAGGCCCAATATCCGATTGGCTCCATCTGCCGGACTTTCAGTGAACAGAGGAATCATCGTCAATCAATTCATGCAGACGAACAAACCGAATGTGTATGCCGTCGGTGAATGCGCGGAGCATGACGGGATTGTATACGGATTGGCGCCGCCGCTTTATGAACAGGGAAAAGTGCTCGCGCAGCATCTATGCGGCGTCCCGTGCGAAGGGTTTCAAGGCTTTGCACAATCTGCAGCCTTAAAAATAGCCGGTATTGATGTATGGTCGGCAGGAAAGGTGCACGAGGATGAGCACACAGCCGGCATATTGTTCCATGATGAGCATGCAGGCATCTACAAAAAAGCGCTCTTTGAGGACGATAAACCGGCCGGCTTTATTTTATTCGGGGACACGCGCGGTAAACAGCGGCTTCTCGACAGTCTTGTGAAGCAAAGAGATATTTCCATCGTGAAAAAACAGCTCATGGAACCGGATCAGGGCGGTATATCCTTTGAATCCATGCCTCCCCATGAAACCATTTGCCAATGCAGCTCAGTGACCAAGGGCTCCATTGAAGAAGCGGTGAACAAATATGGCTTAAAAACCGCGGAGGAAGTGAAGCACATGACAAAAGCGTCCGGATCTTGCGGAGGATGCAGGCCGCTCGTTGAAGACTTGCTGAAGTATATGGCGAGCGATGATTACACAAAACCCTCCCGCCAGCCTTCGTTTTGCGGCTGCACCGATTTGACGGAAGAAGAAGTCATCGCCGAAATTCGGCGCCGTCCGTTCACTGATGCCGCCGAGGTAATGAGAGAGAGCGGCTGGAAAACAGAAAACGGCTGCCGCATTTGTATTCCGGCGCTTCACTATTACTTGGAAAGGACGCGGCCTGATTTTATGCAGTTCAATGAAATATCGGCAGAAGAGACATGCACCCTGATTCCGCAAATGTACGGCGGACTGACAAGTGCGGCAGAGCTCAAAAACATCGCAAACGTCATCGAAGCATACGGCATCCCCGAGGTTTCGATGACTGACAGTCACCGGCTGAGGCTTTCCGGAATCAGGCCAAATGACCTTGCAAGCATCAGAAAAGCACTGAACATGCCGGTTTTCTCCCCCCGGCACCGCTGGACGATTCAAATCAAAGCATGTACGTGCGGACAGCATCGCTCCTTTCAAGAGCTGGCAAGCAGGATTGAACGAGATACCGACACACTTGCCGTACCCGCTTATGTATCCGTCAGCTTGTCATGTGAAAACAATTGCACCGATGCTTACATTCAGGATATCGGCGCGCTTCAGACACAAACTGGCTGGGAGATTTATATCGGGGGCGTCCGCGGAAAACAAGCCCGCGCCGGCAGCCTTTTTTGTGTGACGGATAACGAAGACAGTACCGCCGCTATGATGAAAGGCCTTATTCAATATTATCGCGAAACGGCTCACTACAACGAAGCGATTTATCAATGGGTTGACAGACTCGGCCTCGTCCATATCAGAGAAATACTGTTTGAAGAAGATATGCGGACACAGCTTCTGAAAAATCTCTGTTCAGACATATCCCTGCTGCAAAACCTGTCTGCCGGGAAAACGCCATACGAAAGGATGAAGCTTTTTGACTGAACCGATGCTCCGTTATTTCCGTGACAAACTGCAAGATGTCCAATCGGAAAAAACATATGAGACGCAATGCCCGTTCTGCAGCATGCAATGCAAAATGCAGCTTACGGAACAAACCTTCGCGGCACGGAAGAAATACACTGCAATCGGCATTGATAATCCGACGACACATGGCCGTTTATGTACAAAAGGCATGAATGCCCATCAGCATGCCGTGCACTCTTCCCGCATTACACGCCCCCTGCTTAAAAAAAACGGTGAATTTGTGCCTGTCTCTTGGGCTGAAGCGCTGAATCGCATAAAGGAACAAATCAATCTGATCCAAACCGAACACGGCAATGATGCGATGGCCGTCTACGGGAGCGCCTCAATTACAAATGAAGAAGCCTATCTGCTTGGAAAGTTCGCACGGGTCGGCTTACAGACGAAATACATCGATTACAACGGGCGGCTCTGTATGTCTGCCGCAGCAACGGCGGCCGGCCAGACATTCGGCGCGGACAGGGGCCTGACGAATCCATTATCGGACATCCCGCATACACGTGTCATCATCCTGGCAGGCACCAATATCGCCGAATGCCAGCCGACGATCATGCCGTATTTTGATAAAGCGAAAGAAAACGGGGCTTACATTATCGCCATTGATCCCCGGGAAACGGCGACGACCAAAATAGCCGATCTTCACCTGAAAAACAAGCCCGGCACAGACGCAGCCCTGGCAAACGGACTCGTCAAAATCTGCATTGACGAACAGCTTACAGACAAAGACTTTATCCGCACACGCACAAACGGATTCAATAAGCTCAAACAGCATACCGACGCTTTGGATCTGAACGAGATCTCCGAGCAGACAAGTGTTCCTTTGGAGCATATACGAAAGGCCGCCGTGAAGTTTGCCAAGGAAACATCCGGCATGCTGTTTACAGCGCGGGGGATCGAACAGCAGACTGACGGTACCGCGGCAGTGAAAGCTTTCTTAAATATGGTGCTGATCACGGGAAAAATCGGCAAGCCCTTCTCAGGTTACGGGGCGATTACCGGTCAAGGCAACGGACAAGGCGCGAGAGAACACGGCCAAAAAGCGGATCAGCTTCCGGGCTACCGTTCTATCGAAATTGAAGAACACCGGGCGTATATTGCGAAGGTGTGGGGGATTCATCAGGAAGAGCTGCCGCGAAAAGGGGTCTCAGCCTATGAAATGATAGAAAAAATAGATAGCGGCGACATCAAAGGACTGTTTCTCATGTGTTCCAATCCGGCTGTTTCCGGCCCAAATGCGAATTTCGTCAAGCAGGCAATCAAGAAACTGAGATTCTTTGTCGCAGTTGACTTATTTATTTCTGAGACCGCGGCATTCGCGGATGTGATTTTACCCGCCTCCTCTTATTTGGAAGACGAAGGCACGATGACAAATGTAGAAGGCCGCGTGACATTAAGAGAAGCGAGCCGCACCTGCCCCGGAGAAGCGAAACATGATTGGCAGATCATCTGTGACATTGCCTCGGCTCTTGGTAAAGGGCATTATTTTCCCTATACGTCGTCGGAGGAAATCTTTAACGAACTGAGAGAAGCGAGCCGCGGCGGAATTGCTGATTACTCTGGCATCACCTATGACAGGCTCAGGCGGGAAGGCGGCATTCAGTGGCCATGTCCTGAAGCGGATCATCCCGGAACCGGGCGATTGTTTGAGCACTCATTTGCCCATCCCGATCACAGAGCTGAATTAAGCGTGATTCCAAATGAACCGGCCGTCCCGAAAGAGAAACCGAGCGCCGGCTATCCGCTTTATTTAATCACAGGAAGGGTGATGTCTCATTACTTAACGGGTGTCCAAACGAGAAAAAGCTCTGCCCTGGCTGCAAGACATTTCGAATCCTTTGTGGAAATCCATCCAAAAACGGCGGCCGACTATCATATCGAAGACCGTGTTCTCGTGAAAATAGAATCCCCCCGGGGCAGCATCACGGTCCGGAGCAGATGGTCGGAGAAAGTACGAAAAGACACGTTGTTTGTTCCCATCCATTGGTCTGACACGCAAAACGTCAACGACTTAATTGGTGAAGCCTTGGATCCGGACTGTAAAATGCCCGGTTTTAAGATGTGTGCGGTACGAATCAGCCCTATATAATTTTTCATAAAATTTTTAGATTTTTTAGTATTTTTTGTTACATTTCATAACATGCACCTTAAATATTTGTTTTTGCTGTGCTACGCTAAAGAAAACATAGATAAGGAGCGGATCATCTGATGGGAAAAAAACAGCTAGTCCTTGTTGGAAATGGAATGGCCGGGGTAAGAGCGATTGAAGAAATACTGCGTGTTTCAAAAGACGAATTCGAGATTACAATATTCGGGGCCGAACCTCATCCCAACTATAACCGAATCCTTCTGTCAAAAGTGCTGCAAGGCGATACCGACATTCAAGACATTACGTTAAACGATTGGAACTGGTACAAAGAAAACAACATTCAGCTGTATACCGGTGAAACAGTCATCAAAGTCGACACGGAAAACAAAACCGTCATCACCGATGCAGACAGAATCCAGCCTTACGATGAACTCATCCTGGCGACAGGCTCTGTCCCTTTTATCCTTCCGATTCCGGGCGCAGACAAACAAGGCGTCACGGCATTCCGGGATATAAAAGATACAGACACGATGCTCGCCGCGTCAAAACAATATAAAAAAGCAGCCGTCATTGGCGGAGGACTGCTGGGTTTGGAAGCCGCACGCGGACTGCTGAATCTCGGAATGGACGTGTCTGTCATCCACCTCGCCCCATTCCTGATGGAGCGCCAGCTTGACGCAGCGGCGGGACGCCTGCTGCAAAACGAATTAGAAAAACAAGGCATGACCTTTTTCCTTGAAAAGCAAACCGAAGAAATTCTCGGTACTGACCGTGTCGAAGGGGTACGCTTCAAAGACGGCACAAGCATCGAAGCTGACCTGGTCGTCATGGCGGTCGGCATCCGCCCGAATACACAGCTTGGCACAGAAAGCCGCATTCCGGTAAACCGCGGAATCATTGTCAACGATTATATGCAGACTGACATTCCGCACATTTACGCGGTCGGTGAATGTGCCGAGCACCGCGGAATCGCATACGGTCTTGTGGCGCCGCTCTATGAACAGGCAAAAGTGCTGGCCAAACATATTTGCGGCATTGAAACAAAACCGTATGAAGGCTCCGTTCTCTCCACTCAATTAAAGGTATCAGGCGTCGAAGTCTTCTCTGCCGGTGACTTTAACGAATCAGAGGACAAAAAAGCGATTAAAGTGTTCGATGAGCAGGACGGCATTTATAAAAAAATCGTCCTGAGGGGCAATCAAATTGTCGGCGCTGTTTTGTTCGGCGACAGCAGCGAGGGCGGCCGCCTGTTTTCTATGATTCAAAAAGAAGCCGATATCTCCGAAACTTCCAAAATATCAATCTTACAGCCTCTTGATCAGGAAGCAGACGCAAGCATGACCGCGGCGATGAGCGACGATGAAATCATCTGCGGATGCAACGGCGTTTCAAAAGGCGCGATTATTCAAGCCATTCAGGAAAAAGGCTGCACATCTACGGACGAAATCAAAGCATGCACCGGGGCATCCCGTTCCTGCGGAGGCTGTAAACCGCTCGTGGAAGACATTCTTCAATATACACTGGGCTCAGAATTTGACGCGTCCGCGCAAAAAGAAGCGATTTGCGGCTGCACATCACTGTCGAGAGATGAAGTCGTAGAAGAAATCAAAGCCAAAGGGCTGTCCCATACAAGAGAAATCATGAACGTGCTCGGCTGGAAAACGCCGGAGGGCTGCTCCAAATGCCGTCCTGCCCTCAACTACTACTTAGGCATGATTAATCCGGCTACATACGAGGATGACAGAACATCCCGTTTTGTGAACGAACGGATGCACGCCAATATTCAAAAAGATGGAACATACTCAGTCGTGCCCCGGATGTACGGCGGCGTGACCAACTCTCAGGATCTCCGCAAGATCGCCGATGTCGTCGACAAATATGAGATCCCGCTCGTTAAAATGACAGGCGGCCAGCGAATTGATCTCATCGGCGTCAAAAAAGAAGACCTGCCGAAAGTATGGGCCGAGCTTGATATGCCGTCAGGCTACGCGTACGGAAAAACACTCCGCACGGTAAAAACGTGCGTAGGCGAACAATTCTGCCGCTTCGGCACGCAAGACTCCATGGCACTGGGCATTGCGCTTGAGAAAAAATTCGAAGGGCTCAATACGCCTCATAAGGTCAAAATGGCCGTGTCCGCCTGCCCGCGGAACTGTGCGGAATCAGGCATTAAGGACCTTGGCGTTGTCGGCATCGACGGAGGCTGGGAGCTTTATGTCGGCGGAAACGGCGGAACCCATTTGCGCGCCGGTGATTTGCTGATGAAAGTAAAAACGAATGAAGAAGTCTTAGAATATGCGGGGGCTTACCTTCAGTACTACAGAGAAACGGCAAACTATCTGGAGCGGACATCCGCATGGCTTGAGCGCGTCGGTTTATCTCATGTCCAATCCGTATTAAACGATCCGGAAAAACGGCAGGAGCTCAACGACAGAATGAATGAGACACTCTCTGTCCACAAAGATCCGTGGCAATACTTCCTTAAAGATAAAAAAGCATCTAAAGATCTATTCGAAAATGTCGTCACGACTTCATAAAACAGTAAGGGGGAACGGACATGGTGAATAAAGATATGACAAAGGTTTGCATAGGCAAAGTAAACGAATTACCCGAGGAGTTAGGAAAAACCGTATATATAGAAGATAAAGAGCTTGCCGTATTTAAGCTTTCTGACGGGAGCGTCCGCGCCGTCGAAAATCGCTGTCCCCATAAAGGGGGCGTCCTGGCTGAAGGCATCGTCAGCGGAGAATACGTCTTCTGCCCGATGCATGACTGGAAAATCTCCTTAGAAGACGGAAAAGTCCAAGAGCCGGATCATGGCTGTGTCAAAACATACGAAACACTGATTGAAGGAGAGAATGTATACCTCCTGTATTGAGCAAAGACCGGATCACTTTTTCAAGTGGTCCTTCATTTTTTAAACTGCTGAAGGGATGACGCCATCATGAAAAACGGAATCGTATATTTTGTCGGTGCCGGACCAGGAGACCCGGGGCTGATCACCGTAAAAGGAAAACAGGCTCTGGAGAAAGCGGATATTATTTTGTATGACCGGCTCGCAAACCCAAAGTTTCTTGAATATGCCTCACCGGACTGCCGGTTCATTTATTGCGGAAAGCTGCCCGACCGCCATTTTATGAAACAGTCTGAGATAAATGCCCTGCTGATTGAAAAAGCGGCGGAGGGCTGCACCGTAGTCCGCTTGAAAGGCGGAGACCCAAGTGTGTTCGGCAGAGTCGGCGAAGAAGCAGAGGCGCTTCATCAGCACGGCATCCGCTACGAAATGGTGCCCGGCATCACCTCGGGAATCGCAGCGCCGCTGTATGCGGGAGTCCCCGTCACTCATCGTGATTTCGCTTCGTCCTTCGCGATGATCACCGCTCATGATACATCATTGCACGGCAGGCCGAATCTCGACTGGGAAGGGCTTGCCCGAAGCGTTCAAACGCTTGTGTTTTACATGGGCGTTAAAAATCTGTCATTTATATGCCGTAAGCTTACGGAGTACGGAAAATCCCCTTCCGTTCCCGTACTCGTCATTCAATGGGGGACGTGGGGGCGGCAGCGGAGCGTTAAAGGAACGCTTCAGGATATCCATGAAAAAGTTCAAAGCCAAAACATCACCAACCCAGCCATTATCGTCATTGGTGATATTGTCAATTTTCAAACACACAGCTGGTTTGAAAGCAAGCCGTTCATCGGGCAGCATATCATGGTTGTCACTCATGGCGATGAAGAACATACATTGACAGACAAGCTGCGCGAATATGGCGCCGATGTTATTGAATGGCCGAAGCGGATCGTTAAAAAAATGCCCGCAAACGAAAATATCCTGAAACAGATCAGCACCTTTGAACAACTATTTTTCACATCACGCCTTGCGGTATGCGAATTCTTTGACACACTGGCTTTCAAGCAGATCGACATCCGCCGGGTGACCGCAAGCCTGAATGCAGCGACTGAGGCCGCAAAGACGGAACTGACAAAACGGGGCTTTGTCCTATCCGAATGTCAAATTGATTCTCCGCATTCACTCATTGTAGGAAGCCGTCAAGCAGCAGAAAACTTGTCAGACTCAAAATCATGCCCGTTTTATATCACCCATGAACATATCGCAGATGAGCGGTTCATTTCCATGATCGAACGCACGATCAGCGAGTCTCCTCTGCAAATGATTATCTGTACGGGCAAAGAATCCGCTCAGCATTTGATCAGCGCCGGAAAACAAATCGGCATATCACCGGATCCGTCAGCAAACCGCCCTCCCGTCATCTGCATGGGCGAAGACGTCCCCGCCGGCTGCGGGTTTACCGCCGTGAAAAATCAGGAACAGTTATTTGCGTTTATACGAAATGAAATGAAAGACATGCTCGTTCACAGCTGATACGCCGGAATGCTTTTCTGACCCCCCAGACTCAACATCGGGGGTCAGCCCTTTTTTATTGTGTCACCAATTTTTTATGGTGAGTCGAATACATCGCCATCTGATCCGCCTGCGGGTCCAAATAGGCTTTGGCGCTGTTAACGGCGGTCGGCCCCTCCGTGAAACCGCCTGCAATCAATCTGAGCTTGCTTTCATAATGGGCGGCGTCACCGGCGACAAACACGCCCGGAAGATTCGTCCGCATATGTCTGTCAGCTTTAATCCTGCCTTCTTCTATCTCAAGCCCCCAGTCCTTCATCGGACCGAGATCAATTTTAAACCCGTGGTTGATAATGAGCTCATCAAGCTTGATGACTTCAGAAAGTCCGGACTCAGTTTGGCAAATGGTGACGCTCTCGATCCGTTCTCCGGTGCCGTTGAGATGCTTCAGACGATATGGCGCAAGCACCCGCACGGAAGACCGCTTCATTTTCGCCACGCTGCTTTCCAAACCGCCGAACTCCTCCCTGCGGTGCAAGACGGTAACAGACGCCGCAATCGGTTCCAGCTCATTCGCCCAGTCAACCGCGGTATCTCCCCCTCCGGAAATCACGACATGCTTATCTCGAAACGCATCAAGCTTCTCCACCTTATAATGAAGGTTCTTTCCCGAATAACGGCTCGCATCCGCGCTGTCAAGTTCATTGACCTCAAGCGTCCCCATGCCGACGGCCAAAATCACCGTGCGCGTATAGTGCTTTTCCCCTTTGGAACTTTCCAGCACAATGGTTCCGTCTTCCAGCCGTTCAAATCCGGTCACCCGCTGATTCAACACGATATCCGGCTCAAATGTCGCAGCCTGTTCCTTCAGCTGCTTAATCAGCTGTTCTCCGGCAATCCCGGGTATTCCGCCGATATCACGGATGATTTTTTCAGGGAAAAACATAGACACTTTCCCTCCGAGCCGCGGCAAAAACTCGATCACTTTCGTTTTCAGCTCGCGCATCCCGCAATAAAAAGCCGCAAACAGGCCGATCGGGCCTCCGCCTATAATCGTGACGTCATACACCTCATGATTTTCCGCCATCGTTCTGCCTCCCGTTTATATCTATACTTCAAACATTTTTAATTGAGAATCAATATCAATGAAAGTATAACACATATTGAGGAGAAGTGTTTATTCATTTCTCTCTTGCGGAAAAGGAGTGATTCAGAAGTGAGGTTCTGAGATTGATAAGCGGGAAGGTATTAAAACTGAAACCAGTACGGCGACTGGTTTCTTTTTTATCTCTTTTTCATCAGCATGATATCGAGATACAGCTGGCACCTTGTCCTGAAGTCGTTTAAATTAATTGATGTCATGTCAAGAATCTGTTTGATACGGTAGTTCAATGTGTTTTGATGAATAAAAAGCTGTTCTGCGGCTGGTTTTGTTTTGCAGTTATTGAGGAGATAGATTTCTAACGTTTTCAGCAGTTCGGTACTGCTTTCTCTGTCTTTGGCTTTTAATAACGCTAAATCTTCGTTTACATATTCCAGTGAGGCGTTTTTTTCTTCGATGCTTTCAAGATAGCGGTAAATCCCGAGCTTACTGTATTCGTACGGGATATTTTCCTGGTTTCCGGTAATTTCGGCGGCCTTTATGACTTCAAGGGCCTCTATATAACTTTTGCCAAGCTTCAGGATGCTGCTGTATTCATTGCCGATTCCGATATAGATGGGAGTGGGGATCTTCTGAAAGTGAAAATGAGTCAGCAGTTTGTGGATAAATTCAGATGCTGCCGAAGTGCCGGAGCTTTTTTGCGAGAAGCTTGCGACGACGATGACAATATTGGAATCAATGGTTAAGACGTGACTGACTTTATCCCGCAAATTCAAGTACGATTTGATGTTTTCCTTCACATCTTCGACTGCCTCCCCATCCCCATTTGCGGCGTGCAGGACGACTACCGAAAAAACCGACGGCAGCACGGCGTTCATCTTTTCCGCTTCCCGCCTGAACTCCTTTTCAGAGGAGAATTGCTGAAAGATCGCCCGTTTCACCAGGTCTTCCGCTCTCTCTTCTTTTTCCTGTTTCAGCCGGTTCGTTTTATAGATGATTTTTCCGACATGGAATGAAGTTTCATATAAAAAATCGAGCTCCTCGTCCGTCAAGTTTCGGTCGAGCTCCTGAATCCAGATGTAGCCCATCACTTCGCCTTTATGTTTTGCGCTTACAACCACTCTCTGATTCAGTCCGATACTGTCTATTTTTTCGACACGGAACGGTTCAGGAACGGTTTTCAGCTTTTCGATCACCCCGTCCTTCAGAAACCTTTCAAAAATCTGCACGGGGCATTTTTTTGAAAATATCGTCTGCTGGTTGGCGGAGTCGAAGTGATTAATGTAATAAGAATTATAGGCAAGCAAAAAGAAATCCGCGCTTTCCAGAATAACGGGCTTCTGCAATTCATAACTGATGAAATCAATTAATTTATCAATGTCCGTAAATGAAAAAACTCTCTCTAAAAGCTCTTCCATACCTATTTCTCCTATGCTCTTTTTATCTTTATCATACTCTGCGGGGTGACTTTTTGTATAGAAAAAAATTCACATATTCCCAAAACGGCATAATCCGGAATTCTGTATCGTGAAAAGAGGAAAAAGGGCGGTCCCTTCTTCCTCTCGTTCCTTGCTTTTATTGAGAAAGTGTATCACGGTACTCATGAAACTGATCTGTGACATCTTTTGACGGAGCCTGTGTCAATAAGCTGACGACAAATACAGCGGCAAGGCTTACAGCAAAGCCCGGAATGATTTCGTACAAAAAGTCTGAAAGACCGGCATTCGCCCAAATGATTACGGTAATCGCTCCCGCAATCATGCCGGCGAGTGCCCCCCATTTCGTCATCCGTTTCCAAAATAAACTGAGCAGTACGACCGGCCCGAATGAAGCGCCGAATCCCGCCCATGCATAGCTGACAAGACCAAGTATCGTGTTGTTTTTCTCCCAGGCGAGCACCAAAGCGATGATTGACACCGCAAGCACTGCCATTCTCCCCAGAAATACGAGTTCCTTATCAGAAGCTGAACGCCTGAACATGGACTTATACAAGTCCTCCACTAAAGAACTGGACGTAACGAGCAGCTGAGACGAAATCGTACTCATAATGGCCGCTAAAATCGCAGAAATGAGAAATCCCGTAATAATCGGGTGGAACAGAATGTTGCCGAGCTGAATAAAAATGGTTTCCGGATCAGCCAGCTTCAGTCCGTTCTGGTGGTAATACGCGATTCCCGCAAGACCCGTAAACAGCGCGCCTAGTGCAGACAAAATCATCCATCCCATTCCGATCCGTCTGGCACGTTTGATTTCTTTCACAGACGTGATCGCCATAAAGCGCACAATAATATGCGGCTGCCCGAAATAGCCGAGCCCCCACGCAAATAAAGAAATAATGCCAAGGACGGTCGTCCCTTTGAACATGTTAAACAGTTCCGGGTTGACGGAACGGATATCGGCAACGGTTTCCCCCGGGCCGCCCGTATGGAAAATCGTCACAATCGGCACAAGAATAAGCGCCACAAACATAATGATCCCTTGAACAAAGTCCGTCCAGCTTACCGCCAAAAAGCCCCCGAACAAGGTGTAGGCGACAACGACGCCTGTCACGACCCACAGTCCCGTGTGGTAATTCAACCCTAAAATGCTGTTGAATAAGACACCTCCGGATACCATGCCGGATGATACGTAAAATGTGAAAAAGACGAGAATGACAAGACCCGAAAACAGTCTGAGAAGCTTCGTATGATCACCGAAACGGTTTTCAAGGAAACCCGGAATGGTGATGGAATTCCCCGCTTTTTCGGTATACGTTCTCAGTCTCGGCGCCACGAAAAGCCAGTTCGCCCACGCCCCGAGCACAAGCCCGAGCACAATCCAAGCGCCGCTTAATCCTGTCGAGAACATAGCACCCGGAAGCCCCATCAAGAGCCATCCGCTCATATCCGCCGCTCCCGCGCTGAGCGCTGTGACGGCAGGGCCTAAAGAACGCCCCCCGAGCATGTAATCCGTCAGATTTGACGTCCGTCTGTAGGCGAAATAACCGATAAACAGCATACCCGCCATATAAATACAAATGGAAATAATCAACTGAATGTTTGCTATGGCATTTCCTCCTCCGCTTTATATGTTTATGGTGAAATGGACACCCCCCGCGAGGAGGATGCCCATTCAGTCCCTCTTAAAACATTTCACTGATTGTTTTCGCCTGCATGTGGAGGGCCAAATAATCCGGGCCGCCCGCTTTTGAATCAGTGCCGGACATTTTGAAGCCTCCGAACGGATGGTAGCCGACAATCGCTCCCGTACAATTGCGGTTGAAGTACAGGTTGCCGACATGGAATTCCTGTTTCGCCCGTTCAATATGTTTGCGGTTATTTGTAATGACCGCGCCTGTCAAACCGTATTCAGTATTGTTGGCCACTTCCAGCGCTTCATCAAAGTTTGATACTTTAGAAAACGCCACGACAGGCCCGAAAATTTCTTCCTGCATGAGTCTTGCTTTCGGATCAAGGTCAGCGAAGATCGTCGGCTTGATAAAGTAGCCTTTTGAATCATCTCCGGTGCCGCCGCTTACTAAACGGCCTTCTTCTTTTCCGATTTCAATGTAGCTCATGATCTTGTCGTAAGAACCTTGGTCGATGACAGGCCCCATATAAACATCTGCACTGTCAGGTTTAGCAGTTACTTTTGATTCCGTAATTTCAATGACACGCTCTAATACTTGATCATACACTTTTTCATGGACAACTGCACGTGAACCTGCAGAACATTTTTGTCCCGCGAAGCCGAATGCTGATGTAAAGATGGATTGAGCCGCCAATTCAATGTCCGCATCTTCGTCAACGACAACCGTATCTTTACCGCCCATTTCTGCAATGACGCGTTTCAGATGCTGTTGGCCCGGCTGCACTTTCGCCGCGCGTTCGAAAATTCTCGTACCGACTTCACGTGATCCTGTAAATGTGATAAGGCTTGTTTTCGGATGGTCAACAAGATAATCGCCTACTTCTGCTCCGCTTCCCGGCACAAAGTTGACTACGCCTTTTGGCAATCCGGACTCTTCAAGCACCTCAACAAATTTTGCTGCAATAACAGGTGTAGCACTCGCAGGTTTTAGAACCACTGTGTTTCCAGTAACGATCGGCGCCACTGTTGTTCCTGCCATGATCGCAAACAAGAAGTTCCACGGCGGAATAACAACTGTCACTCCAGTCGGCGTGTACACATATTGGTTTTTCTCGCCCTCACGGCTGTTGACCGGTTTGCCTTTTGCCAGTTCGATCATTTGGCGTGCATAATACTCCATGAAGTCAATCGCTTCAGCCGTATCTGCATCAGCTTCGTTCCAAGGTTTTCCCGCTTCCTTGACGAGCAGGGCGGAGAATTCGTGCTTTCTGCGGCGGACTTTGGCAGCTGCGCGGAACAAAACGGCCGCTCTTTCTTCAGGGGATGTGTATCTCCACTCTTCGAACGCTTTCGCAGCAGCTTCAATCGCTTGCTCAGCGTGCTCCTGGGACGCCTTTGACACTTTTCCGACGACTTCTTCTTTATCAGCCGGATTGATTGAAACGATTTTCGCTTCCGTCTCTACCTTTTCACCGTTGATGACGAGCGGATAATCTTTTCCCAGATACTCATTTACCGTCGCAAGCGCTTTCTTAAATTCTTCAACGTTCGATTGATCTTGGAAATTCGTGAATGGTTCGTGTTTATAAGGTGTAGTCATTGTCATCTCTCCCTTTTTTACTTCTTAGTCATTCCTTTAAAGGCGAATGCGATGTTTGAGGGGCGTTCAGCGAGCCGTCTCATGAAATAGCCGTACCAGTCATCCCCGTAAGGCAGGTAGACTCTCATGCGGTATCCTTCTTCCACCAGGCTGAGCTGGGTTTGCGAGCGCATGCCGTACAGCATCTGAAACTCAAAACGGTCGTTTGGAATGCCGTGCTCTTTGGCAAGCTGTTTTGTAAACTCGATCATTTTGTCATCATGCGTGGCAACTGCCGTATAATGTCCTTTTAAAAGCTGTTTGCGGATGAGTCTTTTATAATTTTCATCGACGTCGCTTTTTTCAGGATAGGCCACCTTTTCCGATTCTTTATAGGCCCCTTTGACAAGCCGCAGAAACGGATTCAGCGGGCTGAGGTCATCAAGATCCTTCTCCGTTCTGTACAGATAGGCCTGCACCACGGTGCTTACATATTCATACCGGCTTCGGAAGTCTTTAAAGATATCCAGCGTCTTCTGGCATCTCGTTTCATCTTCCATGTCAATCGTCACCATGACTTTATGTTTTTCAGCCGTCTGGAGGATTTTCGTCATATTTTCATAGACGAGATCGAGATCTATATCAAGACCTAAAGACGTCATTTTTAATGACACTTGGGAATTCAGCTGTTCATCAGCGATTAAGGCGATGGTCTGCATGCACTCCTCGGTGCGTTCTTTCGCGACATCACCGCTGTTGACAAATTCCCCCAAATGATCGACAGTAACTGACAGCCCCTGGCTGTTCAAATGTCGGATTGTCGGGATAGAACTGCGGAAATCCATTCCTCCGATGATTTTGCCGGCTGCCACACGGCTTCCCCAGCTTCGCGCCATCTTATTGAGAAAGCTGCTCTTGGATAAAAATAAGAAAAAATCTCTTGTAATCACTTCCAACCTTAACACCCCGCAATCTAAGAAGTATTTGTATGAGTCTATTGTAAATGGACAAAACATCCTCTCACAATATTCTAAAAATACAAAGATTCTGATAAATTTTTGTGGTTTTACCACAATCAGCTTCTTAGATAGCAGGCGGATTATGCCGAAAAAAGGCGGACGGAAATGACGGCAATCGTCAATTTCCGCCTTTTTCCCCCCACGCCTCTTCGACGGTCTGAATCAATAGCCGATTCAGTTCCTCCGTTATGTCAGGTTTCGGCATTTTGATCGTTTTGACATAGTGCCCGATGCGTTCTATTTCTTCTTCTATAAATGCATGAATGATCGTATTTCTCGGTTCCGGAGCCAGCTCCTGACCGCTTTTTTTCCTTGTAAGCAGTGTATTGATTTCAGAAATGAGCGCTTCATCCGTCAATAAGGCATCGGCCAGTACGGGAAATGACATCGGCGGTACGGAGCCGAACGTTTCAATCCAACTGCAGGCAAGGAGAGGACGCAGAACATAAAAATACTTTTTAATCTTCACTTCACTGCCCCGCAATTCCGTTTTTTCATTCCGTTTTGCCATATTGAGATAATGATAGATGCCGGCTTCAGGCGAAAAGGCGCGGATTTTCAGTTTTCGAAGCTTTTCAGCCGCTGAGAAAGCTTCATAATAGATCATCTCAGAAGAGAGCCATTCCAAAAGAGGCGGATTTGATTTTTTAAAAAGCCGCAGCGCTTTTCTCAGTTCCCAGCCGCTGATGTCAAGCATGTCATGGATCGGCTCTTCTATGACATCCCTATGCGGTTCGATCGAAAAGTACCATTCTTTTTTCGGCACATAGAGAAACCGCACATCGTAGTCGCTGTCGCTTGACGGAAACCCCCATGCGCGGCTCCCTGATTCTACGGCGTAAAGCACCTTGACGCCGTGCTGTGCTTCAATTCGTTTTAATTCTTCGATGATCCTTTGTTTCATCTGTATCCGTCCTTTTCCGTGATCATTCCTGAAAAAAGCCCAAGTACTTGGGCTTTTCGCTGTCGTCAGCCTTTCAGATGCGCTTTCAGAAAGGCCAGCTTTTCCGTATGGAAAGAAGGTATGTATTCATGTCCGAAATACCGGTAAACCTTCAATTCTTTTTCCGTCACCAGATGATTGTACGCGGCAAATACCGTCGACGGCGGGGTCACGCGGTCAATCAGCCCGATGGACATGAGCACCGGAACTTTTACGCGGTCCGCCAGATTCATGATATCAAAATAGGCCAGTGTATTCATCGCGGCCTTCTCCGTTTCGGGGCTGCCGTTCTTTCTGAAAAAGGAGTTAATCTCAAGATACGGCTCATCAAGAGCGACATCAATGGCCCGCTCAAAATTGCTTAAATAAGGATAATCGGCCGCAACCGCTCTCGGAATGTCAGATAGTGCCGCCGCGGCGATTGAAAGTCCGCCTCCCTGGCTCCCGCCGATGACGGCGATCCTCGTTTCATCCACTTCATCAAAGCCGCTGATGACTTCCAAAGCCCGGACGGCGTCTAAGTACACGCCGCGGTAATAATATGTATCTTTATCTAAAATCCCTTTCGTCATCCAGCCGGGAACGTGTCCGTGCGGTGAGACGCTTGTATCTGTGCTGCTGTGCTGGCCGCGGACAAGCATGCCGAACGCGGCATATCCGTGAAGCGCCCAATTTACGATGTCATGTATATCCCCGTCATAGCTCGCATTATAGCCGTGATATTTCACGATGGCCGGATGCGGTCCTTGCCGGTCGGGAACGGCGTACCATCCCTCAATTTCCGCCTTGCCGAAGCTTCGGTATGTCAGCCGGAATACTTTCACGCCGTCAGCCGGGTAGCTTTCAGCCTTCAATTCAGGCTTTGCCTCTTCCTTTGCAAGCTCATGTAATGATGATGCCCAAAAATCCGAAAAGTCATGAGGAGCGGTTTTATTTGGTTTATAGGTTTGCAGTTGGTCGAGCGGCAAGTCGTATAATTGCATATCCGATTATTCTCCTTTGTTTTATAAGATTTAATTTTCTGACTCTATCTTAACACGATTTTACACTCATTTTCTAAACATTTTAATAAACGTTTGTTTAAAAACAAAAAAGCCGTGCGCTCACAGCGTCACGGCTCTTTTTACATCGGCTGATACAGGTCCCAGCCGATTTTTAACGTTTCTACGATATAATCGGCTATTTCTTCTGGTTCCAGATTATCCGTCGCCACTTTTGAATTATGTTTATCATAGATGCTTTGGCGCTCGTTAAAGAGCTGCTGCATTTCATCCATGGAACGGTTATGCAGAACGGGACGGCTTTCAATCAGCAGGTCAGCCCGCTGCTTCCAATTCTCCCATGATAAATCAAGATGGAGCACGAGGCAGTTTTCAAGGCAGCACTGTCTGATTTCCTCTTGTTTAAACGAACCGCCCCCAAGCGACACGATCTTGAATTTCGTATTGCGGCAGATATCTAATATATAGTCCTTTTCAGTCTGACGGAAAAAGGCTTCACCTTTTTTCTCAAACATTTCAGGGATGGACATATTGAAATCTTTCTCAATCTGCAGATCAATATCAATGAAGTCTCTGTATAGTTTCTTAGCGACCAGCTGGCCGATTGTTGTCTTTCCGACACCCATGAATCCGATCAGTACGATATTTCTTTCTCTTACGGGAATGGCACGTTTTGCGTTCATCTTCGGCGAAATCCTCCTAAGAAATGAAAAAGTTATGTTTATTATATGATAACTCAATATTGAAATATAGAGATAATGCAATGAAAGAAAACCCATCCTTTATAAGAAGAGATGAGTTTTTCTTTCTATCGGAGCTTAATGCGTTCCACCTTTCCGACAATGAAAATATAAGAAAATGCCCCGATAAATGCGACAGCGCCGACAAACAGAATCGCTCCGTTATAAGAACCGGTCGCAGAAACGATAAACCCGATGATAAGCGGGGTGATAATACCGGCCATATTGGCGAAAAAGCTAAAGACGCCCCCTGCCAATCCGATTGTTTCGCTTGGCGCGACCTCACTCAGCATCGTCCAGGATATGTTGGACATGCCCTGCGCAAAAGAAGCAATGGATAAGATCGTCAAAACCGCGGGAGCAGAATCCGTAACATTCGCGAGCACGATGGAGCCTGTCAGCAGAAGACCGAGGATGACGGGCGTTTTCCGGGCAACGTTCACCGACACCCCCCGTTTCATCATGCCGTCAGACCAATACCCGCCGAACAATACGCCGAAAAAGGCGGCGATATACGGAATTGATGCGGCGAAGCCGACTTTTAAGAAAGCCATGTGCTTTGCCTCCGCCAGATAAGTCGGAAACCATGTCAAAAAGAAGAACAGCGTGGAGGCTACGGCGAATTGGCCGATATACAATCCGACAAGCTTGCGGTATTTTAGAAGCTGGACGAAATCCGCCCACGATATCCTGCCGGCTGCATCAGACACCTCAGTCAGTCCGCCGCCTTCTTTAATATAATCAAGCTCCTCACGATTCACTTTCCGATACCCGTTCGGCTCGTGATACATTTTAAACCAGAAAATGGAGAAAATAATTCCGAGCACCCCTGAGGAAATAAATACGGCGCGCCAGTCAAATGCCGTTAACACCCAGAATAAAACCGGTGTGGCAAACGCCAGCCCGACATATTCCCCCGCCGTATAAACACCCGTCGCAAAGGCGCGTTCCCGCCTTGGAAACCATGTCGTGACAATCCGGTTGTTTGCCGGAAACGCCGGCGATTCAGCTATGCCGATGAGCAGGCGGCAGCCGAATAGAAACCCGAAACTTGTCGCAAAAGCTTGTACTCCGGTAAAAACCGACCACACAAATAAAGAAATTCCGTATGTCCGTTTTGACCCGAATTTATCCAAAATGAACCCGCCTGGAATCTGCATCCCCGTATAGGTCCAGCTGAACGCAGAAAAAACGATGCCCAAAAGCGCGGGGCTTAGGTTCAGCGAATGTTGAATGGATGGGCCGACAATAGATACACTGGCTCGGTCTATATAATTAATCGCAGTGATAAAAAACAAAAGAACCAATATCACATAACGAGCGCGAGTCGGTTTATTGCGGACGGGACTGAAGGCCCTCAGCTCCGTTTCTTTTTTCAATGGCTTCTCCCCCCTTACTCGAATGAAATTAATTGTACAACACTTCGGTTAATTATTTAATACTTTGACGCAAAAAAGCGTTAAACAATTTGTGTGCCGCACTGACCTGATGCAGACACACCCCGCTTATAAAAAAGTGTCTGCCCTTTTCACCTGTTTATCCGTATCGCACCCGGGGAAAAAGTACACATATGATAGACAGTTACGGGAGGATTACCGATGAAACTGAGTTTTTGCACGACAGGATTTAAGAAAAAGCATATTTTCGACATCATTTCTTTCGCGAAGGAGCACTCCTTTGAGGGAATCGAACTGTGGTACGGACACGCTAAACAATATATAGAGGAAATCGGCCCGCTCGACAGGCTTTATCAGCAGCTTCAGGAGGAAGGCATCGGGGTGCCTGCCGTCAGTTTGTACACTGACTTCGCCACTCAGGATGAAAGGCAGGCGTTAAAGGATGTTCAAAGGGCATCAAGCGCGGCACGACAGCTGCACAGTCCCTTGATCAGAGTCTTTGCCGGCAATCTTCCTTCGCACCGGACGTCACCGGAAAAGTGGCAACGTGCGGTTGATCAATTTCAGCAGGCGGCACGGCTCGCAGATGACTATGAAGTCGATATCGGGCTTGAGATTCATTACGATACGTACGCGGATACACCGGAGGCGGCGCTGGCATTTTTGGAGGATGTCGGACATCCGCGGGTCCGCACCATTTTTGACGGCTCCAACCTACACGTCAATCACGTTGACCAAATGTCCGCTTTGGAAAAACTGTATCATACCGTCAGCCACATTCATCTGAAAAACTATCACTGGAATTTTGACAACTGGTATCTCAGCAAGCCGGTGTCTGTTCTGCAAGGCGATTTACAGCAGGAACCCTTTCTGAAAGAACTGTTGAACAGGCAATACGGCGGATTCGTATCACTCGAATACTTCGGTCATCATGCTGAAGCGCATATGAAAGAATCCCTGAATGAGATCAGGCACTGCTTTAAGAAATAAAAAACATCCCCTCTGAAGGGATGTTTTTTCAAATTAAGAAAAAAATTTTAGAAATAAAGAAGGAATTTTATGGATAATAATCTAATTATTAACACTGTAATACATTTCATTTGAAAAGGGAGTGCTCGAAATGAAATTCAAAAAAGTGTTAACCGGTTCTGCGCTGTCTCTTGCCTTACTGATGTCTGCCGCTCCTGCCTTTGCCGCATCACCAACAGCATCCGTGGAAAATAGCCCAATCTCAACGAAAGCAGATGCCGGCATTAATGCCATCAAACTCGTTCAAAGCCCTAACGGCAACTTCGCTGCTTCTTTCGTTTTAGATGGGACAAAATGGATTTTCAAAAGCAAATACTACGACAGCAGCAAAGGGTATTGGGTAGGGATTTATGAAAGTGTAGATAAATAAAAATGAGATAAACAAAAAACCTCCCTTTTAAAAGGGAGGTTTTTTTCATTCTATTTCCACCAATCATCAAACATTGATGCCGGCACCTGGCGCTTATGCTCTGTACTGAGGTAGCGTTTTTCCAGCGCCTCAATCACTTCGGAAGAAACGTCCTTGCCTTCTAAATAATCATCAATGTCATTGTATGTGATGCCGAGTTCGGTCTCATCAGTCTGCTGCGGTTTTTCATCAAGCAGATCGGCCGTCGGTAATTTCAAATACAGGCGTTCCGGCGCGCCGAGCTCTTCTAATAAACGTCTGCCCTGGCGTTTCGTTAATCCGGTCAGCGGCAGCAGATCAGCTCCGCCGTCACCATATTTCGTGAAGAAACCGGTCACCGCCTCGGCCGCATGGTCGGTTCCGATGACAAGCAGCCCCTCTTGTCCGCCGATGGCATATTGAGCGATCATTCTCATTCTGGCTTTTACATTTCCTTTGTTAAAGTCAGACAGCTGATCGCCCGTGTCTTTTTTATACTGATCAGCGAACGCGCTGACAGCGGACTTAATATCAAATGTCCATGATTTATCAGGTTTAATGAATTTGAGCGCCAATTGGGCGTCATCCTCATCCTGCTGTGTTCCGTGCGGAAGACGGACGGCGATAAATTCAGCGTTTCCGCCTTCTTCTCTGATGCTTTCAGCCGCCAATTGGGCGAGGCGTCCCGCAAGCGTGGAATCCTGCCCCCCGCTGATGCCGAGCACAAAGCCTTTGGCACCTGTTTTTTTCAAATATTGTTTCAGAAAGTTCACTCTGTCCTCAATTTCTTGTTTCGGATCAATTGAGGGCTTTACATGGAGATCATTCATAATTTGTTTCTGGATGCTCATCCCAATCACTCCTCCTGCATTGTTTCTTTATGATCCATTTCCCGTTCATGCTGAAAATGAATCATGCCACTATGTACGACTCTCTGTTAAATATAGCACAGGTGCAGATTTTAAGTGAATCAAATACACCGGGATCAGCTGATTTCCACCCGCAGCGCCGTGATGCTGTCTCCGTTGCATTTTCCTTTTTCAATCGGACAGGATGAAAACGCGACGACGAGATCCATTTCCGCACGGAGCCGTACATAATCACCCGCGTCAGAAAGAGGCGTTTCGACTGATAAGTTCCCCTTCTCATCGAGCACCGTGTTCATAAAGATGGCAAATGGGTAATGCATATGCGGCCGCGGCACCCCGAACGGTTCAAGCGCCCCGCTCATATTGTCATAGCACGTATCCTGGAGCTCGTCTTTATGCTTTCCGTATAAAAGCCTGTTCATATCCGGACGGCAGGCGGGAAGCAGCAGGTCATGCTTGCCGACTGTATCCTCAATCAGCGTCAGCATCGGCTTGTATAAATTCGAATAAATATGATCACCCGTTTTTACATGAATGGACTGGTTGGCATCAATCGTCGCGCCCTGATCAAGATGTTCATAGAAGTCCTTGGCATGATACGCCGTGAAGTCAGCCACCTGCTGTCCTTCCACATCGACTACTTTTATAATCTGCCCTTTGTGAACCTTCAGGCCGAGCCCTTTTTTCGGCGGTACAATAAATTGCTGTGTCATCAGACTGCTCCTTTTTTTCTTCTATTATGAACTTCGGCCGTTTGTTTCATGTAAAGCAATTTATTGGATGTATATTCCCCTTCTGACGGCCGCAATCTAAGCTTTGATAAAGGGGTTGAACTTCATGGGTAAATCACAGGACCAGCCTAAAGGAAATCTCGCTTGGTGGCAGCTCTCCTTAATCGGCGTCGGCTGCACAATCGGGACGGGCTTTTTTCTCGGGTCCAGCATCGCTATTGTCAAAAGCGGATATTCCGCGCTGATCTCATTTCTTATTGCCGGGCTTGGCACCTATTTTGTCTTTGAGCAGCTCGCGAAGCTTTCGGCCAAACAGCCCGAAAAGGGGTCTTTTTGCGCTTATGCGAGAAAGGCTTTCGGCACTTGGGCCGGTTTCAGCAACGGATGGGTGTACTGGTCGTCCGAGATGCTGATCACGGGAAGCCAGCTGACAGCGATCTCGCTGTTTACGAAGCATTGGTTTCCGAATGTGCCGCTGTGGATTTTCGCCTCCATCTATGCGGTGCTCGGTCTTTTGATTATATTTACGGGGCTGTCCGTTTTTCAAAAAACGGAAAATGTGCTCGCTGTTGTCAAGACGGCGGCGATTTTTATGTTTATCGTGATCGCCATATTGGCGTTGTGCGGTATATTTTCTCATAAACCGGATGTGCAGGTGCCGAACGAATCAAAGGATTTGTTCCCGCACGGAGCGATGGGTTTATGGACGGGACTGATTTATGCGTTTTACGCCTTCGGAGGAATTGAAGTCTTGGGGCTGATGACCGTGCATTTGAAAAAGCCGGAGGAAGCCTCAAAATCAGGCCGGCTGATGCTTGCCGTTCTTGCGGTGATTTACGTCATTTCTCTCGGCCTGGCGCTGCTGTTAGTGCCGCTGGGCAAATTCACCGAACAGGACAGCCCGTTTATTACATCGCTGAAGGGTTTTCATTTAGATCTCATTCTTGATATTTTTAACGGGATTTTTATTATTGCGGGATTTTCCACGCTCGTCGCCTCGCTGTTTGCCGTGACGACATTGCTTTGTACGATGGCCGATGACGGGGATGCGCCGAAATGCTTCAGATTAAAGGAAAACAAAAAAATCTGCTGGCCTGCGCTAGGATTGACGTTTGCCGGACTCATCGTCTCCATCATCCTGTCATTGGTGCTGCCGAAAAATATATATGAACACATGACAACCGCGGCGGGCCTGATGCTTCTTTATACGTGGCTGTTCATTTTGTTCTCGGGCAAGAAACTGCTTGAAACGACAAAGATGGGAACCGTTCAGATTGTTATCGCCCTTGTGCTGATTGTCGCGGCCGTCTCCGGGACGCTGTTTGAGAAATCGAGCCGGCCCGGTTTTCTGGTCAGCCTTTGTTTTCTCGCCGTCATTGCGATCGTGACATGGATCGTACAAAAAAAGCAGGGACACAGCCCTGCCGGATCATAGCTTATTTCGTCGGTTTAAACAGTCTCTTCAAATAAGAAAAGGGACACTTTGACACTTGCGTCTCATCATCACGGAGGAAATATTGCTTCCATTCTAAATTGTCTTTTCCTCCGTACCACCCCAATCGGGGATGAAGAGGGGCTTCATCATACGCCTCTAAGCGTTTTCTGATCAGCCGGCTCATGTTTCGTCCGAACGCGGTTGAATCATTTAATCCTTCGAAAACCCATCTCGGCTGAAACGCCAGCATAAAAAACGGGAAGCTTCTGCTTTGTCTCGCTTCATGCGCAGGCGTCGCGCACAGAATAAAATACGGCTCGCCGTCAAAGCAGAACTCCCATTTATAATGTTCAGGGTCCTCCGGTATGTCTTCCGGCCAGTCATTCGGGTCGCAGCCGCTCAGCCGGTTTAAAAAAGACCAGAACAGTTCTTCATACGCCTCAACGGAATAATGCTCAGCTAAATCCTCAGGCGTATCAAAAATCACAAGCAGCGACGCGTATTTTCCGGTATTCCTTGAGATCTTTCCGTACTCGGACAGCAGCATCCCCACTTCCTCCGGGGTTCCGTCTTCGCGGGGATCACCCGCAAAGGATATCCGGAGCTGATCTGTCAAAAATCCCTGACGTCCCGGAATGCACGGAAACGCGTCCGCTTTATCACCTACTTTTTCTGATAGAAGCTCAAAAGCGACTCTCTGCCAATTTGGCAGATCCAACAACTTTTCCTCAAGGCAACTTTTTGTGTACAGCTCGCTTGCCATCAGCCCACCTCCAGTATCGTCAGGATACGTTATGATGGAGACAGGCGATGGGTGACAGTCCTTCTATTTATGAGATGAGCATTTGAATCCCCTGCCAGCCGAAATAAAATCCGAAAACGATCAAAGACACACCCGCCGCTCCCGTCAGCCAGCGAAGCGCTGTTTCATGAAGAAGATTTCTGAAAGTGCTCGCAGCGACCGCCATGCAAAAATCCCAGATCAAAATGCCGAGAAGAATGCCGGAGCTGTAAATCAAAAGCTGATTTGCATCGAAGGATTCAGCGGTTTTGGCGAGAATGCTGCCGTATATGCCGAGCCAGAATAAAATGCTCAGCGGATTGGAAAGAGAAATAAAAAATCCCGCGCCGAATGTTTTGTAAAAAGCCGGTTTTCCTTTTCCGCTTCTGACATTCATGGCTTCCCTTATATTTTTTAACGTTTCGACTCCCGTATAGGTCAGCACGAAAAAACCGAAGAGCCACAAAAACGTTTTTACAAAAGGAGCGGTCAAAAATTGAGACAGCCCGAAATAGATCAGAATCATATACAGCCCGTCCGCGGCCATGGCGCCAAGACCGAAAATCCATGCATGCCAAAAGCCGTTTTTGATGCCTTTGTCAATTTGCGCCGCATTGACCGGTCCGACAGGTGCTGACAATGACAGCCCGAGAACGATGTAGCTTAAAAAGATGTTCATTGGCTTCCCCCTCATTCATGCAACTTGTACAAGTTATTCATGAATGGGCCGTGCTATGATATATTATTTTAATTTCTCAAGCTCGTCTTCCATCATGTCCGTCGCTTTTCCTAAAAAATCGAATATCAGCCGCAGTTCTTCTTCTTTATATTGCCGGCAAAGGCTGATCGTGGACTGGGATAAGGAGCTGAACAATTGCTTCACATTCGCCTTTCCGGCTGTCAGCGGCACGATAATCACCCGACGTTTGTCTTCGGGGTCTTTTTTCCTCATGACATATCCCGCTTTTTCGAGCCGGTCAATGAGCGCCGTTACCGAACCTGTGCTGAGACCGGTTTTTTTCCCAAGCTCGCCTGCGGTCATCGGGCCTGCTTCATTTAAGATATCAGCTGATTTTAAATCGGTCGGAAACAGACCGAGAGATTGAGCGGCCGCCTGATGAAAAAGGATCGTCCTTGTGGCCATCTTTCGGAATAACTGTATCGCGGTTTCCTCCGTCTCGCTTCTGGTATTTCTTGTTGACAACTGACAGGCCTCCCTATAAAATCAATTTATCTTGACGATCAAGATAATTTTCGGCAAATCTAATATGATCATAGCAAATTTAATGATCAAAAGTAAGTATGGGAGGAAAAAGCATGGAACAAACAGCCGCGAAGGACGCCTCGACGAAGTTTGTCGTCATCGGTCTTTTGCTGGGCATTTTAATGTCGGCTATGGATAATACAATCGTTGCCACTGCGATGGGAAATATCGTGGCGGACCTCGGAAGTTTCGATAAGTTCGCGTGGGTGACGGCATCATACATGGTAGCCGTTATGGCCGGTATGCCGATTTACGGAAAACTGTCCGATATGTACGGACGCAAACGTTTCTTTTTATTCGGTCTTATTCTTTTCTTAATCGGATCCGCGTTATGCGGAATCGCCCAAACAATGGATCAGCTCATTATTTACCGCGTCATTCAGGGAATCGGCGGAGGCGCGCTGATGCCGATCGCCTTCACGATCATTTTTGATTTATTTCCGCCGGAAAAACGCGGAAAAATGTCGGGCATGTTCGGTGCCGTTTTCGGCCTGTCCAGCGTTCTCGGGCCGCTTTTAGGCGCGCTCATTACCGACTCCATCAGCTGGCACTGGGTGTTTTACATCAACGTGCCGATCGGTATTTTATCATTGTTTTTCATTCTTCGTTATTATAAAGAATCCCTTGAACACAAGAAGCAGAAAATCGACTGGGCCGGCGCAATCACGCTGGTGGTTTCCATTGTCGGTCTGATGTTCGCTCTTGAGCTCGGCGGAAAAACGTATGATTGGAACTCCGTGCAGATCATCGGTCTGTTCGCTGTGTTCGCCGTGTTCTTTATCGCCTTTTTTATTGTGGAAAGAAAAGCGGAAGAACCGATTATCTCATTTTGGATGTTTAAAAACCGTTTATTTGCTACGGCACAGATTCTGGCGTTCCTTTACGGAGCCACGTTCGTCATTTTAGCGGTGTTTATCCCGATCTTCGTTCAGGCTGTGTACGGAAGCACCGCGACAAGCGCGGGCTTTATTTTGACGCCGATGATGATCGGTTCTGTTATCGGAAGTATGATCGGCGGAATTTTCCAGACAAAAGTGCGATTCCGCACTTTAATGCTGATTTCCGTGGTCGCTTTCTTTATCGGAATGCTGCTGCTTTCCAATATGACACCGGATACGGCGCGTACGATGCTGACGGTATTCATGCTGATCTCAGGATTCGGCGTCGGCTTCAACTTCTCACTGCTGCCGGCTGCGTCCATGAACGATCTGGAGCCGCGTTACCGCGGAAGCGCCAACTCAACAAACTCGTTTTTGAGATCATTCGGTATGACGCTCGGTGTGACGATTTTCGGAACCATCCAGACGAATGTGTTTACTAACAAGCTCACAGATTCATTCAGCGGCATGAAAGGAGCGGGCGGTGCGATGCAGAACATCGGAAATCCGCAGGAGATTTTCCAGGCCGGCACGCGCGCTCATATTCCGCCGCACATTCTGGATCGCATTATTGACGCCATGTCGCAAAGCATCACATATGTATTTACGCTTGCGCTGACGCCGATCGTCATTGCGGCCGTTACCATTTTGTTTATGGGAAAAGCGAGAGTAAAAACCTCTCAGGAAATGGCGAAAAAAGCGAATTAACGAAGAAGATCGGGTTTAGTGAAACTTAATTATCCCCTATCAAGTAGAGATGGAATAGTATAGTATTTACCCACTTATAGGTGAGTTCATTAAATGCCTGATACTTATGCAATCAACATTTCTATACTTAAACTTTATAAGGGAAGAAATGCTATTTAACTTATAGTAAGCAAATTGTTGAACTACCCTTTGTCATAGGGCAACCATTCGTTCATGGCTGCTTTATGACTATCCTTTTTCATCGATTTTCCTGACATTGACGAACTGGATATTAGACACTCGTATATCATTTCTAATTGAGAATAATGTCCACTAAGCAAATTTGTCGGGCTTTGAATTTATAGATAATAGTTATCGAAAATACTCCCCTTAGGCAGGCAGATTAGGATAACATCTGCCTGCCTAAGGGGAGTATAATACCTCTAAACAATTCTGCTTTTTTATAGTGTAAATTTTACGCCGCTAAAACAGCCAATACACAATTCTTTAATTTAGTATTCCTTAGAACGCGATTTTATATAGATTAAGCATATACATACGAAAATAACCAATACCAAATATGCTATCCCTTGCCAGTTGATTATCTGTTGCCAATTCCACACAGATAACAACAAATTTTTCATGTGATAAAATGGGTTTATATAAACAATATACTTAACAAATTCAGGAACAGACTCGATAGGAAACATAAGGCCGGATCCAAATAATACATATTGAAACATGACTATTGTATAAGGAAGAACTTGCCTTGAATTTTTAAAGAGATTATGAGTAGATAAACTAAACAACAAGGTTATACCGATTACAATCAGGAAAGTTAGAATGAATAAAAACATATGATCTGTCAAAATAGTATGGAAAACAAGTTTACCAACAAGCAATATCTCAATAAAACCAATTAACGAGATAAGAACTCCTCTAATAATATATGTAAGAATTACATGATATATTGTAATAGAAGACATAATTAAACGTTTATGAATTCCTCTTTCTTTTTCTGTTACATATTGAAGACCAATATTAAAAAATAATACGAGAAATGAGATTAATAAGCTGTAAATTGGAATATACGGACCAAAGTTTTCTGCTCCTCCAATCTGTTCTTTGAAAATAGACATAAAGACAAAAAAGAAAATCCCAGGCAGTATAAGAATTGGTAAAGCGAAAAAAGGTTCACGTAAAAAAACAACAAAATCATATTTACATAATTTAAATAAAGATTTACTCATTATGTGAAGACTCCCTTTCTAAAATAGCAAAATACACTTCTTTAAAATACGTACATTGATACTTTTCTCTTAACACTGTTGGAGAATCGAATTCTGCAATTTTGCCATCTTTTAGAATAAGAGAGCGGTCTGCGTACATATCCACTTCTTCCATAGAATGAGAAGACAATAAGATTGTTGTTCCGTTATTTTTCGCCAACTTAATAGCATCCCATAAATCTTTTGTCGCTTTAGGATCAAGTCCCGTTGTAGGCTCGTCCAGAAAAAGTAATTCAGGCTGGTTTAAAAATGCAGTAGCTAACAAAACTCTTTTCTTCCAACCCCCCGATAGTTTCTCATACTTTGTATTCATATGTTTTGTAAGCGAGAATAAGTTAACAACTTCATTGATTCTATCATTAGATATATCATAAAACGAGGCGAATAAGTCTAACACTTCTTTTGTTTTTAGGTATGCATACATCCCCCCCTCCTGAAAAACAACTCCGATCTTTGAACGCACTTTTTGAATATTAGATTCTTTATTTAAGTTATGACCTAATATTTGAACATCACCTGAATCGTATTTTTTCAATGTCATTAAAATTTCTAACATGGTTGTTTTCCCAACCCCATTAGGGCCTAATACTGCCACAATCTCGTTATTTTCAATAGTGAAGCTAATATCCTGCAGAACTTTTTTATCTTTATATGATTTGTTCAAACCTTGAGTAATAACTTTCATTTTAAAACCTCTCTCTTTAATTGGATTATCCTAGAGTTAAGAGAAAACTTATCAATGCAAAATACAGAATTTAAGGGAAGCTGAGCATCTTCAGACAGATACTTTAGTGAATCAGCATTAAGATATGAGATAACCCGTTGAATCATTCCTGCAGATAAGAAATTTAAAACTGAAGATGGCGCCTTTGTTTCTTTATCGTAGTTAAAAAGAAAATCGGAATAAGAAACAGTTTCACCTGAGAATACTAAGGGACCGATCACTAACTCATTTTCATAAGAACCATAATATAGAATACCTTTATTTCTTGAGGATTCGATTCTATTAAATAGCTCTGGCAAAACATATTTATCTAGTATCTTGTTGTCAACAATATGAATCACGTTTTTTCCTGCTAATGTTTTAAAATCATATATTTTTTCAAAAATTAAAATCTTTGCTTTTTTGTTTTCCAGGTTATAATGGTCTTTCACACTATTTATAAAGTCCGGCACTTGCTGAAATGGACTTCTGCCTGAAAGAATATTTTCATATGGAGTTAATTTTTCCTTTAACGATACAATAAGTGTGACATCTATTGAGAGATTCATGAGCTGATGAAAAACAAGTAGATTTGTTTGGGAAGCTCCCCACAAAAAAATTCGAGATGAATCATATTGGTGGTTGGATAATTGATATGTACTATAAAAGTGATTATAATTAATAATGTTTTCTCTCTCCAGTATTTTTGCATCAATCATTAAATCTTCGCTATTATTAGTACTGATAAACAAATCTGGATATCTGTTATATAATGAAATGATTATATTACCTTCAATAGAGGATTTTAATATTTGAAGTGATTGAAAATGCTGCCCCCAGCGATTAAAATCTACATTCTCTAATTTTTCCAATGAACTCATGCTAAATTTCAAAAAAACCATTTCATTATTTTTATCATAAACAAATACTTGACTTGGATTTTGCGGATTTCGTATGATTTGATAGTTTTCTTTAAGTTTTATGAGCTTCTCAGACATACAGATTATCCCCCTAAGAGTGTATAAATAATCATTTTTGACGTATTATCTAAACCGAGTATTTGTTTTACTGTTTTTTCATAAAAGCCTCCTATAGGAATACTTGAAAGTCCAAGAGCAGCACTGGTAAGTAAAAAATTTTGAGCCATATGCCCAGCATCTAAATGAATAATTCTATATGTAAACTCAAGATATTTCACAAATATATCCTTGTCTTCAGCTACCAAAAATAAAACAATTTGACATCCATCAATAGAAAAAAAACCCACATCAGTAGATGCACTAAAAGCTTTTAAATCATCAATATTAAAATCGCAGATTTCCACAATCTCTTGATGATCTATGTTATATTTATACACTTTCTCCTCTAACAAATTGCTATCTACACTTCTTGCTGTCGGCACAAAATAGACTTCTATGGGGTAAAATTGACCACCAGAGGGATATGTCCGCTTTTTTTCCCTAATATTACTAATACCAAAGCTATATGTCAATAACTGCTCTAACATTTCAAAAGTTAAATCCAGTTCAGAAAATACCCAGGAAGATCTTCTTTTTTTTAGCACTTCTGATAATTCCACTTCTAAAGAAGGCAAATTCTCTATACTTTTTAACTTATATTTCACTTTTGCACCAACACTGTCTAAGGAATGAATAGCATATTCCCTTCTTGGGGCATTTATCATCTGAATATGGGGGGCATGGTTTGATTGCAGATGATATTTTCTGTAAAGTGTATTTTCATAAGTAATTGATTGATTGAAGTTCCATTTCATTTTTTACATCACTCCAGTCTATGAAATAATAACAGGAATCTGATTTTCATAATAAGGTGGCAACCCAATACGATTGTTATACATATGAATATGTGAAAAAATCAAATGATTTATATTTACATCTGGTTTTATGGCTGTAGCATGTCGAATCTGTTCCTCTAAAACTTTTTTAAAGGTATGGTATATATCGAGATCTAATGGGGCTGTTTTTTTTACCCTCGCTTTATATGCATTTTTTATTTTTGAAAGGTTCTCTTCAATGGGTGTTTCACTTTCACCTGCAAAGTGCAGCCAAAACGAATGATATCTTTCATTTAATATCTTGCGCTGGCTATATGCTAACTGACTTTCAGCCAACATAAAAAAATCACAAGCCAAGATAATCTTTGTTAACACATTAGGATCATTTATTTGTTCAATAACCTGCAAGGCTAATTGGCTTGAATGATGAAAAATTGTCTCAGAAACCTCCATAATATCAAAGCCTCCGTATCTTTCGTACTCAGGCTTGTAAGGAATAGAAACTATCTGACCATCTTCCACCCAATACATATCCTCTTCATCAGGCAGCTCTCCGTCAAATGTATGATTATGATAATATTGTTCCTTTTTTAACCTATAGGAAGGGTTGTAGTTTTTTAAAAAATCAGCAAATACAATTTTTAATTTTCTTAGTACCTTCTCAGGATTGTGGCTTTGAAACCGAAACCTAAAATGCGGCCCTCCTTGCCAATATCTTATAAAAAAAAATTTACTTATTAAACCCTTTTCCTTGTCTAAAAACTTTTTTAAATACTCTTTCAGAAAAAGATCATGACATGCTTGATCATGAATAAACAGATGGTAAGAATGCCAATTCATACGAAATCTCTCCCCTCAACTTTCCTCATACCTGTATTGTTGTAACCGAAAAGCATAGCATAAATGACCTGTTCATTAGGTTCGGTTTTAAATTTCTCGTGGCAGTATAAATCATTTATATTTTTAATGGGCCTTGTATAAGCCTTCCCATCTGCCATATACCTAGCAACATACTGAATAAGGCCAGCTGCTCCCACATGTGCATAATATATACTTTCTTGATTTGTTTCTCCATCACCAGTATATGTAACAAATAGTGTGAAAGGAGATCTTTCTATTTCAAAGAAATCGTATGTATCATAAAAGAATTTTTTTATTTCAAAATCAGATGATATTAATTTGCACCCGTTTTCAGTTATATAATAAATACCTTTTTTCCAATCTTCTATATTCTGAACAGCAATATAAATTGAAAACTGATTAGACCTATTCATTCTTCCTTTAGTATTTTGCAAAAATAAAACGAGTGCTAAAAAAGTCTTGTTACAATAAGCAGAGCTAATATCCAGTAAGCCAAATACATGGTTACCTGAATGTCTGTGAGCTTTATTACCTTTTGAAGACTCCTCGTAAAACCAATCATTATTTTTAAGACTTTCATCCATTTTAGTCAAAGCATTTATGTAGTCCATAATGCCAATTTGAAGAAGTTCTTTTTGATAGTTATAAGTCTTTTTATACTTATAAATATTGTGGCGTACGTCAGGCTGATCAATCGGCTTTGACTGCTCAAACTCTATTAGACATCCAAGAAGAATATCTTCAGGAGCCTTCAGTATTTTTGAATAATGCCAACGGTTAAACATGTAGCCAACCTTTTTAACAGGAAAACCATGATCTTCGGAATCCATTTTAATATCTGCTGTCATATGTCCAAGTTCTAACAATCCTAGTGCAAGCCCAAAACTTCCATAAACAGAGCATAACCTCCAGAAATCACAAGAGATGATAAGCTCGACAGCTTGAACTTTAGAAGGGACATATCCAATACACACCCATCTATGGTCCAGAGCATCATAAAGCCATACATATCCCATACAGATGACATAAGGGTATAAACAATAGATTCCTCTAGCTGAGGGGGCATATTTATGAAATGAGTAAGGACTTTGGTATTCATAACTCTGAAATCGAAACAACTCTTCAACAAATAGGGCCAGTTTTCGGAAAGGTTTATTTTGATGAGAGTTTCTTTTCTGGTCCTTTTCATATTTAAATGAAGTGCCTCTTGGTGAAACAAATTGAAAAGACAAAGATTTACGGTTCTTTTCATATCTATTAAAAGTAAGGTCATTAAGAGTAATACTCATGGGAATGGATGCGGCTCTCTTTCCTTATTTTTTAAAAGCGATAGATCTTCGCAATATTGATTAAGTCTTTCCAAATTCAGACGCTCATTTTGAAGTCCAAAAGTCATCGGTTGCAAACTTGGGATAAGAATTTTCACAGCGTGAAAATCTAATTTTTCAGTTAAATATTGAGTTAAATCAGCTATGTAAATATCAGGGTGCTTATCTAATACCGCTCTTTTAAGTGCATCATACGTAAATGGAAATGCTGGAGTCATTTTATGCACTTCTATTAGCTCCATTTGCTCCAGATTATTCAGAAGAAAATCAAAAGCTTTGCCATTTGCTTCAAAGGAATAATAATTAACATGGTCCTCCATCTTTTTTACGCCACTTGGATTTTGTATTAAGTAATTTAAATGGGATTTCTCCTTATCAAGTTTTTTTTCATAAATTAAAGCAGATGTGGCTACCTCTACTAAACCAGAAAAAATAGCTTTTTCTGGATTGTAGTGAGCTCCTGCTGCATTGTAATACTTTAAATTCGCACCATCCTTACGGTTTACTGCAAGAACCCATACAGCGGGGATATCAGTTTCTAGAGTAATATCAAAAAGGTGCACGTCATAGCCCAAATCGTCAAGTTGTTTTAAAACAAGTTTGATTTGTAAATTATTTGATGATGAAACGTCTATTCTTTTAGGTGTTTTTTTGCAATACCAATGAACCAAAAAACAATCTCGTTCAATTACCTCAAACAATCCGTACATAACTGCTTCTTTCATACTGTTCCCAAGAGCTGCCCCATTTGATGTCTCATATATAAATCGATTTTCTCCACGTATGATTTGGTTATCAAAATAAATTAACTGCTCTGGAATTAAAACTTCTTTATTGTTATCTAAACGTCGGCACGCTGTCCAATAAATTTCCTTATCATGAGAATATAAATGTTCTCCTTCAACACTTTTATGCAAAATAAAAGATTCAGGATTAATTACATCCATTTTCTTTTGCTTCAGTTGATGATAAGAAGCACGCAGCGGTTTAGTGAATTGGGGAATCATACTCGCATGGCGCTCAATCATTTCAAGTATTGCGGAATACTTAGAGGCACTTAGACTCTCTGCCCGGCCATATGAATGATATTGCCTTTGTCCGATATACGCTTCAATACCATACATAGGGATAACATCTGATTCTGCATCTCTGAACAGCATTCTTCCTATTCCTGTATCCTGATCAATTAAGAGTTTTTCATGCTTCTTCAGCTTATTAATAACATTAGTAAATGAAACGACTCTACCCTCTTTATTTAATTTTTCATTATGATTATCTTTCAGTATTTTGTTCTCAAAGAAATCAGAACTGCAATTTTCACAAAAAGCATTTTTGTAAATTTCTTTCTTTTCAATGCTTCCTGTATTTTTATTAAAAATTAGTACTGCGCCCCTTAATTCTTCCGTACATTTATCATCATCCGCAAATAGGTTAAAGCTAGTTAACTCAGTTCGTTCCTGCTCTATGCACCAATAATATCTGCTCCCATTTGCTTTAACCGCTTCTTTAAAGCAGTTAAAGCATGGATCTTCTATATCATTTACATACGGACCGATAAAAACATAAGAAGAAGTTTCATAATAGTTAACTTTACCATGAATATCTTCTTTTTTAACTTTTTGGTAATCTTTATTTATAGAGTACATCATGATAAATTCTCCCCGGTTAATTGAAAACTTCCTATTAATAAATTACTGGACTCAAATAGTGGTTGGTATATCCATGGTTTTTCTTTAATATCATAATCGGAAAAAACTTCAAGCATCTCAGCCAATATTAGTGAGTTTGGTCTTTTCCGACCGATATCTCGGACTTGAAAGCTGGATAATTCAACCGATTCACCTTTTTTAAGCAAACCATTTGCCTTGTTGCTTATGATCTCTGTTAATCCCCGGATTATTGATTCATTAAAATCTGTCGTTACTTCGCTTTTATAAAGGATATAATGATCTTCATCAATGAGATAAACAATGCCGACATCCTTTTTAAACAAATAGTCAATTCCAATTAATACTTCTTTAATTTCAGTCATATGATAAATCGTTTGAAGCAATTTTTTTGCTGTAATATCAATTCGTTCAATAAGATGAATGGAGCTTTCTTTCTTTATAAATGAGGCAATCCCTCTTATATAAAAACGATCTTTATCAAGATCTGCTATCCATAAAGTATTTTCTTTATTTCTCTCAGATTCGTAAGTTAAGAATTTTTCTATGCTGTGCATTAAAGTATGTAATGCAGCTTTTTTATAATTAATATGTGTACTCATATATTTAAAATCATTGTTAATATCAATTTGATAATGAGCTGCCATAAATTGATTTATTCTGGATGTCTCAGTTGAGTTAAACTCACACTTAAACAACGGGCAGTTTACAAAAGCAGATTCAAGTTTTTGAATAATGGTTAATTCATCATCATTCACATTCGGTAACTTTCGCTCATAATTGTCAATTACTCCGGTAATATCCTTTTCAGGAATCGAAATTATTGTTCCATCCTCAAGTAACAAAGTATCTTGCACCTGGCGTTCACTCTCATATAGATCAGAGGTGACATAAACGTATACTAAAAAAGGTAAAATTCTTCTGGCAAGTTCACCATCTGCTTTTGGATATTGATTAGCATATCTTTTTAAGAAATCATATTGCTCCTTACTTTTTTTCTTAAACAGAAAACTGCGCCCGCTTTCATTTATTTCTATACATATACTTTTTAGGGGAGCTTCTCTAATATTATCATTAAAATAAATTATGGATTTTTGCTCACGTTCATCATCAAGAATCCCATTATTCATAAAAAAAGAAATGACCTGTTCTGGTGCACCTTTTAATTCTATAGATCTCTCATCTAAATCTTCCAAAATTGTTTCATAATCTTCAAAACGGTTCTCAATATTCTGTGTAATTAACGTTGTAAGGTGATTTGTTTTTCCCTTCACTTCTATGAGCAAACCGCTCTTGAGAGCAAACTTAAACAGCTTCAAATAGTCATTGTTTTGGTTGACTAAAGATAACATCTTTGGATTACGGTATTCCGCCAATATGTCAATGAAAGTTTTATAGTCTTCATCAGACAAAACAGCTTGGTGCTGTCCATTTATTTTCTTTATGAGAATCGATTGATCTATACGCATGATAGAAAAATTCGAACGCGTTTTTAATATCATTATACTCGCTCTCTTTCTTTTAAAATCTCTTCCCATGTTGTATGATGCTTATCTAATACATATTTGGAAACAGCAAAGCAAGCAAAATTTTTCTTAACAAAAGTAAACCCCAACATATGAACTGACTTATAAATGATATTGATTAAAAACTTGAACATTTTATGCTCATTATGATTAAGTAATGAATCAATTTGATTTAAGAGATTCTTATGAAAAGGGCTATCAATACTTTCAATATTCTTTACTAAATCTTCTTTCTGTTTTTCAATCGAATAAAATCCATCTTCTGAATCTGCTAAAGCATCTAAATTTTTTTTTGTATAATCTACGATTTTTGAAACAGTATCAAACCAGCTTGAACCGATAGATAGATTGTATGATTGATTTGTAAAATAGGCAGGGATTTCTAAAGCTTTGTACATTTTTAAGAATGAGTCTTCAAATGACCTTTTTTTATTTAGACTATCAGCTATTGAAAAAACGCCTTCCGTATTTGAAACATAAACTAGCACAGAGAATTTGTCCGTATAACTGGAAAATGCTAAAACATCATAAAGCATTCTTGTCAAAGTTTTGAGCTGTGTTTCTGGGCTTATTTCTTTGAATTTATAAATATTAACAGAAATAAACTCTTGCATCATAAAAAGGGCTCTGGTATGCGCTACAAAATGAGCGTAAGAATTAAAAGTGTTATACATATATTCTTCATTGTAGGGTCCGATTAGAACGCTTAAATGATTCTCAATCAAAATTGGAATGCTTTCTCTTCTTTCCATATTCGGTATAATATCTTGATGAGTCAAATAAGGGGACAAATTGTTTTCTATCTCGACCTGTGTTAATTCAGGAAAATGTGTTGTGCAGTATCGCTTAAATTCACTTGGAAATGTTTCAATTATACTTGTATCACTTTTTGACAATATAATTCGAAAGTGCGGTCCTCCGGTCCATCCCCGCTCTGCATGAAAACGACCAAGGATCGGGGAAAAAAACGGTAAAATAAAATTAAGATATACTTGTTCTTTTTCGGCCTCATTTCCAAAGAAAAATGCTTTTACTTCTATATAATCAGCCAATTATTCATCCTCCAGCAAAACTTCTATCTGATATTCTTTATTAAAACCTCTATTTTGAGGAATCGGTTTAATTTCTTCTATTATAATCATCCTGTTACTTTCTAGAAACTTTTTGAAATCCTTAATAAAAATAGGAGAGTATAAATTAAAATATTGCGGTTTCATATCTGTTTTTTTTGCGGTAGCATGTTGATAATTTTCCTCGCCTAGGTATTTTTTCGCGAAAAACTCCATAGGAAGACCATGCTTAATAAAAAATTCAGAGAGATTTTTTGCATCTTTAGCTGCACTTAAACTTCTTTTAAAGAAAGCTGTGTTTACAAGCCATTTCTCCCTGGAAATTATGATATCTCCCAATCTTATAGATGGTATATGATCTATGACAAAAGAATCCCCAGAACCTTCATGTTCCCATAAATTAACAAAGTCAGTATCTAAGCGAGGGACAACTGAATTTAAAAGCATCCGCACTGAATTTGGGAGCATATAATCCACTAAGCTCCCTAGACATTCAATTTCTACTTTCTTATTGTTAACACCTGAAAAAATCTCTACAAGCTCTGTCTGTTTATTATATTTAAAGTACAAATTATCAATTGGAATTTTGTTGATATCATCATCGCTTCCCCGGCTATTCGGAAGTATCAAACGATTTGGAATAAGTTTTCTATGGCGATTCGCATTAAACCCGTATCCTTCTCTGATTTCTATTGTATTTTTTGGGAATATCCGTCCTGTGTAGTCTCTAAAATCCGTATCATCATAAATCTCCGGAAAATATTCAAAAAAACGGCTAAAGAGTCTCAGACTTCCTGCATACAGCTTATTTAAGACATAATAACTGCCACTTTTTTGTATGAGAGCTGTAGAAGAATAAGTTCTTTTTTCCGTAAAAATTGTTTTGAATGTTTTATACCAGTCTTCTATTAGTTGTCTATCTATGTTTATTTCTTTTATTTTTCTCGATTTCTGAAATAAAAAATGGTTTTTTATTTCTTTTTTCAACGCTTCCATTTCAAGTGCTTTTTTTGACTTCAAATTTGAAATTGGGGCAAGTAAATCTGACCAATTTCTGAAGTTTTTGATTACACTCATAAATATTTCTTTCAGCTCCAGGGAATTAACTGGAATTTCTCTATCAGAATACTCCTTATTAAAAACCTCAGCAAATTCAAATTGGACTTGAATAGGAATATTAATCATTAATGCTAGCTTTTGAAGTATATTTATTTCTTCTAAATTATTCTGCACTATATTAAAAGAATCATTAGATCCATTGATAATATAGTCTTCATAAAATATTACTTCACTTGCTATAGGATATCTTAGTACACTTTCCAGTTTCGAGATAATTTCTTTTAGTTCTCTCATTATTTTAAAACGGTTCTGTATGAATTGAGTTTCATACTCCCTCGTTTTTTGATACACTTCTTGTACAATATTTATGATTTTTTCCGTTTTTCCGGAGTTATTCGGTAACTTTTCTAATTTTCTTTTAAAATCTTCTATCACATTTTCGGAATATTCATCAGTTTGTACATCCGCAAACAGCAAACCTTTTTTCAGCAGCCCATTAGTAAATGATTCAACCGTCTTATTATCCATATAATGTTTTAAAATACCCGTTAATTCTTCGTAAGACAAAGTTTCGTTGGTACGAAAAGATTGAATTATATCTCTGAACATTATATTATTTTTTACCGAGAACTCTTTCTCAACATTATTAAAGACTTTACCTCGGTTCAAGTCTATTTGCGGAATAAATATTAAATGATCATTTTTTTCATAGAAGGACGACATTTTATAACGAAAGTTTCTTGCATATTCTTTATCCATAGAAAGTATATGTAATATTTTCTGAAAGAGAAAAAAATTGATCTCCGTGTGATAAGCCTTTGTTTTGTGTTTATTTGTATGTGTTTCATTGAATTTTTTTATTTCTATACTTGTAAAAGAACTAAAAGGACTTGTTTTCAAAGCCGCTCTTGATATAATTCTGCTTAACTGATAATCAACCTTCCTTATATTTGCTGTGTGTTCCTTTACATCTATCTCCAAAAACTTATTTACTTTATGGAAGAAATTCAAGTTGACAAGAGGGAGTGGGTTGGTCAATTCATGATTATTACTGATTAATCGTTGCATTAACTTGCGATCGCTCAAATGCTTTTCATCATAAAATGCAGTTAGCTTAATTTCAGCATCTCTCAATTGTTGTTTTCTAAATAGATAATCCTTTGTTGCCATTAAGATACTCTCAGAATATTGATCAGGATTGATGATTTTATTATTGTATACTTTTCGTTTCACATTAATAATTTCGTTTTTTTTGTCTCTCTTGAACATTTGCTCCAATCTTTTGATGGTATCTTGTTTTTCTTGTTCATATCTTGATTCTTCCATTTTAAATTTCTCTATTTGTTTTATCCATCTTATATCGCGGAAACCTGAAAAGTCTTCAACGGATATAGGATTCTTTCTAATGATATACCACGGAAAAGCATTCATCTTATTCTCCATCCCCGTCATTAAATTTTATATCACGAAAAAGAGAACTGGGACGAGAATGATCTCGTCCTTGTCTCATTTAATTTATCCGCAACTTGTACAACCACCGCAACTCGCACATGAACAAGAACCGCAGCATGATGTACTGCTTGAGGAACTTGATCCGCTTGTTGCACCTGTTTCAGAAAGCAACATCGATTCTGAAACTTCCATAATATCAATTGATTCTATCTCATTTAGAATAGATGTTAGGTCTAATGAGTTTTGCTCGTTTAATTTGGTTTTCAAACTTTGGACACTCCCCTACAATTTACTTATCCGCAGCTTGTACAAGCACCGCAGCTAGCACACGAACAAGAACCGCAGCATGATGTACTGCTTGAGGAACTTGATCCGCTTGTTGCACCTGTTTCAGAAAGCAACATCGATTCTGAAACTTCCATAATATCAATTGATTCAATTTCATCTAAAATAGATGTTAAGTCTAAAGAATCTTCTTTTTCCTTTACATTTTGGCTCATCATTTTTTCCATATTCTCCTCTTCTTTTTAATTGTGCTTATGTATAAATCTGTGATGTTCAATAAATAATCGTATTAATTTATCACATCACCTCCTAGAATGTGAATAAGTATAAGTTTACCTTTTTCATCTTCACAATACAGACACCAAGAAATTAAAAAAGGAAATAATGGGTATGTATACACTTTATTTGATTTATTTCAATTATTTTCATGTTATTATAATCTAAAATATCAGTTGAACTTATCCCAGTCAAGATTTATATCAAAATTATCCTATTTATATTGAATCTATTGTCCTCACCTTATTTAATATGCATTTAATTTGATTCATAAAAAAAAGAACAACTATTAATTACTATTCTAAATTTAACTATCATAAAAAAATTCATATTTAAGAAGAGTTGCATCTATACCGCTCTGTTTAAGCATATATTCTATTTCACAATTTCATTTTTTAACTTTTTTTATATTACAGAATAATAATAAATCTATTATCCGGTAATCTAACCTGCACCAAAATGTCCATACGAATATGATCAGGAATCAAACTGACTCTAACTATCCTTAAAATAAGTTTTACGATTACCCTAATCAGCTATGTTTGTGGCTACCAGATTTCCGAGCCCGTTTCGATATATGTCTCCTACCTCACTAGTAATTGCAAACAACGTATTATTCAACGCAAATTGAGCCAAAAAATTGTGGCAAGTTACTCTACGATGCGGTCACAGTGTTCATCAGATTTCTTTAAGGATAATTGATCTAAATTTTAATGATCCGTGGAAGGAATCTATGGGGGCATTAACAATGGGCATTCCTCTTTAGGTACTTATTAACAGTCTGCCTTTTTAGTTTATCTCACATTGATATAAGCTGCTGTCCTGATTATTAAGAGGAACGCTGGTGTCTAAGGAGGAAGGAATTGATAGAGTGCATCTAAAAACAAGCGTTATACTTATGGAAAAAACTGATGCTACTACTCATTTAACAAAACTTTTATGTTTGAAAAAGCCTTTCTGAAGAATGTGCTGGTTTTCCTGTTATGATACCACTTGATTAGCATTTTCATTTCGCCATAAAAAAACACCTCAATGTTGTCTTTTAGATATATATCTAGTTACAACATAAAGGTGTTTTATTTTGTCTCCCCCTTGGGGTTATTAGTACCACATATATTTGGATAGTTCAGTTTAAGTTTCACCCAGCGAAATGCGGAGCGAGAATATCTTTCAGCACGTTTGCACTGCGGCTGAATTGAGCCTGTTCTGTTTCATTCAGCTCAAGTTCCGTCACACCTGCGATGCCGTTCCGATTGACGACGGCCGGAACGCCGATAAAGACGTCGTTTACACCGTATTGGCCGTCCAGATATGTGCTGACGGTTAAAATGCTGTTTTCATTACGCAAAATCGCTTTTGTGATGCGGGCGAGGCTCATCGCCACTCCGTAATATGTCGCACCTTTTTTCTCGATAATATGGTAGGCCGCGTTTTTCACATCGTCAACAATCTGATCCAGCTCGTCCTGTTTGTAAGCTGCATGTTTCTCCAGCAATTGCTGCACCGGCACTCCGCCGATATTGGCGTGACTCCATACAGGGAGCTCGGTATCGCCGTGCTCGCCGATAATGTGGGCGTGTACGTTTTGCGGAGCGGCTCCGAAGTATTCACTCAGCATATAACGGAATCGCGCAGAATCCAGTGTCGTGCCGCTGCCGATGACGCGTTCTTTCGGCAGCCCGCTGAATGTCCATGTCGCATAAGTGAGAATGTCGACCGGGTTTGTGGCAACGAGGAAGATGCCGTCAAATCCGCTTGCCATTACTTCACCGACAATGCTTTTAAAAATGGCGAGATTTTTTTCGACCAGCTCAAGTCTCGTTTCGCCCGGTTTTTGATTGGCCCCTGCACAGATGCACACGATATCGGCATCCTTGCAATCCTCATATGTGCCGTAAGACGTTTTGACCGGATGAGGCGCAAATGCCTTTCCGTGATTTAAATCCATGACATCTCCCATGGCTTTTTCTCTATTTACATCAATGATCACAAGCTCATCTGTGATCCCTTGGTTAATTAACGCAAATGCATAACTGCTTCCAACAAAACCTGCTCCGATTAATGCTACTTTGTTCACTCGTTCGTTCATCATGTATGCTCATCCTCCAGTGTTTCGTGGTGTCTGTTTTTATATTGTGAAGTATTTCACATTTATATTGTGGAACACTTCACAAACTTTTGCAAGAGAAAAGTTTGATTTTTGGACAAAAAAATATCGGTGATGGTTTCCGGATTGTTGACAACATCCTAAAACGGAACCGTTTTAGGATGCTGTCACATTTTCAGCGTGATTGAAGACGCGCTGTCCCTTTCCCAGAAGCGGGGGTTTTCCGGCACGCTGATGTGATGATAGCCCTATCCATTAATGCGGAAGATAACCGTTTAAACCGGAGTTGTTATACAAACCATTCTGCACATAATCAAAGCCGGGCTGGTTCTGTCCGGGCACTTGGGCGCTGCCATTGTTAAAAATCACTTTGGCGTTGGCCGTATCCGCATTCTCAGGCAGCGTCAGCGTGTACATTCCATCTGCATTCTTAGTCATGGCTTTCCCCGGCCACGATCCGGTTAATTCTATGGCCCTGCCTCCATCATGTTTGTAAATATAAGCATTTACCTGGCCCCAATGGTCCGGATTTTGATAGCCAATGATGTTGGTTTGGGACGGGTCTTTTTTAACAAACGTGTATTCTTGGGTCCTCGCTGCACCCTCGCCGTTCGTTCCGGTTAATTTGATGTTGTATGTCGTGCCGATTGGATCTCCTTTCCCGATCGTTAGTCGGTCTCCATCCTTAAATGCTGTCTGCTGCCCATTATTGATTTGGTAAACGGCTTTTGTTGTTTTCGCATTTGCACGCAGGGTGACCGTCAGCTGATCATTGAAAGAATGGACTGCCCCCGTTTGGTAATTCTCAAGAAAGACATGAGGCGCATTTCCAATATCATCAGGATAAAGAACAGCCGCCGATCTGGCATTGATCGTACCTGTCAGTTTGCCGTTCGCTACTTGAAATGAACCGGCGCCGGCCCTATTATCATACCTGCCGTCAGGTAATTTCGCTGAAGTATTGATGGTGACAGAAGACGATCCTGCATTTGCCAGCACAACGCCTTTTGAGCCGCGCTGATTCATAAAGATTTGGTTGTTCCCATTCGGATTCGAGAGTTCCTCAGGCTGCCCGGCCATTACATTGTGAAATGTATTGACCGCAGTGATCGCCTGATCTTTAAATAAGGCGCTCCCGCGATCTCCTATTTGACTTTTTCCGGGAAATCTTACACCATTTCCTCCGCCCTCAGGTCTGGAAAAGAAAAGAGGCGTGCTTCCTGAGCGGGAACCAATCACTGCCCAGCCTAAACGAATATCGTCATCACTCATCCATGTGGACTCTTCATCATCATTGGCATACGTATCATGTGATTCCACCCATGTGACTAACTTGTCCGCAGACACGTCAGATGCATAATGGGAGATATTCGACACACTCAGATTACGGTTCTTTAAAGCGGATCTGATGGAATGCCCGTAGTTAGAAGCCGTCACATTCATATAATTCGCATAAGCTGTATCTCTGGACGCGCTGTCTTGCAGGATTTCTCCGTATTGGAACTCCGCTGATGTATTTGCGATATTCGGCCAAAATTGGCTGCCGTAATTCCCATCATCCGGAAGCTCTATATGCTTGGCGGCATCATAGCGGAACCCGTCTGCTCCGTCATTCAATGCTCTTTCCAAGAAACGTTTCAGATATGCCTGCACCTCAGTATTCTGTGTATTCCAATCATACAGCCCAAGCAATGAATTTTGAGTGACGTCCCATCGATCCGACCAATTTTTAATTTGTGTGTTTCCATGGGTCCAGTTTGGAATACGCTTAATCTCGTCAGAAATCGCGCCATAATCACTGGTAGTATGATTGATAACCGCATCAACAATGACTTTTACACCATATTTTTCCGCGGCTGCACACATGTCCTTAAATTCTTGTTCAGTGCCTAAGTAACGGTTTCCGATTTGGTACGATGTCGGCTGATACAGCCAGTACCAGTTCCTCATGCTTTTATCTCCTTGGTTCCCTTCCTTTACTTGGTTAATCGGAGACGTCTGAATGGCTGCATAGCCCGCATCACGAATATCTTTCATATTTTGTGTTAACGTATTGAACGACCAATTCCAGGCATGAAGGATGGTCCCGTTTTTGACCGATGACGCGGTCACCTTATTCGATTTGTTTGCAGTTTCAGCGTTTGCAGCCGCCGGGCCTGACAAAACCAAATGAAACAGCAATAAAAATCCGGCGAATAACGGCAGTAAAGAGGTTTTGAATCGTTTTTCAAACATTTTTGACACTCCTTATTTGATTTTTGAAGACTGACTGCGGAGTCAAAAATTCCTCTTACTCTTTCTTCAGCTCCTTTCAACTGTTGTGAAGACTGGAGAATTCTGTTAACGCTTACATTTCAACTTATCACACACTCTCTATCAAAGCAACGTGACAGAGTGAATTCAAATCTATATTCCTATCAATTAAAAAGACTTCCCGCTTTCAAACAAAAAAAGAAACCACCTGTCAAGATGATTTCTTTTTTATTTCTTTTATCGCTCTTCTGTAAGACAGCTTCACAATGACATACCGAAGCAGAAACAGAATGCCTCCGCAGACGATAAAAAGAAAGATCATTTTCAGCCAAGCAAAGAATGTATGGGGAAACCCCCTGTCGTACATCGTAATCGCCGCTACCGCAAAAGTGACCGCAATTGAATCTATCCGCTGCTGCTTCACCCGCTTTTGCAGTTCTTCTTTGGTGTCTATTCTCGGCATGAGCATTCCCGACGCCCCCGCCCTGATGCAATAATAAACAATTATAATGAAGAAAACCGCCAAGCTTCCGGCCCATTCCCTAAACGGACAGTTCAGAACAAGTCCGCGTACGATGATGTCAAGCAAAGACAGTGTGCCCACAAGCATTCCGACTTCTGACCAAATCATTCGTTCTTTCTCTTTCACACTCTCACTCTTTCCATTCACGTTTGAAAGTCCGTTCCGACGCTGATTCATGACTTCCTCCCGTACTATTAAGAATGGCTTACAACTCCCATTATATCTTGCCGATTCATAATGATAAACCGAAATATCATTGACAAAAATGTTAATAAGGACCCCAATTGATCAGGACGCCTATGCAGATAAACACGAGACCGATGACAAACCAAATCAGCGCCAGCGGAATCATGAAGCGAAGCCACTTTACGTACGGAATGCCGCTGGCAGCCAGTACGGCCATCAGCACACCGGAAGTCGGATTGACACAGTTTACGACGCCTTCTCCGAGCATGACCGCTTCAACCGCGACCTGTCTCGTGATGCCCATCAGATCGGCAAGCGGCGCCAAGATCGGAATAAATACGACCGCCTCCCCTGAGCCCGATGAAATCAGAAAATGAAGCAGGGCGCTGGAAATATACATTCCGATTGCGCCTGCCATCGGGCTGAAACCGTGCAGCAGTGACGCTAGTCCATTGACTACCGTATCAAGCAGCTTTCCATGTTCCAGGATAACGGAAATGCTTCTCGCCATTCCGACGATCAGCGCACCGTAAACGAGCCCCTGACAGCCTGTAATAAACGTTTTTGCGATATCATTTGCCGCCATTCCCGCAATCAGGCCTGACACGATTGAGATAAAAATGAACACGGCGGCCATCTCTGAATCAGACCAGCCAAGAGTAAGCGCGCCGTATAAAAAGCCGGCAAGCGACAAAGCCGCAACAGCCAGAATCAATTTATGGCGGACGGTAAACGGGACATGCTTGTCCTCCGGCTCAGAAACCTGCGGGAGTGAACCTGCCGCAGGAAACCAATCGTTCCCCAGCAGACTGGCGTCCTTTGCTTTTCTGAGTTTTCTCGTATACCGATAAATATATAAAATAGATGATAACAGAAAACAAATGTAGACGGCAATCCGCAGGCCGATACCGGAAAACAGCGGCAGCTCCGCAATGCTTTGTGATAACCCGAGCGGTGAAGGTGATAAAATCGTCGCGTTAAACCCGGCATAGCAGCCGATATAAATGACGGCCGCTCCGGCCACGGCGTCCCATTTCAGCGAGCGGGCGACGATCAGGCCGATCGGAATAAAACCGATCACGGAATTAACGACGATGCCGGTTGTGCCGAGGATCGAAAATAGAGATCCGACAATCGCAATAAACAGCAGCTGTTTTGTGCGGAACGTACTGATGACATTACTGATCAATCCATTGATGGCGCCCGTTTTCTCCAAAATCGCAATGGTGCCGCCCGTAAACAGGATTAAAAAAATAATCGGCGCGGAACTTGTCATCCCTTCCTGAATCGCGGTAAAAAAAGCGATCGGGCTGACAGGAGACTGGTCTAAAGAATGATAGCTTCCCGGGACGGCGGACGTCACACTGCCCTTTGTCACCCTGTCAAATTCCCCCGCGGGAACGATGTACGACGCTATCGCGCATAGTAAAGCGACAATGAACAGCAGCACATAAGCATCAGGCATCACAAACAATTTCTTCTTTTTCAATACAGGTTCGGCCTTCGGCACAGCCATAACATCACCATCCCGCTTTAAATTTATAAACTATTCAGAAAATACAGATATGTGCTATATTATATACAGACCGATTGCCTGTTTTCAATATCAAAAATAAAAAACAGACAGCTTTTGAAGGAGGACTTACGGCATGAACAGACTCACAGCGCATGAAAAGCAAGTCATTATGGATATTTTTGACCACCTGCACGCTAATCCCGAAGTAAGCTGGAAAGAATATCAAACAACTGAATATCTGACTGAAAAACTGAAAGAGGCCGGCTGCCGAACCCGCACGTTTGATGATTGTACCGGTGTTGTCGGCGAAATCGGAGAAGGCTCGCCTGTTGTGGCTGTCCGGGCGGATATTGACGCGCTGTGGCAGGAAGTGGACGGTGTCTTTCAGGCGAACCATTCATGCGGACATGATTCACATATGACGATGGCGCTCGGCACGATGATGCTTTTAAAGAGTCAGCCGAAACTTCCGAAGGGCACCATCCGCTTTATTTTTCAGCCGGCTGAAGAAAAAGGCGGCGGAGCGCTGAAAATGATTGAAAAAGGCGTACTGGATGATGTTGATTTCTTATACGGCGTGCACGTGCGCCCCGTACAGGAAACGGCAAACGGCCGATGCGCACCGTCCATTCTGCATGGCTCAAGCCAGCATATAGAAGGCCTGATTATCGGAGAAGAAGCCCACGGCGCGAGACCGCATCTCGGCCTTAACAGTATCGAAATCGCCGCTCTTCTCGTCCAAAAACTCAGCTTCATTCATCTTGATCCCGGCATCCCGCATTCCGTGAAGATGACAAAGCTTCAGGCAGGCGGTGAGAGTTCCAATATCATTCCGGGAAAAGCATCGTTCAGCCTTGATCTCCGCGCACAAACCAATGCCGCCATGGAGAAATTAACCGCCGAAACCGAAAGAGCCTGTGAGGCGGCGGCTGCCGCATTCGGCGCAAAAATCGAACTGCAAAAAGAACACAGCCTCCCGGCAGCCGAGCGAAACAAAGAGGCGGAAGCCATCATGGCATCTGCGATAAGCGGCATTCTCGGAGAAGAACATGTGGATGAACCTCTTGTGACAACCGGAGGAGAGGATTTTCACTTTTACGGGTTAAAGGTGCCGAACTTAAAAACGACGATGCTCGGCCTAGGATGCGGTCTGGAGCCGGGGCTTCACCATCCCCAAATGACATTTGACCGAAGCGCCATCTTTACAGGCATTGAGATATTAACGGCTGCCGTCCTCAAATCGTTTGAAGCATAAAAAAAGCAGCCCGTTACAGGGCTGCTTTTCTTCGTTATTTCTTCAAATCTTCAATTGAATTGACGTTTTTCATATACTGAGGAACGACCAGACCCATCTTGACGCCTGTCAGACTCGTTCCTACATCTTCATATTTGCCTTTATATTTAGACGCATATGCCTTATGGGTATTCGGAAGCCAAGCAGACAATGACGCATCCGCGCTGCCTGTCGCAATCGCAGTCCACATCGGTCCCGCCTCCACTTGCGTCAGCTTCACGTCATAGCCGAGGTCTTGAAATACTTTTCCGATTACATTCGTACTTGCGATTTCACTGTCCCACGCCACATAAGCCAGGTTGATTTTATCCCCTTTAACTTTATGGGCGCCTTTTGTCCATTGAGCCACTTGGTCTTTGTGTTTTTTCACATATTCAGCTGCGGCTTTGGCCGGCTTTTCGCCTTCCTCAACGGCAATCATGACTTCTCCCATATCGTCCTGCGTCCATTTGAACTGGCTGAGAACTTTGGCCGCGTTAGGCTGTTCCTTACTGAAGCCGGTTCTTGTAATTGTATGAATCTGCTCGGCAGTTCCGTACGTTTTTTTCGGATCATCAAGGAACTTCAGCTTGTATCTGGAGAACATCCAGTGCGGCGTCCAGCCCGTTACGATGATCGGCTTTTTCCGGTCATATGATTTCTTCAATGTCGCCGTCATGGCAGCACTTGACGCCGTGACGACATTCCAGTCTTTCAATCCGTAATCCTTCACGGCCTCATCCGTCAGGGCCATGATCCCCGATCCCGGATCAATACCGATAATGGTTTTATTCACCTGGTCCGCAGCCGTTGCCTTACCATCAGTCTGCGAACCGCAGGCAGCCAAAGAAAGAGCCAGCGCAGCGGTAACGCCGACACCGATGATTTTCTTAAGCATCAGGCATTCCCCCTGCTCTTCTTCTTCACTTTAATGTTTTGCGTGATACGGTCGAGTGTAATCGCTACGATGACGATCGCGATACCCGCTTCCACTCCGACACCGGTTTTCAACTGTGTCACGGCGCTGTATACTTCAGAACCGAGACCCGGCGCACCGACCATGGCCGCGATAACGACCATTGATAAAGCAAGCATGATGCTTTGGTTAATACCGGCAAGAATTGTTTTTGTGGCAAGCGGAAGCTGAACCTTGAACAGACGCTGAGACGTCGTTGAACCGAATGCTTCCGTCGCTTCAATCAAATCAGCCGGAACTTGTTTAATACCGAGAACCGTCATGCGGATCGTCGGAGGCATTGCGAAAATAACAGATGCCACGACGCCTGGCACAACCCCGATATTAAAGAAGAAAATCGCAGGCAGCAGATATACGAAAGCCGGCATGGTCTGCATTAAATCCAGAATCGGTGTAACAATGCGGCGGACCGTTTCTTTCTGAGACGCCCATATGCCGATCGGAACCCCGATAATAATGGAAATCAAAACAGATGTGACGACAAGCGCCAACGTTTGCAGCATCGGCGACCAATAGCCCAAATAATCAATAACAAGGAATCCGATTAACGTAAAGAGTGCAATTCCTCTCGTACTGATCCACCAAGCGAGAGCTGCAAAAATAACAGTCAATAAAATAGACGGGATGAAACCCAAACCGCTCACAATCGCGTTTACGAAAGCGGCCAAACCGTTTGAGATTCCGTCAAAGAAACCTCCGAACGTCATGGTAAGCCAGTCAACAAACCGGTCAACGATATCTGCTAACGGAATTCTAGGCAATCTGTCCATTTACTTCACCCCCTGAACAGAAGAATCCTGAGCTTGTTCAGCAGAATCTTCAACATTTATATAATCGTTATTTCCTGAAAGCGCGCCGATTAATGCGCCTTTTACGACAATGCCTTTCATGCGGTCCTTATCGTCCGTGACGGCGATCGGAATATTCGCATCAGACACGACATCGAAAATTTCAGTCAAGTACGTGCTTTCGTGCACAGTCGTAAATTCAGTATTTAAAATATCCTGAAGCGATAAGTCGGATTCCACCGCTTTTTTCGCATCCGCCGCGTGAATGACGCCGAGAAGCTGTTTCTGTTTATCAACGGCGTAAATAGATGAAATACCGAGATTCTTCATGAGCTGCAGCGCTACACGAGGCCCTTTGTCAATCCGCACGGTTTCAGCGCGCTTCATGATGTGGCCCGCTGTCAGAACTTTGGATAAATCAACGTCCTCAACGAATTTCTCAACGTATTCATTGGACGGGCTCATCAGAATTTCTTCAGGCGTCCCGATCTGAACGATGTTACCGTCTTTCATCAGCACGATTCTGTCGCCGATGCGCAATGCTTCATCAAGATCATGCGTGATGAAGATGATCGTCTTGCCGACAGAGTCATGAAGGTCTAAAAGCTCATCCTGCATGTCTTTGCGGATCAGCGGATCAAGCGCACTGAAAGCTTCATCCATCAGAAGAATGTCAGGATCATTCGTCAATGCGCGGGCAAGTCCGACACGCTGCTGCATTCCTCCGCTGAGCTGATCTGGGAATTGGTGTTCAAAGCCTTCAAGACCGACAAGTTTAAGCGAATCAAGCGCTTTTTGCTCACGCTCTTTTTTGTCGACGCCTTGAAGCTCCAGGCCGTATTCCGTATTTTCAAGAATCGTTCTGTGCGGAAACAGTGCAAATTTTTGAAAGACCATGCTGATTTTTTTCCGGCGCACTTCCCGGAGCTGGTCTTTTGACATATTTGTTATCATGTCACCATCAATATAAATATTCCCGGCAGTCGGTTCAATAAGCCGGTTTAACAGCCGAACTAAAGTTGATTTACCGCTCCCCGATAGACCCATGATGACAAATATCTCCCCATCATATACATCAAAGTTTGCTTGATTGACACCAACGGTTGATCCGGTAGCTTTCAGGATCTCTTTTTTGTTTTTTCCGCTGGACAGCATCTGAATGGCTTTTTTTGTCTGTTTTCCGAAAACCTTAGATACATTTTCGACTTTTATCTTAATTGGTTTCTCATCCAAATTCATATTTTCCCTCCATAATAAGCAATCTTTAATACCGTAACACGTTTGTAATAAGTCAAACAAACATCATAATCCCTTTTTATTTTGTATCATTACTTTAAAAACATCCCTGTGTCTTATTTTCCTCTGGTATGCTTCTAAATACTCTCTAATCCTCCTTATTGAGGATAAATTATAAAGGAAACCGGGCTTTTATCAGGCTTGAGAACGTTTCCACCGAATGTGCTGCAAACTGATTTCCTATCCTTTTTTTACAAAAACAAGAATTTTTTCGCGACATTGTCCTGAAAAAAGAAGTTTTCCCCTCCTAAAAATAAGGAATATTAAGGAAAAATATAGGTCTGTCAACAGACCGCTCACTAAAAAAAGCACCCCAAAAGGGTGCTCATTGCGCAAGCTCTGTCTGTTTCGTTTCTTTTCCGAGAATAATAATGGTGATGACGGCAATCAGGATGGCCGCACAAAAGACGGCGAAAATCACTGTAAACGAAACGTTCCGGGCTGCAAGCGATCCGACGAGAAGCGGACCGAAAATGCCGCCGATTCTGCCGACGGCCGCCGTTGTGCCGGAACCGGTCGCACGGATCGCCGCAGGATACTGCTCCGGTGTATAGGCGTAAAGCACGCCCCATGCGCCGAGATTGAAGAAGGACAGCAGCATGCCCGCTGTGAGCAGCATGGCCAATGAATCCGCGGCACCGAAGAAATAAGCGCTGCCCGCCGTCCCGAGCAAATAGATGACTAAGATGGTCTTCCGCCCCGCTTTTTCGATCAGCCACGCCGCAGAGAAATATCCGGGAAGCTGGGCAAGTGTCATCAGAAGGACGTATTCGAAGCTCTCAATCATGCTGTAGCCTTTCATCAGCATCACGCTCGGCAGCCATAAAAACATGCCGTAATATGAAAAGACGACGCAGAACCAAACGACAGACAGCAGCACCGTCGGCCGGATATACGGTTTCGTCCAGACACTTCCCGCCTGCCCGCGTATGCTTTTTTTCTGCGGCAATGCCTGATGCGCCGGTGATTCCGGAAGGCTTCTCCGCAAGTACAGCGCATAAAATGCGGCCAGCGCCGTTAAGAGCAGCGCGGCCTGCCAGCCGAATGACGGTATGACAAAGTAGGAAATCACCGCCGCAAGAAGCCAGCCCGCGGCCCAAAAGCTCTCAAGCAGCACGATGATCCGTCCCCGCTTTTCGGGAGCGGACGCTTCTGACACGAGCGTTGAGGCGACAGGCAGTTCCCCTCCAAGCCCCATTCCGATCAGAAAACGCAATATGAGAAAAACCGTCAATCCCGTTGCGAAAGCGGATATGCCGCTTCCGACAGAAAAGAATAACAGCGTGATCATAAACACTTTTTTCCGGCCGATCCTGTCGGCCAGCATTCCGAATACAAAGGCGCCCGCTGCCATACCGATGGAATTGACGCTTCCGATCCATTTCATTTGATCGGGTGTTAAATTCCAATCAGTGTGAAGCGCGGCGATAATAAACGATAAAATTCCGACATCCATCGCATCAAACAGCCAGCCCATTCCGGCAATCGCCAGAAGTTTTCGCGGAGTGACGGCAGGTTGTTTGTTCATAAGCAGCACCTCAAATCGAAAATGATTACCGTATAAGTTTACACCTGTCTTTACAGATTGTCATTATCTTTTTTCGCAAAAAAATCCCGCTTGCCGTAAGCAAGCGGGGTGTGTTAATTCTTTAAGACTGCGTTTTTAATATTATCCTGAAGCTGTTGAATCCGTTTCGCTCCGTCTTCTCTGATACGTCTGTTCTCTTCCTCGATCTGTTTCGTTTCCTGCATACCGCTGACAATCGTATTCCAAGACGTTTCAATCGTCTCAATGTCAATGCTCGGACGGCCTGCCATACGGGCAATTTCCACGCTTTGGTTTGAGATATTTTCAGCGTTTCGCTTCAGCATTTCATTCGTGCGGCGGTCCAGCTCGCTCATTGAATCAGCCACAAGCTTTTGCCGTTTGACTGTGACAGCCTGAATGATGCCGTTTTTGAAAATCGGAATCGTAATGACGAAAGCGGAATTGATTTTCCCGATGAGCTTCGTATTTCCGCGCTGAAGGAGGCGGATCTGCGGCGCCGTTTGCAGCGCCACCATCCGCGCCATATCTAAATCATAGACACGTTCCTCAAGCGCCTGAAGCCCGTCACGCAGCGTATCAAGCTGCATTTGCGCAAGCTGGTTTCCGCCGGCCGCTTTTTCTTCATAAGAAGGAATGAGCGCCTGCATTTCCTCAAGCTTCATCTGCCCGGCAACGACATACTTTTCAAGCTCCATGTAGTAGTTAATGTTGTTTTCATACATCTCTTCAAGCGTATGGTTCGTCTTTGCCATTTCATCTTTGTATTTTGAAATTTCGACGTGGATTTTTTCAATTTCTCCGCCCAGGGTGCGGTACTTTTGAAAAATCTTTTCAATCATGCTGTTGCCGCGTTTGAACATTTTAGCGAGAAATCCTTTTGGTTCATCGAAATCATTTTTGTCAAAACGGTCCATGATTTTTCCGAGCTGCGTCAGCATTGTGCCTGAATCCGTGACACTTGTTGTTTTCATCATATTTAAGATGCGGTCGGAGAACTTCGAGATTTCAACTGCCGGTTCTTTTCCGTACTCAAGCAGCTCCATTTGGTTTTTCACGTCAATCTGCTGTGAAATGCGCTGCACCTCAGGGTCTTGGCGCAGCTGCACCCTGATGTCATCTGCTTTTTGTTCAGAAATCTCTTCATTTTTATCAAGAACAAGCGGATTTTGATTTTCTGTCATGTTTATTTACTCTCCCTGCTTTTGCGTAATGGTTCTAAACAGCTTTCTTACGAGTGACGGCTCCTTATATTCCTGCCGAAATACCATGTCCTCCAGCCAATGGACATCAAATTGGCTTTCTTCAATATAATGCTCAATGTCTTGATGCCCCGGCGGATTATACAAGATGATATCGACGCCGAATTTATTTAAAAACAACAGAGCGGCGGCGTCAGAACGTGTGAGTTCGCCATTTTGTTCCGTATGATATAAAACGAGTTTCGGAACGGTTTGGGCGTAATCAAACGTCTGAATCAATTGCAGCAGCGAAGCGGGCAGGTTCGTCGCCTGGCGGAACAAATAGATTGCGGCATCCCTTGCCTGCTCCCCGGGCAAAGCCTTCAGCCCTGGGTTTCTGCACATGTCAGAAATCACATTGGCGATGGCGTTCTGCACGCCTGACGGGAGATGCTTGTACTGCCAGATGTTGCTTCTTTTCAGCCTGTCCGCGTCAATCGCTCCTTCTTCGTTCAAAACCTGACTGTAGTGATACTGGTAGTTGGCTTTCAGCTCTTCCGTAAACGGAAAACTGCGGATCATGTGTGTCTCCTGATAGTCTGCGGCGGTATGGAGTCTATTCCAATATTCTTTCGTATCTTTGGAAACCCCCATCACTTTCGCAAAAAGGTTCGGAACGGCCACCCGCTCCCTGTCCGCTTTAAATTGCGGCCGGATAAACGCCCGCTCCTTCGCAATGAGAAATAACTCATCATACGTCGTTTTTAATGTCACGGACTGCGGGGTATGATCCCTGAACTGCCAAGGCTTATACATCATAGATTCCTCATGGTTCAGCACATGCTCAATTTCTTTCGTTGACCGGTAGGCCGTCGTGGACGTTCTGTCCGGCTTTTCTTTCGGGAATGGCTCAAGGCCGCCTGTTGCGGGGAGCTTTATCACAAAGCTGAGTTCCTCATCCGGATCAATCAAGCTGAACGGATCTTCCGCAGCCGGATGAAACAATAGGACGTCACAGCCGATCAGCATGAGATAATAGAGAAAATAGAGCTGGCTTTTGGTAGCGTCTCCATACCACACCACCTTCGGCATCTCACGCTCTATATCGGCTTGTTCAAGCCATGGATTCAGGTGGTTCAGCGAAAACTTTGACACATCCAAGAGCACACGCCGGAAATCGGGATGATTCAGCCCGTTTTCATGCCGGTCCGCAAAGGTTTCCAAAAGCGTCATAAACGCGGTTCTCAGCCGGCGGTGCATAAGCGGATCAGCGTGTTTGGCAAGCAGCCTGCCCCCATCGAGAAACGCGACAAACCTGGAAACCGAAAGCCCTTTCTCTTTTTGATTGACCGAATGGATGTGCTGGAGCGCCTGAAACGTTTCAGGCGCGATGGTCTTATCCAGCGTCTCGCTTAACACATGGATGTTTTCATGAGAAGACAGCTCGAAAAGCTTATTGTAATACTCCGTCTCATCATAAGGAGTGCCCAAAATCCGGACGGCAAGCCGGGTAAACGCCAGCCCGTTTTCCCGCTCGTAACCGGGACGTTCCGGCAGCGGCCGCAGCAGAAACGTTTCCCAGTCATCGTTTTCCGGCTCTGCCTTTCGGATCACCAATTCTTCCTGCCTCATCATTTTCCTCCTTTCTCTTCATGATGATCGGTACAAAAAAGGAAGGAAATGAACTCTCCCTCCTTTTTTGTTTTATTCTTCTTTAGATGCAGCCGTTTGCTCCTGAACCTGCTTTTGTTTGTTGAAATAGTGGATAATAAACGTTACCACAAACGCAGCGATGATGATTCCGAAGAACACAACGTGCGGCATTTCATAATCAAAGGCGCTCGCCGCCATTTTCACGGCGATAATCCCGATCAGCACAAAAGCCGTATTTTCAAGCTCAGGGATTTTATCAATTAAAACAAGGAATACTTTTGCGACTGTACGCATCATGAGAATGCCAAGCATACCGCCGATCAAGAGCACCCACACTTTTTCCGATACCGCAAACGCGGCCAGAATGCTGTCAACAGAGAAGGCCAAATCCATTAACTCAACTGAAACGACAGTGGCCCAGAAAATTCCGAACGTACGGACCATCCATGAATTTTTCTTCATGCCTTCCGTATCGTCATCACCTTCTCCGATCCAGAAATGCTTAATGACGAGCCAAGCCAGGTACAGCGCGCCAAGCACTTTGATCCACCAGAACTTAATGAGCAGCATTCCGATCCCGATAAAGATAAAACGGAAAATATATGCCCCGAACAATCCGTATGTTAATGCTTTCTTCCGCTGTTTTTCAGGCAGATGCCTTACCATCACCGCAAGCACTAACGCATTGTCGGCCGACAGCAGCCCTTCCAGCAGAACCAAGGAACCGATCAGCCCCCATGATACAGGGTCAGTCAGCACCTCACCCCACATTTTCCAATCAAAAAAGGAAGCGTAGGTCGACATAATATGATGTAGAAAATCCAAGTTTTTTCCTCCTATTTAGTAAAACGGTAATTTCCTGCTTACACCTGCAAGCCGTAATTCCGGCAAAGTGATGCCAGACCGCCGGAAAACCCGCTGCCGATGGCGTTAAACTTCCACTCAGCCCCATGGCGGTAAAGCTCACAAACGACAACCGCCGTTTCAATCGAGAAGTCTTCTCCTAAATCGAAACGAAGCAGTTCATTCTGGCTGTTTTCATCGACGACGCGCACGAACGCGTTCGAAACTTGTCCGAAATTTTGGCCGCGCGCTTCCGCATCATGAATCGTGACGGTGATGCCGATCTTTTCAATATTTGCGGGTATTTTTGAGAAGTCGACGATAATTTGTTCATCGTCTCCCTCGCCCTCGCCCGTCCGGTTGTCTCCCGTATGGATGACGCCCCCGCTCGGGTGTTCAAGGTTATTGTAGAAAACAAAATCAAGATCATTTACACAGTTGTCATGGGCATCGACAAGAAAAGCCGACGCGTCAAGGTCAAAGTCATGCCCTCCGGAGTACTTGTTCGTATCCCAGCCTAAGCCGATCACCGCTTTTGTAAGGCCGGGGTTCGTTTTTGTCAGATCAACACGCTGTCCTTTCGCCAATTGAATAGCCATGTGCCGTCTCTCCCTTCTGTGTTTGATATGGTTCAGCCGATTTGCAGGCCGTAATCTGTCGCAATACGGGCCAGTCCGCCTTGGTAGCCTGAGCCGATCGCGGAAAATTTCCATTCGCCGTTATGTCTGTAAAGCTCCCCTGCGATAATGGCTGTTTCAATTGAGAAATCTTCAGCCAGATCGTAGCGGATCAGCTCTTCATTTGTTTCTTCATTGACAATGCGCACGAACGCGTTGGAAACTTGTCCGAAGTTTTGGCCGCGCGCTTCCGCTTCATGAATCGTGATGACGAATGAAATTTTGTCAATAGCCGCGGGCACCGCGCTCAGGTTGACTCTTACGCTTTCGTCATCGCCTTCGCCCTGGCCTGTCAGGTTGTCGCCTGAATGTGCGACAGAGCCGTTTCCGCCTTCAAGCTGATTATAGAAAATGAAATCATCAGGCGACGCGCATTTTCCTGCTTCATTTAATAGAAAGACGCTGGAATCTAAATCAAAATCATGTCCGCCGTCGTATTTGTTTGTATCCCAGCCAAGGCCGACAACGACTTTAGAAAGACCCGGATTTGTTTTAGTCAAATCTACTTTTTGTCCTTTTGCCAATGAAATTGCCATGTGTGCACTCTCCTTTTTTTCGTTTAGGCGTATCGGTTAACGATATCGCCGATTTTCGTATCGTTTGTGCCTTCACCTATCGCAGCGAATTTCCACTCGCCGTCCTCGCGGTAGATTTCAGCCGCGATCAGGCTCGTTCTGCCTGAATAGTTATCTCTTAAATTGTAAGTCACCAGTTCTTCGCGGTTAGCCTGATCAACGACGCGGATAAACGCGTTTTGAATCATGCCGAAGTCCTGTTTTCGTCTGACGCAGTCGTAAATATTGACGACAAACACAAGTTTATTAATCTGAGCGGGGACTTTCGCCAAATCGACGAGAATTTGTTCATCATCGCCGTCGCCTTCTCCCGTCAGGTTGTCACCCGTGTGTACGACACCGCCGCATCGGCTTTTCAGATTGCCGAAATAGATGACGTTTTTACTGTCTGTCATTTTATCATTTTCAAGCATCAGTACGGAAGCGTCACAGTCGATATTGGCACCGCCTCCGCCGAACAGCTTTCCGAAAAAGCCCCCGGATGATACAGGGTCCCAGCCGAGTCCGACCAGCAGTTTTGACAGACCGGCTTTTCCTTTTGTTAAATCAATCCGCTGTCCTTTTTGTAAAGAGATCGCCATATGATTCACTCCTATTCTGTAAGGGTGCCGCTAAGCACGCCGCAAGTGCGCATTTTTACTAAATTCCGGGACAAGAATCCCGGTGTTTATTAAGATATACGTCTTTTATTATATCAAAGTTTCATAAAACATAAGAATTTTTGGCGAAAAACGGCGAAAAATTACTTCCTATATTCTCCTTCTTTCCGGAGAGAATAGAGAAAACAAAGAAATTGACGAAGACTGAACATTTTTCCTATCCTTGTATCAATACATGTCAGGAAAGGGGCAGACGAGTGATTGATTTAAGCATACTTGATCAGGCGCCCGTATCCAAAGGAAACGGGCCGCACGAGACGCTCCGCCGTTCAGCGGAGCTCGCCCGCCTCAGTGAAGGATGGGGCTATAAGCGGTACTGGTTTGCCGAGCATCACGGCACAAGAGGGCTCACAAGCGTTTCGCCGGAAATTATGATCGCTCATACCGCCGCAGCCACAACGTCCATCCGTGTCGGATCAGGCGGCGTGCTGCTGCCGCAGTACAGCCCTTATAAAGTCGCGGAAACTTTCCGTCAGCTTGAGGCGCTGCACCCGAACCGGATTGACCTTGGGGTCGGACGCTCGCCGGGCGGTACAACGAAAATCCGGCTCGCCCTCACAGACGGGGTAAAGAAAAGCATGACCGAGTTCAACAGGCAGCTTCAGGATTTATCATCCTTTCTGACAGATTCGGTTCCCTCGGACCATGCTTATGCAGGAATAAAAACAGCGCCTTTGATTGAAACAGCCCCGCAGCTTTGGGTGCTCGGCCTCGGGGAAAACAGCGCCAGACGCGCCGCTCTTCAAGGTGCGGGCTATGTCTTCGGCCATTTCATTAATCCGGAACGCGGGGAAAAAGCTTTTCAGATCTATCGGGACCATTTCCGGGCCTCCGCCCATTTTTCCGCTCCCGCCTCGCTCTGTGCCATTTTCGTCATATGCGCGGCTACGGATGAGAAAGCGGAAGAACTCGCCTTAAGCCAGGATTTATGGCTTCTTCGTGTCGGAAAAGGCGCCGACAGCCGCGTGCCGAGTGTGGAAGAAGCGCAGGCTTATCCGTATTCGCCGGAGGATCGTAAACAGATAGAAGAAAACAGGAAGCGGATGGTGATCGGCTCTCCTGCCGCAGTGAAACGCCGTCTGCTTGAACTTTCCGAGCGGTATCAGACAAAAGAGATGATGGTGCTGTGCAACGTCTTTGATTTCGAAGCAAAAAAAGAGTCATATGAGCGTCTTGCTGATATATTTCTGTAAAAAAAGCCGTCAAACGGAGCAGCAGATGAGACTGCTGCACCGCTTAACGGCGGTTTTTTCGTTCTTTTCCTTTTTTAAACGCATTCCAAATCCCCTGCAGCATAAACCCGAGCAGAAGCAGAATGATTAACAGTAAAGTGATTGACGGCCCCGGAGGCGTTCCGAGCTGGTACGAAGACGTCAGCCCCATGAACACACTGAAAAGAGAAATAATAATGGCTGCCGCAAACACCCATTTAAACCCTTTGGCGATACGGATTGCAAAAGCCGCGGGCAGTACGAGGAGCGCGGAAACGAGCAGCACGCCGATAATCGGAATAATGACCGAAATCGCCAGCCCCGTCACGATGCTGAATGACATTGACAGCAGGTTTGTGTTAATGCCTGATGTCTTCGCCGTCGCCTCGTCAAAAGTAAGCAGATAGAGCGGTCTGTTTAATATAATGAAATAAAGCAGAATCAGCAGGGTAATGCCTCCGATAATATAGACCTGCTGCTGGCTGACCGTGACAAGCGATCCAAATAAATATTGATCGATGCTCATCGACGCGCCGCCTTTTGACAGGCTGATCAGAAACATCGCAAACGACAGCCCGGCCGCCATTAAGATTGCGATAGATACCTCGGAATATGTACGGTACGCCCGCCGCATGTATTCAATGCCGATCGCTCCGATCGTGACGACAACGATGCTCGCCGCCGTAATATTGGTACTGAGAAAAAAACCGATGGCCACGCCCGACAATGAAATATGAGACAGCGTATCCGCCATCAGCGCCTGTCTTCTCAGCACGAGATATACGCCTAATATCGGCGCCATAATTCCGATCATGCTTCCCGCTAGAAAAGCTCGTCGCATGAATTCCAAGTCAAACATTTCCATCCGCCTTTTTCCCCCCTTTCAAGCCGTATGACTTTATCCAGATACTGCTGTACTTCGTTTTGTTCGTGTGTCACCATGACGACGGTGCGGTTGTGATTTTTCACCTGATGGTGCATAAATTCGTAGAAACCCTGCCTGCTTTCATAATCAACCGCGGTTGTCGGCTCATCAAGCATCAGCAGATCCGGATTGCTCGCAAGCATTCTCGCAATGCAGATTTTCTGCTTCTGTCCGCCGGATAAATCGCCGATTTTCCGGTGGCGGAAATCCCACATTTCCACCATCTTCAGCGCGTTTTCCACCTCGTGGTGATCCGTTTCGTTCAATCGTTTAAACCATTTTCCCTTCGTATAACGGCCTGATTGCACAAGCTCCAGAACCGTGCTTGGGAATCCTGCGTTAAATGAAGAAATCTGCTGCGGAACATAGCCGATTGTCAGGCGTTTTCCGGCTGCGTTTTTTTTACTGATCTCGGCCGTTCCTTCCCAAGGTCTGAGCATGCCGAGCATGACTTTCATCAGCGTCGATTTTGACGCGCCGTTCGGTCCTGTAATGCCGACGAATTCGCCGCTTTTGATTTCCAGCGACACGCCGTCAAGCACGGGTGTATGCGAATAACCAAAAACGATATCCTGTAATGTAACGAGATTCATGCTGACCTTCCTTTCCCGCATAGAAATAGTGTGCACCCCGCGGCGCACACTATGTTATTTAACCAATAGCGAATCTTTCAGTGCATCAAGGTTTTTCTCCATAATGTCGATATAACCGATGCCTTTATCCCGTTCTTTTTGGCTTAAACCTTCCAGTGTATTGAGCACTTCCGTTTTCGCGCCGATTTCACCGGCAAGCGTATCTGCAACTTTAGGCGATGCAACTTCTTCAAAGTAGATGATCTTCACATCATGCTTTTTGGCAAACGTTTTGAGATCCGCCAGTTTGGCCGCACTCGGCTCTTCTTCAGGAGAAAGGCCTGCAATCGCGACTTGTTTTAAGCCGTATTCTTTGGCGAGATAGCTGAATGCCGCGTGCTGTGTGATCAATTCTTTTTTCGCCGCTTTATTTAATGTTGTACGGTATAGTTTATCAAGATCCTGCAGTTTTGCAATATATTCTTTACTATTTTTCTCATAGTATTCTTTATTCTTCGGGTCCTGTTTTACGATCTGCGCCGTAATGGTTTTGACCTCTTTTTGCGCAAGAACCGGGCTGAGCCACACGTGAGGGTCCATGCTGTGGCTGTGGTCATGACCGCCGTGTCCATGTTCCTCTTCCTCTTCATCCGAACCTTCGAGTAAGTCAATTCCTTTCGACGCCTTTACAAACTTCGCATGATCAGAGCCCATGCTTTTTTCCGCTGAAGGAACCCATGTCTCCATATATTCGCTGTTGTATACGAAAAGATCGGCGTTTTGAATGCCGGCGATATCCTTCGGCGTCGGCTCCCAATCATGGGGTTCGACCGAAGACGGGATGAGAATGTCTACATCGCCTTTGTCTTTGACAATTTGTTTCGTGAATTCGTACATAGGATAAAAGGTCGTCACGACGTGCAGTTTGCCGCTTTTTGAAGAACCTGACGAACCTTTTGAAGATGAATTGCCGCAGCCCGCCGCAATTAAAAAGCATGCCGCAATGACAATGATTCCGCTCCATTTTTTAAACAAGCCGTTTCCCCCTGTTCTGTAAATCAGAATGATGACGATTTCCAAAGCGTTCTTTCTCGTTCATTTGTTACCTATACCATAATAAAACGAAGTAATTACGTTTTGCAAGATATTTTTTTCTAAATTAATATCCAATTTACCTAAAAAGCCCCCGCCATGTATGGACGGGGGAGTCCTATCACATATCAGGCAAGCAGATAAACTCTTGTTTCGTATGGGCGGAATGTGATGCGGGATTCCGTGCCGCTGTCATTATCATAGTTGCTGAGAAGCAGCTCGGCCCTTTCAGGTTCGGAACCGTCCGGCCAATAAAAAGCGGCTTCTTCTTTCGATACGTTGCTGATGGACATGAGTTTTTGTCCGTTTGCCTGTCTTTCATACACGAACAGCTGCGGGTCATCAGGAAGCAGCAGCGTGTAGCTGCCTTTTATGATATCAGCATACTGTTTTCGCAGGCGGATCAGTTTTTTGTAAAAGTTCAATATAGAATCGGGATCATCCTGAGCCTCGGCCGCATTGACGGTTTTGTAATTGGAATTGACCGCGAGCCACGGTTCGCCCTCCGTAAATCCGGCATTCTTGCTGCCGTCCCACTGCATCGGTGTACGGGCATGGTCCCGGCTTTTCGCCATAATGGACGCCATGACTTCTTCCCTGTTCCGGCCCATTTCAAATACCCTTTTATGATACATATTGATGGTCTGAATATCTTGATAATCCTCTATTCTGTCAAACGGAGCGTTTGTCATGCCGATTTCTTCCCCCTGGTAAATGTACGGCGTGCCTTTCATGAAATAAAGCAGAGCGGCAAGCATTTTGGCGGATGCTTTGCGGTATGTGCCTTCGTCTCCGAAACGGGATACGATCCGGGGCTGGTCATGATTGCACCAATACAGCGTATTCCAGCCTTGATGTTCCAGTTTTTCCTGCCAGTCTGTGAGCACTTTCTTCAAATCGGACAGCTCAAGCGGTTTTACATCCCAATGCTCTTGGCCCGGCTTTTGATCAAGCTCCATATGCTGAAAATGAAAAATCATATTCAGTTCATGCTCATCGGTTCCCGTGTAGACCAGCCCTTCCTCAGGCGTCACTGATCCGGCCTCGCCGACCGACATCACGTCATATTTGGAAAATACCTCTTTCGTCATTTCTTTTAAGTAATCATGTATCCGTGCTCCGTTTGGCCGGAAAGGCTTCGGATCGGCCCGGCGGGCGATGTAATCTTCATATGGCGGCAAGTATTCTTTTTTTGACAGAAGATGGAGCTGGTCTATTCGCAATCCGTCCACGCCTTTATCGAGCCAAAATCTCATCATCTCGTACACGGATTGCCGAACCTCGGGATTTTCCCAATTCAGGTCGGCTTGTTTGACGGCGTTCATATGCAGGTAATATTCGCCCGTATGTTCTTCGTACTGCCAGACGGATTGTCCGTAATCCGACACCCAATCGGTCGGCGGGCCGTCCGCGGTGCCCGGCCGCCAAATATAATAATCGCGGTATTTGCTGTCCGGATTCATTTCCGCCTCTTTGAACCAAGGATGCTCCGTGGAGGTATGATTTAAGACGAAATCCATCACAAGCTTTAATCCGCGGCTGCGGCATTCTGTAAGCAGATCGTGAAAGTCCTCCATCGTTCCGTAAGATTCCATAATCGCTTGATGATCCGTCACATCGTAGCCGTTATCGACGTTTGGCGACGGGTAAATCGGGCAGATCCATATCACATCAGCGCCAAGTTCTTTTATATAATCGAGACGCGCGATAATCCCCCGCAGGTCGCCTATACCGTCGCCGTTCGTATCTTGAAAGCTTCGCGGATAGATTTGATAGACAACGGCGTCTTTCCACCAGTCATTCATCTTGCGGCCCTCCTGTTTTTTAGAGAACCATTTCCTTTATGATCCTTCCCTAAACAAAAAAGAGAAGGTTTCCCCCTCTCTTTTATCTGTCCAGCTGAGACGGATAAAGCGTCATGCCTCCGTCGACGAAAAGTGTCGTTCCGGTTACGTAACTCGCTTCTTCCGACACCATCCATGCGGCGGCCGCGGCGACTTCTTCCGGTTTTCCGAAGGCGTTCATCGGAATTTTTTTCAGCTGGGCCTGTTTATGTGTTTCATCTTCCAGATCCTTATTGGACTCCGTGGCGATCGTGCCGGGAGCGATGGCATTCACCCGGATGCCTTTGTCTGCGTAATTGAGCGCCATCGTTTCCGTCATCATTTTGATCCCGCCTTTGGATGCCGAGTACTGCACGTTTTCAGGACGCGGGATTTGCTGATGAACGCTCGATATGTTTAAGACAGTTCCTTTTTTGCCGCGCTCGAGCATATGTTTCAGTGCCGCTTTCGCCCCCAAAAAGGTGCCGGTCACGTTGACGTCGATGACCCTTTGCCAATCCTCCAGGCTCATTTCATGGGGCATCGCTTCGGCCCCGTTAAAGCCGGAATTGTTGACCATCACGTCCACACCCCCGAAATGCTCCTGGGCGGCATCAAACAGCGCCTGAATCCCTTCTTCTGAGGATACATCGGCTTTTACGGTGACGGCTCGGCCTCCCGCTTTCTCAATGATGTCCGCCGCTTCTTCCGCTCCGGCGGAATCACCGAGGTAGTTCACAACCACATTCATCCGCTCCTTGCCGAAGCGTTCGGCAATGGCTTTTCCGATTCCTTTCGAAGAACCTGTTACGATTGCTGTTTTTCCCTGTAAATCCTGATACATTGTCTCATTTCCTCCCTGATGTTAATACAGAGCATGTACCCGGTTTTGATCGGCCGAAAACAAAAGAGATCATAAAAAGAACGATGAAGCCGAAGCTCCCTCGTTCTTTTTTTCATTATGCGTAGTTGTTCATTTGCAGCCTTTTTTGCACGCCGACAAGCCTGCTGAAAAAATAAGATGCCGCTTTGTAGTTCTCCCGTTTATGAAAGAAATGAGCCGCGTCCTGAAGCAGTTCCTCTGTGTCAGCCAACAGCTCTTTTGATTCCAGAATGTCAAAATACTCTTTGAGTGAATCCTGTCCGCCTTCCCCCTGATAAAGCTCTTTAATCAGACGGAATTTCGTCATATAGATCTCATCTTCCCACTCCGCCGCGCTTCTCATGCCCCGCGCGCAGCTGGCGGCGGCTTCACTGTATTTTTCCGTTTTAAAGTAGATATGCGTGAGTGAAAAAACAGCCTGGATGACCTGCCGGAAGCTGTGTGCTTCAAATCCGGCAGCCGCCCGTTCAAAATCCTCCGCCGCCTTGCAAAAGTCACCCAGACTGTACATACAGTGCCCGATATTATAATAGGCCGCAGCAATCATATATTGATCATCAAGCCGCTCCGCGTGCTCCAAGGCGCATTCGAGGTATTCCAGCGCTTTTTTATGCTGCTGGGCGTCCATCAGATTTCCGGCAATGATAAATTTGCACTGCACCCTTCTCATTCCGTATAATTCATATTTCTTGTAAATATCAAGCGCCTGCCCCGCGTAATTCATCGAAAAGAAAGTCTGCTTGATGTGATAGTACACCTCAGAAATTTTATACAGAAACTCGGCTTTCTCTATGTCATCTTCCACATATTCAAGCTTTTCCTCAGCCCGCTTATAATGAGAAATCGCTGAGATGAAGTTTTTCTGCTTAAATTCATACATTCCCCTGAAATAGTAAAAATAATATTCCAGTAAGCCGGTCAGCTTTTGCTGGTTCATCTCAATCTCAGTGAGCATTTCAGAGAACGGAGGCTGGCAGTCGCCGTCTTTCATGGGTTTTAATTTATCCAGCATGATGCGGTGCCGAAATTCCATCAATGAAAAATACAACAATAAATCCTGGTTCTCTTCCATATCTTCGAGTTCATATTGAATCTCCCGCTTCAGCGCTTCAGCTTGATCGGCTTCAAACGCGCGGATCAGCTTATACCATTCATTCATCTTTACGGCCACTTCTTCAGATGGAATCTTGGATTTCATAGATTTGCCTCCTTCCTCCGGCTACTAATTATGTTATATTTTATCATAGCAAATTTATGGCAGTGAGCAAACAAAGATTTTAATCAATTAAAGAAAGAGAGAATTCACCATGAAACGACCAGTCAGAATTGCACTGCTTTTGATCCTCTTCTTTTCCGCAGACCTATGTTTTTCCTATGTGCAGAAAGAATTGAGGCCGCAGACGGCATTACAAGACAGAGCCATTCCAAGCGCTCTTCATCCGCTCGTGAAACAGAATGCGGAGCTATTGCAGACGGCCGCTCTGAAAAAAGGCATCACCGTCGTTATCACAGAGGGTTTCAGATCAATTGAGGAACAAAACGAATTGTACCGTCAAGGACGTTCAAAAAAAGGAAATATCGTCACCTACGCAAAAGGCGGGGAATCTTACCACAATTACGGCCTTGCGATCGACTTCGCCCTGCAAAAAAAGGATGGAAGCCTGATTTGGGATATGACGTACGACGGAAACCGAAACGGCACGCCCGATTGGCTTGAGGTCGTATCGATTGCCAAAACGCTCGGTTTTGATTGGGGAGGCGATTGGAGAGGCTTTAAAGATTATCCTCATTTACAAATGATCCCTGGCTAATAAAACCTTTTCTTTTTTCGCTTTTGCGCATCAATGTACGGAGGATAGACAGGCCTGTACACAAGCTTATATCCTTCATTGCCGGACGGCGTAAAATCGCGCTGCCACTCCAGCCGCAGATGGAAATCGGATAAAAAAGCGGCCTTTGCTTCTTCGGGAGTAACGGCCGGCACCGGATTGATCTTCTCCAGCTGCTCCGGGTCAATGTCAGGCGCCATGTAAGCTTCCACAAGCCCCGTTACGGGACTGACAAGTATTCTCGCAGCGCCGAACCGCAGCGGAATATCCTGATGCCATATGGAAAAATGGAAGCGGAACCTGCCCCTTCCGTCCGTTTTCAGCGGGTTCATTTTAAAAAACTCGTCCGCTCTCGGATAAAGCTTGTATAAAAATTGAAGCGCGACGGCCTCACACTCTTCCGCAGAATAAAAGGCCGGGCCCTGATGCTCAATAAAAGATTTAAAGGCTGTCATTTTCCCTGTCTTTTTGTCCGTTTTCATCTTCATTGTATTTTTGTTGCTGCTTTCAAAATAGCTTTCGATACTCAAATCTTTCCGTTCCGGAACCGACCCTTTCCGCCATGTCGTTCCGATCTCATCCCCGAGATCGCGCCGGCGCGTCTGAACCATATCCGAGGTAAACCCCATTAATTCATCCAGGCTGATTTCCCGTTTATGTTCAAACGCGGGAAGCGGTTTTGCCGGCTCATTCCTGTCTTCGCAAAGCTGCTGATCCGGCACGATATCATCTTCACCGGCCGGATAGCTGTAAGCCGGCAGAATCGGTTCATAGACGAGACGCGGTATTTTCTCAAAATTGACCACATCATAGACGAGACTGAATGTCAGCACACTCATGTAATGCGAGACGACTTTTTCCCGATCGACGAATGTTTCCGGAACGGGCGCTTCACCCTTATAACCGTAATAGATAAACTGCACGACGAAGCCGCTCCTGGTTACATCAACGAAAAAACCTGAATCGGGAAGCGGCCGGCCGAGCACTTTTTTTGTATAGATAAATCGGATGCACCCATTGCGTTCTTCCCTCGCCTGAAAGATGAAATTCATAAAAGTTAGCGGGCGGTGTCTCGCCGCAAACCGAAGAGCCGTCAGCTTTAATTCGGCGTCTGACAGCTGCATGTCTGAACTCGGACAGTCGTTGCGTGAATAGGTAAGCAAAGATCCGTCGTCGCCCAGCTCAATCGTGACCGTTTTATCCGGATGGTTACGATCTTTCCATATATAATAGGCTTTCGTTTTTTGTTTTTCATCATAATCTTCTATTTCAAGCTCATAGTCCGGCGGTATGTTCCCGATTTCCAGCGCTTTTTTTCTCAGATGTTCTTTCAGCAATGGGGTCATCCTTTCAGAAGAGTGTATAAAAAAGAACTGTTTTTTATTATATAAAAACGTCCTTATCCTTTTAAAGGGAAGAAAGTGCCTTTTATGTGTCTATTTTTAGCAAAGAGGGAAAAGAGCCGTATTCAGAGCGGCACTTTTTCATACAAATGTCACATTCCCCGTGAAAGCCCCGGGACGAACGCCCATGACCTTCAGCCTATTAAACTCGTGATCGCTTCCCCTGTATGAGCCTCAATAAACCGCGGGAAAACCGGCTTGTATACGAGCCTGTACACTTTTCCGCAGCTGTCGTCATCGTAACAACGATCCCAAGCGAGCTCGGCTTTGATGGCCCGGCGGATCGCGTCCTTCGCCTCTTCCATTGTCAATGAAGGAACGGGATCGATTTCCTGGAGCTCTTTCGGATCAATTTCCGGCGGCATATAAAAAGTGACAAGACTCGTCTTTTTGCTGACACAGATTCTTCCCTCTCCGAATCGCAAATCAACGCCGCCCGAACAAGCCTTATATGTAAGTCCCACGTTTTCTCCTTCATCATCCGGATCATCATATTGAACCCGGAAATACTGATCCGCTTCCGGAAACATGGCGAATAAAAAGCGGATGGCCATGTGATGGCATTCTTCCTCGGAAAACACCGGTTCGCCTTCAACCTTTATAAATGACATCGCCCCGGTGAGCCGGCCCGATTCTTTATCATGCATTGTTTTCAATACGTGTTCATTCCGTTCTTTAAACAGACTTTCAAAGCTTTTATCTTCCCGTGCGGATTTTGTTTTTTCAGGACGCCAGGCAATGCCGATACGGCCCTCTCCAAGGTCGCTTTCCCTCTCTTTATAAAAACCGTCGTGCAGCCCGATCATGTCATTGATGCTCATCTTTTCCGCTTCAGGTGCAGGGCGTGAAATCGGGACATACGGCCGCGTGTCGTCTTCCAGCTCTTCATATTCGTCTAATTCTGCATTCTCTTCCTTCAGGTCGGCCGATATCGGCCGCGTCGGAGACACGATTTGATAGACGAGATGGGGCTTGTCATCCCCCTGCACATAGACGGACTGATGCAGGACGGTGAACAACAGCTCTGCTTCAATATGTTTGACAAAGTGAGCCAACGCTTCCCGCTTGTCCGCAATTGTCTCCGGTCTTAACAGATCATCGGCCTTCCCATGGTAAGAAAAGCCGGTTACTTCCCCTGTCACAGCCAGGTCGATGTAAAACCCGGTCAGCGGAAGCGGCAGACCGTCAGCCATCTGAACATAGGAATATCTCACATCGCCATCATTGGCGGAGCCGCTGTTTTCCAATTCGAACTCAGCCAATGCCCCAGGACGATGGGTTTCTAAAAACGCCCGCATCGTTTTTTTTATGTCCGATTCCGAAAGAGCCGGCAGATCAGTCTGGAAAGCCGGACGGGATAAGTATTTCAGTTTTCCGTCCCGGTCTAATTCGACCATGATGCCGGCTTCCGGATCATTCTTATCTTCCCACCAAAACAGAACCTCATCTTCCCGGTATTCTTCCACATTACTCTCGTAGCGGGCAGGTACGTTTCCGATTCGGAGAGCCAGCTGTTTCAATTCTTCTTTATTCATCATAACACTTCCTTTTCTTCCAAAAAGATTGATGATTACCAAGACTCTTTTATACAAAACTAGTATAATTAACCTGTCTGTCTTCATGACTATCGAATTAATCATTAACAACAGGGGGTAAACCAGATGTCCATCAAAAAAATGAGCGCCGTGTTTTTCATTCTGCTTCTCACGGCATTTACCGCCGCGTGCAGCAGCGAAACGAGCGGCGGCCAGGAAAGCAGCACGGCGAAAGTGAAAATAAAAGAGACGGCATGGGCCGCTTCAGACGATACTGAACATCCGGCCGCGCTGAAAGTAACGGTCACCGTCAAAAATACGGGCAAAGACCCGCTTACCGTCAAAAGCAGCGACTTCTCGCTTTATCAGGATGACGCGAAAACAGCCAAGGCCGATAAGGAAGACTTGATGCAGAGCGGCACGCTTCATGCGGGTAAGACAGTGACGGGCAATCTGTACTTCACGGCTGACGAAGGCAAATCCTATGAATTGGTATATCAGCCGCAGGCAAAAGACGCGAAGCCTTTATCTTATAAACTGAAAGTCAAAGGCACAGCCTCCAACGCAAAACCTGACCCAGCGGACGCATTATCCGCATACATTGATGTGATGCTGTACGGCAAGCACAATAAAGATTTCACCCGCCTGACCGGTGTAAATGAAAAAATGACGGCCGCCGCATATCAGGAATCGGCGAAAGCCAGCTTTATCGCTTCTGCAGGCATTTCACAAGAACAGGCGGATTCAAAAGCCATTTCCGCTATTATTGACGCCATGTCATCAGCGCTTCGGGATAACACAGAGCTCAAGGTGCATACCAAATCCATGTCAGGCAAAAAAGCCGTCCTTGAAGCAAAAGTGACGCCGCTTGATATGTCTCCGCTTGCGGGCCAGCTGCAAGACCGCGTGCAAGACTATGCCGGAAAGCACCCTGATGCTGATGAAAACGAAATTGTCAGCCACCTGCTTTCTGTCTATCCGGAAGAGTTTATACGCCTGAAACCGGCTTCTTCTTCTGTTACAAGAGAAATTGAGATGAAGAAAAACGCCCGCGGCCAGTGGTATCTGGATACAGACGCCGATCTGGAAGGATTGACAGAAGCGTTTTTGAAAACGTCCTGACAACAAGAAAGGAAATAGCGCAGGCTATTTCCTTTTTTTATTTTCACTTAAAGATGTCACTGATATATTGAACCTCATCCTCGGTTAACTGCACATTAAGCGCGTCCAGATTGTGTTTCAGCTGGACGGGGCGTTTGGCTCCGGGAATGATCGCATCCACCGCCGGCTGCGACAGAAGCCATGCGAGTGCGATATGCGCTGTCTGCGCCCCTTTTTCCTCCGCAACGGCCCGAAGCTTATCCACTCGCTCCAGATTTTGGTGAAAAGCTTCTCCCTGAAACGGCGGCCTGTTCTTTCGGCTGTCCTCAAAGACTGTGTCTTTTGTAAACTTTCCCGTCAGCAAGCCGGAAGCAAGCGGGAAATAAGGAATAAAGGAGATGCCGTTCTTTTCACAATAAGGCAGCAGATCATGCTCCGCCTCACGCTGAATCAGTGAATATTCCGATTGAAAAACCTCTAAATAGCCGTCGGCGTTAAACTCCTGCAATTGCCGGAAGCTGAGATTGGACGCGCCGATTGCTCTGATTTTCCCTTCGTCCTTCAGTTCTTTTAGCGTGCCCGCCACTTCGGAGAGCGGTGTTTTGCCGTCAGGGAAGTGGACGTAATACAAATCAATCACGTCTGTTTTCAGCCGCTTCAGGCTGTTTTCCGCCTCACTCCGGAGAAATTCACGGCTGTTGTCCAGCTCGATTTGTCCGTTGACTTCTTTATGCGCGCCTTTTGACGCAATCACGAGGCTGTCCCGCACGCCGCGCTCTGCGACAACTTCACCGATTAACTCTTCGGAACGCCCCAAACCGTATATAAACGCCGTATCAATAAAATTGACGCCGCCGTCCAATGCTGTGCGGATGAGTTCTTTTCCCGTTTCATCATTAAGATTCGGAAACAGATTATGTCCTCCGACCGCATTTGCGCCAAAACCGATACGCTTTACCCGTAAATCCGTCCTGCCCAGCGTACGTGTCTCATCCATGGCTCAGGCTCCCTTCCTTTTATCGCTCTGTTTAGTATTAGATAGACGGTAAGAATTATCCTGCCTGAGAGCCTCTCTACAGAAAAAACCTTGAAAAGCGTTTGCCCTTCAAGGTTTTTTTGGCTGTGTATTAAGATGTCAGAGCTGCGGCGAAGCGTTCGGCTTCATCCGTGAGAGCACCCTCGATTTCCTTATAGCGGCTGGAAATCGTTGAGGCGCTGACGCCGTACTTCTTCGCCAGCTTGGCTTGAGAAACGGACGCGCCGTTCAGAGAAATGCTGTTTACGTAATATTCGACCGCCGCCGCGAAAGCTTCAGGCTTTCTGATCGTCGGTGTTTTTTTGACACAGAACGTTTTCCACAGATCAATTACGGCCGGAACCAGCTCAGCCGGGTATTCATCCCCGCTCAGGCCTTTTTCAATGGCGTCTGCCGTTTCCTTCTCCATGTCGTTGGCCCATTCTGTCTGTTTTTCTTCAGCTGCCTGCTCAGGCTCTTCCGCCGTTCCTAAAAGAGCGGCCAGCACAATGTCGAAGTTTTCCTGCATAAAGCGCTCAGGCGATTTTCCTTCCGCAAGAGCCGGGGCCGCCGCCTTTTTCACTTTGCTGATTAGAGCTTCGGTCCGCTTCACAGGGAAGATCGTAAATTGCATGAAGAACTCCGCTTTTTCCGCTTCGTGGATCGGATAGCCGAGAATCAGGCTTCCCGCCGGCGGAAGATCCTGCTGGCTGACGTCCATTTCCACTTTGAATTGTTTTTTCGTCATCACATCTTCAAAGTGAATCATTCCTTCTTTCACATCTTCAAGCACCATAACGGCAGGTGTCATGCTTTTCCATGATTCAACGATTTCCCGTGTTTTCGGGCGGTTGATGCCGCCGGCTTTTTTCTGAAGATATTCTTCAAAAATCGTCTTGCTGCCTGCCAGCGGACGGAAGAAAATTCCCCAGATGCCGAGGTTGAAGACTCCGATGTCTTTTGTCTGTCTGTCCAGCTCCGTAATGAACCCGTGCTGGTTAATAAATGATGATATGCCGTCTCTATGTGCTGTAAAGGCGTACTCCATTAGGCTTTCCTGAATCTGTTTCGCTTCTTTTGCCGCGATGTCTGCCGGAATGGCAGCTTCTTTGCTTCCGCAGCATTTTTTATATTTCTTCCCGCTGCCGCATGGGCAAGGGGCATTTCTTTTCACTTTTCCCACAATAAACCCTCCGAATTCTGATATAACTTTATTATTTTAACAAAAATAACTTCAGAGGGCTTGGTTTACGGCGAAAAAAGAATATGGAAGAAAAAAAGACCCCGGGATATTCTCATTCTCCGGGGCTTTGAAACTGTTAATTTGTATTTTGTCCGCCGCCGTTCAGACCTTCTTTAATCAGCCCGTTTACTTGGCTGTTCATCAAAAGTCCGATGTGTCCGACACCGTGAATCTGCACGTTTTTCCCGCCGATCAGCCGTGACAGCGGGTTCAGGACGATTAAGTCCGCTGAGCTGTAAATCGATGTATATAAAATCTTTTGGTTCGGATCAGTCCCCGGAAGCGCCCGGTTGGTCACAAGGCCGTTCGCTCCGCCGAGTGTGACGACGTTTGCGATTTTGTCTCCGCCGTCAAGATTTTTAATGTAATAGAGCGTGTTGGCTCCGCCCATGCTGTGCGCGACGATATCGACTTTTTTCGCACCTGTTTCGCTGAGCACTTTTTTCACGTAATTGGACAGTCTCGGCGCATTGTGTCTGTTGTTTCCGGTTTTGTCTAAGAAATCGATGGCGTACATCTCTTTTCTTGACCAGCCTTGGGATGCCAAGTATGTTTTGATTCCCGCGAAGTTAAAGGACGCCCCGCCGATTCCGTGGACCATGACAACGGGGTTATGCCCTGAGGAGGCTTTCGATACGGTCGGCTGGAAGGCAAATACGGAAATGACGGACAGCATACAAACTGTAAGGACAACTAGAATTTTGTTTTTTATATGTTTCATGAACTTTCCTCCTGCTATGTAATATTTTTGCAGTTTTCATTCTATTAGAGAAGAAAAGGAAAAAATAGTGTATTTTTTACTGTTTTCAACAATTAAAAAAAGAGCGGAAAAATGAGAAAGACGCCCCTTTCCCGAAAGCACGCTTATGCTTTAATACGGCATAACAAAAAAGGAGAGAACACCCAGTTCTCTTCTCCTAGTACTCATTGAAATAGGTTTGAATCCGCTTAGGGTCATGCGTTTTTGTCAGCGCAAGCATCAGAAGAATCCGCGCTTTTTGAGGGTTGAGAGAGTTTGAAGCTGTCAAATGGTCTTTTTCATACTCTCGATTAGGTGTTACCGTTCCGTTTCCCGTCCTTGTGGAGCGGACGACCGCCAGCCCGCTTTTGACCGACTTTACGGCGCCTTTTTGCGCCGCATCAGACATTGAGCCGTTTCCCGAGCCTGCAAAAATAATGCCTTGCGCCCCTGATTTTACGGCAGCTTCAAAGAGATAGCTTCCGTCATTTTGATAGCCGTATATAATATCGACCTGCGGCAGTTTATCAAGTTTATCTATCTTGAAATCTGTATCCTTCGTATGCTTTCGGGTCATGATGTTATTAAAATAGATGTCATCAGCAATTGTTCCGATATAACCCATTTCTTCCGATTTGAATGTGTCGGCCGCGGTTGTATTGGTTTTTGTCACATAGCGCGCCGAAGCGATTCTGTCATTTAATACGACAAGCGTCCCCTTGCCTTTCGCATCAGGCGCAGCCGCTGTTTTTACAGCGTTATATAAGTTGGACGGCCCGTCCGCTCCGATCGCCGTGGACGGCCTCATTGACCCGGCGACAACAACGGGCTTGTCACTTTTGACCGTCAGATTGAGAAAGTAGGCGGTTTCCTCAAGTGTGTCTGTTCCATGTGTAATGACAATGCCGTCTGTATCATCAGACTTGAGCAGCTTGTTTACCCGTTTTGCAAGTTTCAGCAGTGTCTCGTTATTCATATTCTGGCTGCCGATATTCACAACCTGTTCTCCGCTCACATGCGCGACCTCTTTTATCTCCGGAACGGCCTGAATCAGGGCATCAACTCCGATTGCCCCCGCCGTGTACTCCGTAGCGGACGTCTTTGAAGGAGCAGCGCCTGCAATTGTGCCGCCGGTGGCAAGAATTTTAACATTCGGAAGTCCGTCTTTTTTCGCTGGGGCTGCGGCTGCCATCCGGGGCGGTGTTTCTTTCGCTTGAGGAGATTGGGAGCAGCCGGCCGCGATGAAGAGCAGAGCCGTGATAAATGTAATGAAGGGCATAAATTGTTTTTTCATTCTTTTCTCTCCTTTTCTTTATTTATGAAGATTTTCCTCGCACCGGTCAACGCGCTTGTCAGGCAACCTCCCGAAGAAAATAACCGTTAAAAAACCTTGACACCGTCATGTGAAATCAAGATAATAGACCAGTCACTATATTTTAAATTTGTCAAAAATCAGTAAGGTGGGAACATTATGAGCTATGGAGATTCTCGTGAAAAAATCCTCGCCGCGGCAACCAGGCTGTTTCAGCTTCAGGGGTATTACGGCACGGGGCTGAATCAGATTATTAAAGAAAGCGGTGCGCCGAAAGGTTCTCTTTACTATCATTTTCCGGACGGCAAAGAGCAGCTCGCCATTGAGGCTGTCAATGAAATGAGCCATTATATCCGTATGAAAATAAAAGAAAGCCTTGATGCCCATCCTGATCCTGCGGAAAGCATTCAAGCGTTTTTACAGGACTTATCAAGCCAATTCACATGTCCGGAGAACTTTGAAGGGTTTCCTGTCGGTTTACTGGCTGCCGAGACTGCTTTAAAGAGCGAAAAGCTCCAGCAGGCCTGTCAAAGCGCTTATCAGGAATGGGAGAATCTGTTCGCGGGCAAATTGAGATCAGCCGGTTTTTCTGATGAGAAAGCGGCGGAAATCAGCACTGTTTTAAATGCCATGATAGAAGGCGGCATCATTGTGTCCTTAGCCAAAAAAGACAAAATGCCGATCCTCCATATTTCTAAACAAATCCCGAACCTGCTGAAGACATAAAATACGAGAGACATGTACGTATAGAAAGAGAGGAGAATGATTTTGGAAAACGCTCAGCCTTCCAAACAATATAAAGTCATGCCGATCATGATTTCTTTACTGACGGCAGGGTTTATCGGCATGTTCAGTGAAACGGCGCTGAATATCGCCCTGACTGACCTGATGAAGGAGTTACATATCACTCCTGCGACCGTCCAGTGGCTGACGACGGGCTATCTGCTCGTTCTCGGTATTCTTGTCCCGGTATCGGGTCTGCTTTTGCAATGGTTTACGACGAGACAGCTGTTTATCGTTTCACTTGCTTTTTCCATTATCGGCACGCTGATTGCAGCGCTTGCGCCGAGCTTTCCGTTTCTTTTGGCGGCGAGAATCGTGCAGGCTTTAGGAACCGGGCTGCTGCTGCCGCTGATGTTTAATACAATCCTCGTCATCTTTCCGCCGCATAAGCGCGGAGCGGCGATGGGGACGATCGGGCTTGTCATCATGTTCGCTCCTGCGATCGGTCCGACATTTTCAGGGCTCGTGTTAGAGCATTTGAACTGGCATTGGATTTTCTGGATTTCCCTGCCGTTTCTTGTGTTGGCTCTTTTATTCGGCATCGCCTACATGCAGAACGTGTCTGACATTACAAAACCGAAAATTGACGTGCTTTCCATTATTCTGTCTACGATCGGGTTTGGCGGCATCGTCTTCGGATTCAGCAATGCGGGCGAAGGATCAGACGGCTGGTCAAGCCCGACGGTTATCGGTTCGCTCACTGTCGGTGCGATCGCGCTCATCTTATTTTCCATCAGGCAGCTGACAATGAAGCAGCCGATGATGAATCTGCGCGCTTTCCGCTATCCGATGTTTGTTCTCGGTGTCGTGATTGTGTTTATCTGTATGATGGTTATCTTATCGACAATGCTTCTATTGCCAATGTATTTACAAAGCGGACTGATGCTGACGGCGTTTACGTCCGGGCTCATCCTGTTGCCGGGCGGTATTTTAAACGGCTTTATGTCTCCGGTGACGGGGCGCCTGTTTGACAAATACGGACCGAAGTGGCTTGTCATTCCCGGGTTTGTCATCACGGCCGCCGTACTTTGGTTTTTCTCAAACATTACCGGCACTTCAACGGCCATTCTCATCGTCGTGCTCCACACATGCCTGATGATCGGCATTTCCATGATCATGATGCCGGCGCAAACGAATGGCTTAAACCAGCTGCCGCCGGAATTTTACCCGGACGGAACGGCCATTATGAATACGCTCCAGCAGATGGCCGGCGCAATCGGCACTGCGGTGGCGGTCAGCATCATGGCAGCCGGGCAGAAGAATTATATGAGCACCGTGAAAAACCCGAATGATCCTTCCGCATACTCTCACGCGCTGATTGCGGGCGTCCAGCACGCCTTTATCTTCGCGATGATTGTCGCCGCTATCGGTTTGATCAGCGCCTTCTTTATGAAACGGGTCAAAGTGAATCACTCATAAGAAAACAGCAGGCTCCCCGTGAGTCTGCTGTTTTTTTATATACCGCGCGCTTCAGCCAGTTCATCAATCGCATAGATCAGATCGTCAGCCGTGTTATAGAAATGAGGCGCCAGCCGGATGATATGTCCGCTGGGTGCGCATACGATGTTTTTCCGCCTCAACAGCGCAGCCGTTTCCGCCGCTTTTTCATCCCGTATGGAAATCATGCCGGGTCTGTCATCGGCAGACGGAGGCCCTGTGAGGTGCAACCCTTTTTCAGAAGCGTATTCATACGCAAATGTGCTGAGTTTTTTTACTTCCCGGTGAATGCGGTCTGTGCCGGCATCATTTAATAGAGATAATGCCGCCTGTGCCGCATATATGCTGATAAATGCCGGGGTTCCGGTCTCAAAGCGTTTGGCTCCGTCCGCATAAGAAAAACGGGTTAAATCCAGCATCGACGCCCGCTGCTGCCCGAACCATCCGGTGACTTTCGGCTTCAGCCGTTCGGCAAGTTCCTTTCTGACATAAAGAAACGCCGTTCCCGGTATGCCGAGCATATACTTTCTCGCACCCGCGGCCAGCATATCAACTCCCCATTCTTTTACATCAATCGGGATGTGCCCCGCTGATTGATAAGCATCGACAAAAAGAAGCGATCCCTTCTTTGCGGATATCTCGGCAATGCGCTTCATATCCTGGACAAAACCGGACGTATAGGACACATGGGGCACACAGGTGAAAAGCGTCTGTTCCGATATGTACGTCTCATACCGCTCTAACGGGATCATTCCATCTTCAGACGGCACGACTGAAAGCTCCATCTCAGTCTGTGCCTTCAAAATGTGGGCGATCGCCGGAAAATCCAATTCCGTATACACCGCCTGTTTCTTTCGGCAATCCGGTAAAGCAGAAACGGCGGCAGAGACAGCAGCCGTTACTGAAGGTAAAACGGCGATTTCTTCAGGATGGGCGCCGATCAATTTCGCAAATTCACACCTTGCCCGCTCCGTTCGTCCAATGGCTTCTTCCCAGTTTCCGCCATGCTGAAGCAGGCTTTCCTGATAGTCATTGATCGCTTTTGAAACCGGCAGGGCAAGAGCGCTTTGAGAGCAGCTGGCGAGCATCGTATGTGTGCGGAGCGCCGGAAATAAAGATCGGTATTGCACCAGAGGCGAGTTCAAGACGTGTTTCCCCCTTCGGCAGGAATATATGTCCATTATAGAGTATGGTAAAAAGAAAAGGAGGGTTTTATATGGAGAAAAAAGTATTGCTGACAGGCTTTGACCCCTTCGGCGGGGAAACGGTCAATCCTTCATGGGAAGCGGTCAAACGGCTGAATGGTGCCGCTGATGGCCCTGCCTCTATCGTATCTGAACAAGTGCCGACCGTTTTTTATAAGTCTCTTGCCGTGCTGCGCGAGGCGATCAAAAAGCATCAGCCTGACATTATCATCTGTGTCGGACAGGCAGGCGGCAGAATGCAGATCACGCCGGAACGGGTCGCGATCAATCTCAATGAGGCGCGCATACCGGATAACGAAGGAAACCAGCCTGTCGGGGAAAACATTTCTCAAGACGGTCCCGCGGCCTATTGGACCGGCCTTCCGATCAAACGGATCGTTGAGGAAATCAAAAAGGAAGGCATTCCCGCGGCTGTATCCTACACGGCGGGGACGTTTGTATGCAATCATCTCTTTTACGGGCTGATGGATGAAATCAGCCGCCATCATCCGCACATCCGCGGCGGGTTTATACACATCCCGTACATTCCGGAGCAAACCTTGCAGAAGTCTGCGCCGAGCCTCAGCCTGGATCTCGTGACAAAAGCGCTCAAAATCGCCGCGGTGACCGCCGCGGCGCATGAGGACGATACTGAGACCGGCGGAGGCGAACTTCACTAAGCTGCAGACGGCGCCTCGGCCCATTTCTTCCGGTAAACGATGCGGGACAGCGTCACACTGATTTCATAGAGGACGAGCAGCGGAATCATGACGAGAAAGTCAGACATAAAATCCGGAGGCGTAATCAGCACCGAGACGACGATCAGCACAAAATACGAAAGCTTCCGCGCCTTTGCCAGCCGGGTTGGATTCACGATTCCGAGCCGTGTCAGAAACATGACGGCCAGAGGCATTTCAAACAAAAATCCGAACGGCAATGTAAGATTCAGCATAAAGGTAAAATACTTGTCCGCCGTAAATACCATGTCAAAATGGCCGGCGGATAATTGTGTTAAAAAGCCGAGCACAATCGGAAACAGCACAAAATACCCGAAGGAAATTCCGATAATAAACAAAACCGAAAGCCCCGGAATGTAAAGCAAAGCGGCGCGGCGTTCAAACGGGGTCAAAGCCGGCGCCGTAAAACGCCAGAGCTGAAAAGCGGCAACCGGAATCGTTGCCGTAAGGGCGCATATTCCCGCAATCATCATATACACCCATAAAATCTCACTCGGCCCTAAAACGGCCAGCCTGCCATCCAAATCCTTGATCAGCCAGTCATAAATATCCTGCACAAACCAGCAGGCGCCGATAAAAAACACGAGAAAGGCGATAACGGTTTTAATGAGACGCTGCCGAATCTCCTCTAAATGCCCGATCAAGTGGGTTTCTTTTTTATCCAATCGTACATCCTCCTTATAGAGAAAGAGGCAGAAGCGGATTCGTCTGCCCCCATGTCAGGATTCAGCCTGCCGTTTTGTCTTTCTCAGCCGTCTGCTTGTCCGGCTCTTCATTTGAGACCAGTGTTTTTGCGGCGCTTTTAAATTCAAGCAGCGTGCGGCCGGCGGCACGGCCGATTTCCGGAAGCTTTGAAGGCCCGAAAATGATGAGAGCGATGACGAAGATCAGGATCAACCCGGGAATGCCGATATTAGAAAACATGAGTGTGCCTCCTTATTGTGAGATTTTGGCCCGTTTCTTTCTCATTTGCTTTTCATGCGCATTGTTATGGGCGAAGAAACGATCCTCTTCCACCTCTTTTGACTGCTTTACACCGCCTGCAACCGCAGCTTGAGAGACCTTCCGAATCCCCGTCTGGTCTTTCTGATAAATGAATGAAGCCCGCGTGGATACCTCAGCCCCCGGCTCCGTCACGTACGGCACCACTCTGTAATCCGCTCTCCATTGGGCAGGGGTCACCGTACAGCGGACATAGCCGCGGTAATCGTTGAAAAACTTAATATGCGGGTTTTGTTTTAAGATCTGATCCGTATCGGCCCGTTTATCCGCCCCGTTTCCTCCAGATGTAATGGAGGTCCCGACGAATTCGGCTCCGAAAATCTTTGAATTCGTTTGATTAAAATCGGTATGCAGGTTTGACGCCCAGCTTGCGTGAACATCACCCGTCAGCACGATGACATTGTTCAGGTTTTTGCTTTTTATAAAATTGATGACCCGCTCCCGCTGAGCCGGGTAGCCGTCCCATGAATCCATGCTGTATATCGGATTGGCGGTTGTTCCGAAATTCCATTGCGCGAAAAAGATTTGCTGCGCCAGCACATTCCACTTCGCTTTTGAGGCGGCTAAATTTCCGAAGAGCCATTGCTCCTGTTCTGTCCCCATCAATGTACGCTTCGGATCACTCCACTCATCAGAAGGCGGCTTATTCCCGTCGCCGTTGGCCTGATCATCTCTGTACTGTCTTGTATCAAGCACATTGAACGATGCTAAATTGCCATAAGAAAATTGCCTGTACAGCCGCATATCAGGACCGTTCGGCAATGACATTCGCCTGAGCGGCATGTGTTCATAATAAGCCTGGTAAGCTGCGGCCCTCCTGAGCACAAACGCTTCAACGGATTGGCCTTTTTCAGGGATAACATTGGCATAATTGTTTTCCACCTCATGATCGTCCCACGTCACGACCCACGGAAATGCGGCGTGGGCGGCTTTCAGATTGGCATCAGAGCGGTATTGGGCATGACGGTTGCGGTAATCTGACAGTGTATACACTTCAGCGCTGCTGTGCGTCCTGACATTTCCCGTTTTTGACACATATTCGTTCGGTCCGTATTCATAAATGTAATCTCCGAGATGGAATACGAGATCAAGCTTTTCCTTCGCCATATGTTTATATGCCGTATAATAGCCGTGTTCATACTGCTGGCATGAGGCAAATGCAAACGTCATGGCGGATACGTCAGCGCCGGGAGCGGGCAGCGTTTTCGTCCGGCCGACGGGACTGAGCTCATGCCCGCTTTTAAACCGGTAATAGTACACTTTATTGGGCTTGAGCCCGTCCGCCTCGACATGGACGGAGTGTCCGAGATTCGGCTTGGCCATTTCCGTTCCGCGTTTGACGATGTGACGAAAATGTTCATCAGCGGCGATTTCCCATTTTACCGGCACGGCCTGCTTCGGCATGCCGCCCCCATTCAGCGGGTCAGGGGCAAGACGCGTCCAGAGAATGACGCTGTCAGACAGCGGGTCGCCGGAAGCTACGCCGAGGGTGAACGGATAGTTTGAAAATTTCGGAGCGGCATTCACTTCAAACGCGCCGATGGATTGCGCGATCGCTAACCCGAGGGAAAGACCGGCGATTTTACCGGCGCCCTGTATAAATGCGCGGCGGTCAAACGTATTGTTCTGAAAGCTTTTGTTCTCCAATTCCTTGATCCATTCATCTAAACGGCCGTCATGTGTCATGTCAGTTCCCCTTTCGTCTCATTGATCGCCCTTATTATAAAAAAGAAATGTTAAACCGCTATGAAGAACTGTGAAGGGTTTGTAAGGCTGAAAAATGGACGGCGGGAGACATTTTTCACATTGTTTCGACAAACCTTGCCCCGCCGGGAGAAAACCCCCTCTGTTTCTTTTTGGCTTGTCATCCGTCAAGCGAACTTTTTTCCTGTTTTTCTTCACAAAAAATTAAAAAAACACCGTTCATTCTCAGAACGGTGCGCCCGGGATTAAAATGTATTGTACACGTTTTCGCACGTTTCACCTGTCGGCTGATAGAAGCAGTGGGATTTGAATCTCGCGACAAACGGCTGATCATACCAAGTCGGCGGGCAGTTTCCCGGCGGCTTAAAATACCACAAACTGAACTTAGCCGGCCAAAACCGTTCTCCGTTAATCGTCCGGCGGGCAAGCCTCCGCTCGGATTCACGCGGTCTCTGGTAAAAGTATCCGTGAGTCACCGCTTCAAACGCGTGCGGCTGAAACACCATCTGCCTGATGGTGCGCAGGCCTTTAAAATCAGAACAATTCGCCCGCACCCGATTGATTCCCACATTGCCGACCAAAAGCATTCCCTGCTTCCCTTCGCCTTCCGCTTCCGCCCTGAGCAGCCTTGCCATTAGATCCAGATCGGCGCTCGACGCTTTTACGACTGCCATCATGACACCTCCCGTATTTTCTCCCTTCATCATATTCAGCCGCGGCCCAGTGATGACAGACAAAAGCCAGAAAACAAATGTTCACGAAAAAAGGGTTTATATTTCACGTTATGAGGAAACATACTAACATGATTTCCATAAGGAGGAATTCGCATGGAACACATTAAAGCGCTTGCCATTAAAGGCATTATGACCATCATTATTCTGTATCTGATACTCGGCTTAGGTTTTCGCTTTACATTCGGCGACGTGCTGCTGATGACCATTGTGCTGGGAGCCGTTTCTTACTTTACGGGCGACCTGTACGTGCTTCCGAGATGGAATAATATCACGGCGGCATCCGCTGATTTCGGAATCGCGTTTCTTGTTGTCTGGCTGATGGGAATGCCGCTGTCCATGGGCATTTCCGGAGGAAGACTGGCGTTTGCCGCTCTTATTTCCGCCGTCATCATCGCCGTCGGAGAATATTTTTTCCATATCTATCTGATGAGAAAAGACTTGGGCGGGTCCCGTTTTTTAGAACCCCGGTCCGAATAACGTAAAAAAGGCCGGATAAAAGCCCCTTTAAAGGGGGCTTTTTATTTGTAAAGTATAAACGCTTTATACATCTTGATATAACTGATAAACCCTTTTCAGCCTTTCTTCGAGCTGTTCAAAATGAACAAAGCGGGCTTCTCTCAGAAACTCAGTCCCATCAATGAACAAAAGAAGCACGGGAACAGTGAAGACTGAAAATCTGCCGGCCACCTCTTCTACCTCGTCAGCATTGATATGCCCCAATTTGATATTCGGAAACTGATCCAATACTTTTCTGAGCTGCGGCAGAACAGCGTGACATACTGTACAGGCGGGTCTTGAAATGTAGATAAAACTGAATTGATGCTGCTTAATAAAATTCTCGATAGAATCTAATGAATGTAAGTCTGTCAGCTCTTTCATCAAAATCCTCCTTCAAATCGGCTCGTCTTTCATGACCAAGCTCATCAATACTCGTACATTCACTATACACATTTATATTGATCATATCCGCTTTTTTGATATTCAGAGCACCTGAACGTTTTGCTTAAAAAATAAAAGAACAGTTACCGCTTTTCAGTAACTGTTCTTAGATACTTATATTAAAAATGCAAAGCGTACGCCCCTGAACCGATGAGTGCAACTCCGATGGAGACTGCAATCAGCACCAAGTTATATTCAAAACCGCCGGCACCGTTGGCAAATCCTTTCGCTCCATGGACTTTTACGATGGCACCTAACATAATAATCGTTATAATAGCAGCTCCGAGCGGGAGGAAAACACCTAAAATAAATAGAATTCCGCTTGCGAGTTCCCCGAGACCTGATAAAGCGGCCGCGGCATTGCCTGGTTTAACTCCAATTGACTCGAACCATTGTCCGGTTCCTTTAATTCCGTATCCGCCAAACCAGCCGAATAATTTTTGTGATCCATAAAACAGAAACACCACACCAATCATGATTCGAATAAGTAATAGTCCTGCATCTTCCATTTTTATCTCTCCTTATTTTTCATATTATATGATGTCTGCAAGGCAGCTGTTTACCAACAGTCGCTTCCAGCAAACATCTGTTAAATGTATGTCTTGTTATTTTTCTTCATGCTTCACGTTCATCTATCAATCAATCTAATTCTCTCACTTCAAACGGCAGCAGCCCTTGTTCAATTTGTGCCCGGTGCGGTTCATACTGCTCAGGGAGCATCAGTTTTCCGCCCATTGTTTCTTGTGACTCATCATGGGCAAAGCCAGGCGGATCAGTTGCGATCTCAAATAAGATTTCCCCATGTTCTCTGAAGTAAACCGCATTAAAATAGTTTCTATCCTGAACAGGAGTCACACCATATCCGTGCGCAGCAATGAACCTTTGCCAATCTAATTGATCTTCGTCATCCTGAGCCCGCCAAGCGATGTGATGGACCGTGCCGACACCCATTTGCCCGCGGCCGATAGGCGTTAATTTAAGATCAATCACATTTCCGATATCACCGGCAGAACGATAACGAACGAAGTCGCCTTCTTTACCGACTCGCTCAAGTCCCATGATGTTTTCCAGCAGTTTACCTGTTTTTTCAGGCTGTGCTGATAACAGGGTCGCACCGCCAAAGCCTTTAATGGCAACATCCGGGGTTACGTCTCCGAACGTCCACGTATTGGCTTCTCCTTCTTCTCTTTCCACGATTTCTAAGTGCAGACCGTGCGGGTCATCAAATTCTATATACTGTTCTCCAAAACGCTCAATTTTTGTGTATGGAATGTTGAACTTTTCAAGTCTCTTTTCCCAAAACGCCACGGCACCCTTCGGCACGGCGTAAGATGTCACGCCAACCTGTCCGTCTCCAATGATGCCTTGGCGGGCGCCCGCCCATGGAAAGAATGTGATGATTGTTCCCGGCTTCCCGCCTTCATCCCCAAAATAAAGGTGATACGTACCCGGATCATCAAAATTGACCGTTTGCTTGACCAATCGCAGCCCCAGCACTCCAGCGTAGAAATCAGCATTCTCTTGAGGGTGACCGACAATCGCCGTAATATGATGGATGCCCATCGTTTTTTTCGCCATTTTTATTCGCTCCTTTACAAATAGTTAAATATACTCCACAAACTCATTCACAGGCTTTCGGTAGCCGCGCGGCCTTCTGCTTTCTATTTTTTCTTTCCCGATTGTAATCATCATGACGACCTCAAATTGATCATCTATATTCAAAATCTGTTTCACGGCTTCAGCATCAAACCCTATCATCGGACAGGTGTCCCAGCCTTTTTCCTTAGCACTCAGCATAAACATCATCGCAGAAAGTGAAGCATTTCTTATCGCCTCATCTCTCTTAAATGGTTCTCCCCTGTTTTCATAAAACGAAACGGTGTCTTGAACCATGTGATCATACTCTTGTTTATTTAATACCCCCAGCATCTTCAATCCTTCATAGATGTCAGCCGCTTGCTGATATGCCTGCTTATCCCCTAAAACCAAAAGAACAGCTGATGAGCTAAACACTTTATATTGTCCGTTTGCGGCCTGCTTCAGCTTTTCTTTTACATCCGGGTCAAGAACCGTCACATATTTTGTGTGCTGCAAATTAAAAGCTGATGGAGCCAACGCAACCAATTCAAACATTTCGTTGAGTTCATCTCTTGTGATTGGATGTTCTGGAAGAAAATTGCTTGCAGATCTTCTTTCATTCACTAGCTGTACAAATTCAGCCATTTCTCTCGTACCCCCTTTATCTCGAATTCGAGATATTATAGTATAAAAAACCAAATAACATATGATCAAAAAACGAAACGTTCTCTTCACTGATCTTTTCGTGATTCAAACGATCAGCAGGTTCTTATCCTGCACTCTAATTAAATTATCTTGAATTAAAAAATCTTGAATTCGAGATAATAATAAAAGATAAATACTCAAATGTCAACAGTTCTTTTTTTAATTCAGCCCCATTTTGTCTGTGTACTGTTTAGCCCTGCTCCAACTTTTTTTCTGTCACCTTATTTATTAGTAAACAGGAAAAAACCTTGCTATAGACCCACTCGAAACTGAATTGGTACGATAAGCAAAGTGATTACACAAGAAAGGATACGGAGAGCGAATCAAAAGCGCCTCTATTTTTTTGTGCAGTTTTATAGGAGGAAAAAATGACAAGTGAAAGAGAACAAATAAGCAAAAAAGTTGCTTTGATTGCATTGATAGCCAATCTGATCTTAATGGCAGGAAAGATCTTTTTTGGACTGATAGGCGATAGTGAAGCAGTTTTTGCCGACGGTATACATTCTGCAGCGGATGTCGTGGCTTCAATTGCTGTCCTGGCCGTCATCGGCATTTCTAATAAGCCGCCCGATCAAGACCATCCTTTCGGGCATGGCAAAGCTGAGGTCATCAGCGAAGCGATTGTAGGAATCATATTAGTGCTCGTTTCCGTGTATATTCTGATAGAAGCGATTTCGTCCTTTGTTGAAGGTCCAAGCATCCCGCAATACAGCGCATTGTTTGCGGCTCTGATATCCTACGCGGCTAAGCAGATCTTATATCGTTATTCGATCAAACAAGGGGAAAAATGGAACAGTAAAGCGATTATAGCGATTGCATACGATCATAAAGGCGATATCGTTGCCTCTCTTGCCGCTTTTATCGGCGTCCTATTGGCGATTATCGGGAACACACGCGGATGGTCCTATCTGTTGTACGCCGATGCAATTGCCAGTGTCATCGTGGCGTACCTCATTTTTAAGATTTCAATGGAATTAATCAGGCCGTCTGTTGACGTTCTCATGGAAAAAAGTGTTGATCCCGAACTGATAGAGGAATATAAAGCCGTTATTTTGCACTGCCCTCAAGTCAAACGGCTCGATAAAATCCGAGCAAGAGAACACGGCCACTATAAATTGCTTGATGTCCGGTTATCTTTGGATCATGATTTGACGATTAAGCAGGGACACGATATTGCCCGCGAAATCCGAAATGAAATCCAAAGACACTTTTCAGATGTTGAAGAAGTGCTCATCCATGTGAATCCTTATTTTGAAGAATGAAAAAGCAGCTTGTAGAGAAAACGATGTTTTTTCTGCAAGCTTTTTTGTTTTGTGCTGTTTCTTTACATATTCATTTGATTTCAGGTGCAGAAAAAGCACTCCCACATGCCTAGCTTTGCTTGGCTGGGTATGTGGCAATCTTCAACATCATTTTGAATAAGGTCAGCGGATCAAGTGAGGGGCGGTCTTTATTTTCGTTGCAGTAAGGCTTGACCTTTTCAACAATGAAAGAGAAGTCTATGTATTTATCAATTTTTCGAAGAAGGTGATCCTCTTCGACGAGTTGGTCAAACAGAACGAATTCGGCTCTGTTTTGAGAAAAATTTCTTGTGTGGAACATGAGAAAGAAACCGTTTTTTTCAGTCTTTCTTTTATTTTATGACAAGGGAAAAATAAAGGCTGTCGAGATTTTCTCGACAGCATGAAGGCCGGATAACGGCCTTTTTCGTTTGATTTCACTGATCAATATGCTTTCTGATAAAATGCAGCAGCGTGTTTCCTTGAGCGGTCAATATGACGCCCTTCGCGCCGCACTTCGGACAGGGCGTCCCTTCCTTCTCCTCGCCGGTTCCTTCACAATGCGGACACGTGAGCTCAAGATCGTCGGTTGCGATCACCATGAATATCCCTCCTTTTTTGATTGTCTGCCCGTCTCCAGTCACTTTCCATGGCCATCACCTCCTTAACAATACAAAAAAACCCCGTCCATCAAAGGACGAGGTTTTCGCGGTGCCACCTTTATTAACGGCTGATAAGCCATTCTCTCAAAAAGTACAGAAACACACGGTTTCAATACTCCTTTCTTGATAACGGGGAAAGAATCCCGGCACCGCCTACTGTCATTTCAGCGCAGCAATTCAGAAGCCCATTCGGCACCGGACGGGGATCGGTTCACAGCGGCCACCGACTCTCTGAACCCCGCGCGCTGATGCGTACTTACTCTTCCTCAGCATTGTTCATCCGTTCTTTTATTTTAAAATGTATCATACGCTGTCATCCGGCGGAAGTCAATAACCTTTCGGATCGGTCAGGCCGAGCATGTCCCGCGCCATTTGCATATGCTCCTCTTGCCCCGTCTGAAGCGCGAACTTCGCCGTTTCCACAGGGTAAGCGGCCTGCCATTCTGTCACATGCTGATTTTCGTTTACAAAAATATGCGGAGGGTGCAAGCCATGGATCAGCGCGGAAAAAATCAAGCCAGTACGAGCTGTCATTTATCCACGTTTGCCATCTTTTCCAATGCCAGCTTACCGGCTGCCTCCGCTGACAAATTTTGATCCTTCGCGTAAATCTTTCGCCTCCAAAAAGAAGACGTGAATGAATTTTTTCATATTCACTTTAACCCGAGAAAGCGGCACGGTTTCCTTAGCCTGCATTTCTTTCATTCTCTTGCTGACAGCGGGGAAATCAAAGAATTTCGAGGCGTAATATTCAAATTTGGGGTTTGAAAAATCAGTTGTGCCCAATGAAGCGAAATGGTTTAACGAATGAATGACGGCCCTTCTGATCCGCTGTTCCGAGGCTTTGATTTCCCTGTTAACCTCGGCTTGTGCCGCCGCAGGCCCCAGCTTCCGGATGGCGACGTTTGTAAACATCTGCTTTAAAGACGGGATGTTTCTTTCCGCCTGTTCATCCTCAAATAAATAGTGAAGGACGGCCATGAGGTCATGCGCCCCGCTTTCTCCCACGATGCCTAATTCCGATAAAAGAAATTTTCCTGTTTCTTTGATTGATTTCTCGTGCATCCCCCCCGGCCCGCTTTTTTTTGGCTCATTCCGCTGAATAAGACGGCTTAACGAGTGTTGGATGTCGCCGATCGAGGTTTCCAGTTCAATCCGCTCTTTTACTTTTCGCAAAACGGTGACAATCTCGATTTTGTTGATCGGTTTGTGGATAAAGTATTCGATGCCGAGAGAATAAGCTTCTCCCACCATTTCCTTTGCCTCCACCTGCGATATCATCACCGCTTTTCCGTTGTACGACCCCTGAAGATGCCGGATCGTCTCAATCCCGTCCCGACCCGGCATCAGCAGATCAATTAATAAAATATCGACTTGTTTAAAATGGAGATAATGCCCTTCAATCTGGCTTCCGTCCTCTGCCTCACCGACGACTTCGCCTAAATCCTCGTCCTCGATCATCTGTTTTAAAATGGAACGGATCGCCCGGTCATCATCAGCTATAAAAAAACGCATATTATGAGTTCATCCTTTCTGCAATCAAATGCTTCACCGGCAGTTTAATCGTAAATATGACGCCTTTTGGCTTGTTATGAAAGGAAATGTCTCCGTCAAGTTCAGTTACGATTTCCTTCACGTAAGTAAGCCCGATGCCCGTTGAAGGTGTGCCGAATTCATCGTATTTGGATGTAAACCCGGGATCATAAACGACCTCTCCGATTTTTTCCGGAATGCCGGGACCGTCATCTTCCGCCTGAAATTCGGCCATCTCCCCCTCCGCCCTGCGCAGCGCGAGGCGGATCTCACCCCTGTCACCCATGGCTTCGACGGCATTGGCGGTCAGGTTATTTAAAATCGACAAGACGGTAAAGACGTGATAATCGGGATGCTCTCCTTCAATCACGCTCCGGAATTGAATGTCCTTTCCTAAAGATTCGGCGTATTTTTCATTGATTCGGATGACGATGCCGACCAGAGCGGCGGCATTCATGTAATCCCGGAATCTCTCATTGGAAATCAGCTTCGACAAACCGGCGAATATTCGCTGATTGTCTTTTTTCACTTCATGAATTTCTCCCGCAAGTCGCAGCATTCGGCTCCCGAGCTCCCGGTCGTTCCCGCTCATTTCCCGATATAGCTGATAGGATTCTTTCGTCACATGCTCCGTCGTTTTCAGCGTTTTTTTCAAATGAATCGTTTCTTCATATAAGTTAGACACAATCATCAGCATATGCTCATGCTGCTTTCTCGTTTGTTTTTCCCTGACCTGAGATTCGTGCAGCTTCATCACGTTGAAAAAACTCAGCACAATAAATGTGTGAGAAACAGCGATAACCGCAATATCCGCCAGCTTGTCCGGCATCATAATCTGCCGGCCGCCGGAAAACTGAACCGTCATTTCAACGACATCGGACGCAATTTCAATGAGAAAACCGAGAAACCCGATCATCAGCGGCCGATCCCAAAAAAGCCTGACCTTCAGCACATAAAACAAGCAGGCATATGTAAAGTAAAAAAAGAAACTGGGATATTGGCTGAAAAAAACCTCCGTAAAGCCGGCATGCTCTCCTCCCCAGCACGCCAGGCCGATCCGGAATGCCACAACGGCTGCACCTGTCAACAGCCCTGACAATACTGCCGGCACATGCCGAAGCAGCAGCAGAAAAAAGAAAAAAGCCGGGGCGCCGAAGCTGATCCGATATACCTCATTCAGGGGGTAAAATTTCAGTTCCCCCGCCAGCGGCACGGTGATCAGCATAAGGGCGAAAAGATAGCCGTCTTTTTTCAGTAAATAGTCGAGCCTGATCATAATCACTTCCTTCTTCTGTCTATTTTGAACAAGACCGATACAGTCCGCAAATTTCTTTAGACCCGAATGACGGGACGCTCCGGCTGATTTATAAATCTATCGGCTTATTTTAAGAATGATTTTGTCGTATTTTGTATGATTCTGTAGATGTCATTATACATTAACATGGAACACGCTATTTTTGAAAACGTTTTCCAAGACCGGTTTCCGCTTCGGACAGGCTTGCAATAGAGGAGGAATGTTATGAAAGATATGGTCAGAGAGCGCCTTGAAAAAGAGGAACTGGCTTCACTTTTACAAGATTGGGTCGAGCATTACCGACCGTTTTCCGTCAATGGAAAAAGCGCAAATTATATACCCGCCCTCGGAGAAATCAACGACTCTCAGCTGGGCATTTGCATATTAGAGCCGGATGGCTCAATGATTCATGCCGGTGAATGGAATGTCCCGTTCACATTGCAGAGCATCTCAAAAGTCATCAGCTTTATTGCCGCCTGCATGAACAGAGGCATTTCTTACGTGCTGGATCGTGTGGACGTGGAACCGACGGGTGATGCGTTTAATTCTATCATCCGGCTTGAAATCCATAAACCCGGGAAGCCCTTCAACCCGATGATCAATGCCGGCGCCATTACCGTCGCCTCGCTGCTTCCGGGTGAAACGGCGCATGATAAATTAGAATATCTCTTTTCCGTTTTTGAAAAATTAATAGGAAAACGCCCACACATTCACGAGGAGGTCTTCCGTTCTGAATGGCAGACCGCGCATCGGAACCGAGCGCTCGCCTACTATTTAAAAGAAACGAACTTTCTCGAGGCGGATGTGGAAGAAACGCTTGAAGTGTATTTAAAGCAGTGCGCCATGGAGGGTACAACCGAGGACATCGCTTTAATCGGATTGATACTTGCGCATGACGGATACCATCCGATCCGACGGGAACAGGTCATTCCGAAAGATGTCGCGAAACTCGCCAAAGCCCTGATGCTGACGTGCGGAATGTACAATGCGTCAGGCAAATATGCGGCTTTCGTCGGCGTCCCGGCCAAAAGCGGGGTATCCGGCGGCATTATGGCATTGGTTCCCCCAAGCGCCAGAAGAGAACAGCCTTTTCATAACGGCTGCGGCATCGGCATTTACGGTCCGGCCATTGATGAATACGGCAACAGCCTGACCGGCGGCATGCTGCTGAAACATATCGCACAGGAGTGGGAGCTCAGTATTTTTTAATCAAACGAACCAAGAGGTGATTGGATGCAGGAATTCCTTGAAAATGTAATCGGCTCGGCAAATGATTTTTTATGGTCAAAACTGTTAATCGTACTGCTTCTTTCTCTGGGACTGTTTTTTACGTTCAGATCAAAGGGTCTGCAAGTCCGCATGCTGAAGGAAATGATCCGGGTTTTGAAGGAAGGCGCGGCCGCCCGGACAAAAAACAGCATTTCCCCGTTTCAGGCATTTTGCATCAGTATGGCGGCGCGTGTCGGAACCGGGAATATTACCGGAATCGCCATTGCGATCTCACTCGGCGGTCCGGGCGCTATTTTCTGGATGTGGATTATCGCAGTCATCGGTTCGGCTTCAAGCTTTGTTGAAAGCACGCTGGCCCAAATTTATAAAGTAAAAGATCAAAACGGATTCCGCGGGGGCCCGGCCTATTACATGGAAAAGGGCCTGAAGAAACGCTGGATGGGCGCGCTGTTCGCCGTATTAATCACACTGTCATTCGGGGTTGTTTTTAATTCCGTTCAATCCAATACGATCAGCGTCGCCTTTCAAAACGCATTCGGCACCAGCCGGCTTACATTGGGCATTATTTTAATCGTGGTTTTCGGCGGCGTGATTTTCGGCGGCGTCAAACGAATTGCGAAAATGGCGGAATACATCGTAGTCGTCTTGGCCGTTTTATATATCGGTGTCGCTTTCTTTGTCATTCTGACGAACATCACCCAATTGCCCGGCGTTCTGTCGCTAATCGTAAAAAATGCGTTCGGCATTGATCAGGCAGCGGGCGGCGCTTTAGGTGCGGCCTTGATGCAAGGTGTAAGACGCGGGATTTTCTCAAATGAAGCGGGTATGGGAAGCGCTCCGAACGCGGCGGCGACAGCTACGACGAGCCACCCGGTGAAACAGGGGCTCATTCAGGCATTCGGCGTCCTGACGGATACGCTCGTCATTTGTACAAGCACGGCGCTTATCATTTTATTTTCAGACGCGTATCACCAGCCGGGACTGAGCGGCATCGCGCTTTCTCAGGCCGCCTTGAGCGATCATGTCGGCGCATGGGCGTCAGGTTTCCTTGCCGTCTTAATGCTTTTGTTCGGCTTCAGCGCTCTGATGGGCAACTATTATTACGGAGAAACCAATATCGGATTTTTAAGCCAGAACAAAAAATGGCTGTTCATTTACCGCATCTGCGTGCTCGGAATGGTACTGTTCGGCTGTATTTCCAAAGTCCAGCTTGTGTGGGATATGGCTGACTTGTTCATGGGCTTAATGGTGGTCGTGAACTTAATCGCGATTTTCCTTCTGTCGAAAAAAGCGTTTGCCGCTTTGAGCGATTATGTCCGGCAAAAGAAAGCCGGAAAGGACCCCGTCTTTTACAGAGATGTGCTCCCTGATGATGACGGGATCGACTGCTGGGAGTATTCAGACATCGCGAAAAGTGCGAAAGGCAAACACATTTCCTAAACAAAAGGTGTTCGGGCAGCGTCCTGAACACCTTTTTTCTGCCGGTTCATTGACAAAGAGAATAGCATCCATTACCCTTTTTATATATTTTCAGTAAAGTCAGAAAGGAAGGCCTATGAATCCCATTACACAAATATTAAATGAATACCCGGTTATGATCATAGACGGCGCGATGGCAACCGAGCTTGAGCGGATGGGCTGTGATTTACATGACGATCTGTGGTCGGCCAAAATTCTTTTGGAGAGGCCAGAACTGATCAAACAGGTGCATGCAGAATATTTTGCCGCCGGCGCTGATTGCGCGATCACCGCCAGTTATCAATCGACAATCGAAGGATTTGCAGCGCGCGGCATCCCGGAAACCGATGCGATACGTCTCATTCAGACATCTGTTGAACTTGCCGCACAAGCACGCGATGAATTTTGGGCGCATGAAGAAAACCGTTTACACCGGCCCAAACCTTTGGTCGCCGCTTCTATCGGACCTTACGGCGCGAGCCTCGCTGACGGCTCAGAATATCGCGGGCATTACGGACTGACGGAGGATGAGCTGATCAGCTTTCACCGCCCCCGGATGAAAGCCCTTATAGAATCCGGCGCCGATCTTTTGGCCTGTGAGACCATTCCGTGTCTGTCAGAAGCAAAAGCGATCACAAGGCTGCTGGAGGAATTCCCCGGCACTTATGCATGGATGAGCTTCAGCGCCAAAGACGGACGGCATATCAGCGAAGGCACGCCTATTTCCGAATGTGCGGCCCTGCTTGACTCCTGCAGCCAAATCGCAGCGATCGGCATCAACTGCACACCGATTGAACATATTCCGCCGCTGATAGAAGAAATCAAACGGGCAACGTCCAAACCGATTATCGCCTATCCGAACTCCGGCGAACAATATGACCCAGTGACAAAAACCTGGAAAGGCGCAGCGTGCGAAAACCATTTCGGAAAAAGCGCGCAAAGCTGGTACGAAAACGGCGTGAGCCTGATCGGAGGCTGCTGCCGGACGAAACCCGCGGACATCCAAGCCATTGCCGATTGGGCCAAGACCTTAAAAACAACTTGACTAATCGGAATAGTTTGTATATTCTATTCAAAAAGCCGGTTCGCCGGAATCTCGTGCCGTTCGCCGGCATGAGATTTTTTATTAGAACGGCTCTCGCAGAAAGTTGGAAAACAATGAACAACAAGAACGAGACGAATTTTCAGAGAAGTATGAAAAGCAGACACCTCTTTATGCTATCACTCGGAGGTGTGATCGGAACGGGGCTGTTTTTAAGCTCTGGGTATACCATTCATCAGGCGGGTCCGGCGGGCACCATTTTCGCTTACCTTTTGGGCGCGGGCATCGTCTATCTTGTCATGCTTTGCCTCGGTGAACTGTCAGTGGCCATGCCGGTGACGGGCGCATTCCACACCTATGCGAAGACCTATATCGGGCCCGCGACGGGCTTTACGGTCGCATGGCTGTACTGGCTGACGTGGGCGGTGGCGCTGGGCTCTGAATTCACGGCGGCCGGGCTTTTCATGCAGCGCTGGTTCCCGCATACTTCAGTTTGGATGTGGAGTGCGGTATTCGCTCTTTTCATCTTTTTATTAAACGCCTTCTCCGTGAAATTTTTTGCTGAATCGGAGTTTTGGTTCTCAAGCATTAAAGTCTTAGCCATCTTACTGTTTATTTTATTGGGCGGAGCGGCGATGTTCGGCATCGTCCCGATGAAAAGCGGTGAGGCCGCACCTATGCTGTCGAACTTTACGGATGGCGGCAGCCTTTTTCCAAATGGCTTTTTCCCGATACTGATGACGATGCTTTCAGTAAACTTCGCTTTTTCAGGGACGGAATTGATCGGAATCGCCGCAGGGGAAAGCGCCGATCCGGAAAAAACCGTTCCGCGCGCCATTAAGACTACAGTCTGGCGGCTGGCGCTTTTCTTTATCGGAACGATTTTTGTGCTGTCAGGGATGATCTCCATCAAGGAAGCCGGTGTGATTGAAAGCCCGTTTGTCACGGTATTTGACAGAGTCGGCGTGCCTTATGCGGCCGATCTGATGAATTTCGTCATTTTAACGGCGCTTCTGTCTGCGGCCAATTCAGGGCTGTACGCGTCATCACGTATGCTGTGGTCCCTGTCTAAAGAAGGGGAGCTTCATCCCGCCTTTGCCAGGCTGACCTCAAAAGGCATTCCTTTTAACGCTCTGATCTTCAGTATGATCGGCGGCATTCTGTCGTTGTTGTCAAGCGTATTTGCAGCGGATACAGTCTATCTTGTTCTCGTCTCCGTCTCAGGATTTGCGGTAGTTGCTGTGTGGATGAGCATTGCCGCATCGCAATTTTTGTTCCGAAGACGGTTTCTTACAGAAGGGCACCAGCTTTCAGACTTGAAATACAGGACACCGGGATATCCGGCCGTACCGATAGCGGCCTTTCTCCTATGCCTCGCCTCCTGTATCGGCATCGCTTTTGATCCGAACCAGGCCATCGCCCTTTATTGCGGAATTGCATTTATGGCCGTTTGCTACACCGCTTATTACTTGAAAAACCGGAAAAGCAGAGCCCGCGTGCAAGCCGTAAAATCCCAATAACCAAAAAAAGAACCCTGCAGCGCAAGGGTTCTTTTTTCATTTATACTTCAACCACCCATCTGAACGAATCCCGCACCTTCCCGACTTGGATGCCGGCAATCGTTTCATAGAGCCTTTCTGACACTTCACCGATCAAACCGTTATTCAGTTCAATCGTTGCTCCGTGAATGTGCAGCGCGCCGACCGGCGAGATGACGGCCGCGGTTCCTGTACCGAATACCTCTGACACCTCGCCTCTCATCGCAGCCTCATAGATGTCATCAATGGCGACCTGTTCTTCCCTGACGCGGATGCCCCAGCTTTTTAACAGCTCTATCACAGATGCGCGTGTGATGCCCCCGAGAATGCTTCCGTTTAACGCCGGCGTTACGGCCTCTCCGTTTATGATGAAAAAGATATTCATACTCCCTACCTCTTCGGCATATTTCTTTTCCACCCCGTCGAGCCAAAGCACCTGATCATACCCCAGTTCTTCGGCTTTCCGCTGAGCCTGTAAGCTGGCCGCATAATTTCCGGACGTTTTGACGTCGCCCACTCCGCCGGTGACGGCACGCACATACTCATCCTCCACATAAATACGGATCGGTTTCAGCTGATCGCCGTAGTACGAACCGACAGGCGTCAGAACTACCATGAACTTGTAACGCTTTGACGGCCGGACGCCTAAAGAAGGCTCAGTCGCAATTACAAACGGACGGATATATAAAGAGGTTCCTTTTTCTATCGGTATCCATTCCTGCTCCAGCTCCACCAATTGTATCAATGCCTCCAGCGCCAGCTTCTCGTCAAGAGGCGGCATGCTCATCCGCCGTAACGATTTATTCAGCCGTTTTATATTTTGGTCAGGACGGAACATCAATACCCGGCCGTCTTCTGACCTGTAAGCCTTCAGCCCTTCAAATACGGCCTGCCCGTAATGGAAAACCGATGCGGAAGGATCCAGATGGACCGGTTCATAAGGGGTGATTCTCGGATCATGCCACCCTCTCTCCTCTTCGTAATCCATGACAAACATGTAATCTGTGAAGTACTTGCCAAACCCCAATGAAGCGGAGTCCGGTTTTTCTTTTCTTGCTGTGACCTTACGTCTTTCAATCAGTTGATTCAACAAAAGCACACCTTTCTTGTAATTGTTCAAATTTTCAGTCTTTTGTAAGCTGCCTGTTTTCTCTGCCTGAATCGTGTATGCACAGATATATGAGGATGCAGTTGACCGTATCATATCAAATATACCACTTATAAGAGGATAATTATCAAAATTTTTGATATTTTCAAGCGAAAATCTAACTTTATTTTATTCTGCTTGATTTTTTTCAATGAGGACTTTCTGTCATATTAAATGATTGCGCTTACATAATGTAAAGCAATCCTTTCTTTCGCACAGTCAATCATGTGACAAATTTATGGCGAATAGGAAGGTGGTTGCCGCCTGCTTCACGAATTACGTATGAAATGCGCAAGTAAAAGGGGGATTCGCTTGAAAAAATTTATCGCATTCCAGATTTTGATCGCTTTAGCCATCGGAGCATTGATCGGCCACTTCTTCCCGGATTTCGGGATGGCGCTGCGGCCCGTCGGAGACGGATTTATCCGCCTGATTAAAATGATTGTCGTGCCGATTGTGTTTTCGACCATTGTTATCGGAGCCGCCGGCAGCGGCAGTATGAAAAAGATGGGCAGTCTCGGCATCAAAACGATTATTTGGTTTGAAGTGATTACGACGCTTGTTCTGGCGCTCGGTCTGTTATTGGCGAACGTGCTGAAGCCGGGAGTCGGACTTAACCTCTCTCATCTTGCTAAAAAAGATATTCACGAGCTTTCCGGCTATACGGAAAAAGTAGTCGACCTGAAACAAATGCTTCTTGATATTATCCCCGTTAACATCATTGACGTCATGGCGAAAAACGATCTTCTCGCCGTCATTTTTTTCGCGATTTTATTCGGTGTTGCCGCAGCCGGCATCGGCAAAGCCTCCGCACCTGTCATGAGTTTCTTCGAATCCACGGCAAATATTATGTTCAAGCTGACGCAAATGGTAATGGTCACCGCTCCGATCGGCGTTCTCGCCCTGATGGCCGCCTCTGTCGGGCAATTCGGAATCGCGCTTTTGCTTCCGATGCTGAAGCTGATCGGCACTGTGTTCCTCGGGCTGTTCCTGATACTCTTCGTTCTGTTTCCGATCGTGGGGCTTATCTTTAAAATCAAATACTTTGAAGTGCTGAAAATGATTTGGGATCTGTTTTTGATCGCTTTCTCCACGACAAGCACAGAAACCATTCTGCCTCAGCTTATGGATCGGATGGAGAAATACGGCTGTCCGAAGCGGGTCGTCTCCTTTGTGGTTCCGTCAGGTTTATCGCTGAACTGTGACGGCTCAAGCCTCTATTTATCGGTGTCCTGTATTTTTCTGGCACAGGCGTTTCATGTGGAAATGCCGCTTTCTCAGCAGCTTCTGATGATGCTTGTGCTCGTCATGACAAGCAAAGGCATTGCCGCCGTCCCGTCAGGCTCACTCGTCGTGCTTCTGGCGACAGCGAATGCCGTCGGTCTCCCCGCGGAAGGCGTCGCCATCATTGCCGGTGTCGACCGCGTCATGGACATGGCGAGAACCGGCGTTAACGTGCCCGGCCATGCGGTCGCCTGCATTGTCGTGTCCAAGTGGGAAAAAGCATTCAAATATAAAGGACCCGTCACGGCAGACCAGACCGCCCGGACAGAAAGTATGTAAACACAAAAAAGACCACCTTATTGGTGGTCTTTTCTATTAATCAATCGCCGCATGATCCTCTTGTTCAATCAAAGCAAGGCGTTCATTGATTTCTTCCTGAGTCATTTCGTGCTCTTTCACATACATGTTGCGTTCGTTCGTACGGCATTCGTGACTGCAGCTGCGCATGTATTTGTATTCATTCTCAGGTGTGCAGATCATTTTTTTATTACATGCCGGATTTGCGCAGTTCACATAACGCTCGCACGGCTCGCCCGTGAAATAATCTTTTCCGATGATAACGTGCTCTACACGGTTGACCGGTACGCTGATTCTTTCGTCAAACACGTAGCACTGTCCGTCCCACAGTTGCCCTTTCACTTCAGGATCTTTACCGTAAGTGACGATACCGCCGTCAAGCTGGGACACGTCTTCAAAGCCCTTCTTCAGCAGCCAGCCGGAAAATTTTTCACAGCGTACGCCGCCTGTGCAGTACGTGAGTATTTTTTTGCCTTCAAGCATGTCTTTATGCTCTTCAATCCAGTCCGGCAGCTCACGGAACGCCTCAATATCAGGTCTGACCGCTCCGCGGAAATGACCGAGATCATACTCATAGTCGTTTCTGGCGTCAATCACGATCGTGTCAGGATCCTGCATTTGCTCATAAAAGTCTTTCGGTTTCAAATGCTTGCCCGTCGTGACATTCGGATCAACATCATCTTCGAGACGAAGCGTCACCAATTCTTTTTTATGGCGCACAAACATTTTGCGGAATGCATGTCCGTCAGCCTCGTCAATTTTGATCGGCATGTCGGCAAAGCGCGGATCAGCTTTCATCGCATTCATGTATTGTTCCGTCTGTTCAACCGTTCCGGACACCGTACCGTTAATGCCTTCCTCAGAAATCAAAATACGGCCTAACAGACCGAGCTCCTTACAAAACTTCAAATGCTGAGCCGTGAACTCCTCAGGCTCATCAATCTTTACATATTTATAATAAAGTAAAACTCTATATTGTTTTTCCATGATTTATACACCCTGTTCAATTATATTAATGATCGCACACTCTACTATATCATACAGGAAAACGGGCGAAAGATGAACATTTCCGTCCGTACTCTTTCTTCCAGTCACGCTTCGCCTTTTAAAACCTGCTGAAAATAAAACCGATACGTATTGCGCAAAAAGGTCTCAAGCGAAAGGCCGGCCGCGGTCTGATACTTGCCGATAATAAACGGAAAACGGTCACGGCCTTTTGCCCGCAAAAGATCGGCGCTGTCTTCAGCCAGTTCTGAGATGAGCGCCTCAACGACAGGCCGGCATGCGTCCCGCACGGCTTCAAGAATTTGCTGATCCCCTGTATGCTGGTACTGCTCTATCAGCTTTGCCAAATCCTTTTCTTCCATAATGTTCACTTCCTTACACCATATAAAAAAGAGGAGCAGCTTTTATAAAGCGGACGCCTCCTCCTGTGACTCCGCATAACCGATGATCTGGCCGACCTGTAATTCACGGCCTTCAGTCAGGTTATCCGAAGGGGTAAACATATCTTTCTCGAATACTAAAATAACGGTCGATCCAAATGAAAAATAGCCCAGCTCTTCCCCCGTCTCAAGCCTGTTTCCGGTGTTTGTCTGAACGATCGAGTTAATATTCATCGCACCTACCGGAATCATGAGCATCTGCTGGTCAGCACGGGTCAGCTCGTACACATAACGGTAATTTTTTGAGAGCACGTCTTTCCCGTACTTTAACCCCATCGTATTAACGGGATAGGAGCGTTTCCCCAGCTCGGCCAGCTTCTGATACGTGCAGCTGACGGGAGAATGGAAGCGGTGGTAATGTCTCGGGCTCAGATAAAGCACGGCAAAACACCCGCCGTTATACTTGTGATCGGCGCTTTTAAACCCCGTCAGTTCGGCGAACGAATAATCCTTCCCTTTTACCATGAAAGTTTGATTGGGTTTAATCATGCCAACCGTCTGAACGACACCGTCCACCGGGCTGACGATGGCGTTCTTTTCTTTTGCCACGGGGCGGAGATTTAAATTAATATCACGAATGAAAAATGACGCCAGTGAATCAAAGTCAGAAGCCGTACGTTCCGTTTCATTCCAGTTGATGCGATAGTGTTTGGAAAACAGCGGAATCATCGGCTTGCTCAGTTTCGATTCACAGAAGTTTTTAATGAGATAAGACGTCAATCGATTATTAGTCAGTTCAATCAATGAACGGTAGAGAACTTTAGCGGCAGTATTAAACATTGATTACTCCTATGAATTTTCCTATAGTAATAAAAATAAAACACCATAAAAACGCTCCGATGGCGGCGAAGCATAAGTAGGTTTTGAATTCCATTCTGCCGATTCCGGAAAAGTAGCAGGTCACGTGTCTGATGCCGGGGATGAAATAACCTAAAATAATGGTGTACGGCCCGTACTTCTTCATCCACCTGTCTACTTTCTCCATCCTCTTTTCCTTCAGGCCGACCCATTTCCCGAACTTATTAATAAACGGCCGGCCGGCTTTTCTGCCGATGAAGTAGCTGATAATCATCCCCAGAAGCGCTCCGATAAAGCTGATCAGAATGGAGAGCCCGTAATTCAGCACGTTTAAATGAGCGAAGTAGCCCACAAGCGTCATCATGACTTCATCCGGAATAGGCAATCCGATAATACCGAGTGTCAGCATAAGAAAAATCGCGATATATCCGTAATCGGATATTAATTGCTGAACTAATTCCATCTTCTGCTCTCCAGGTTTTCAGGCGCCTGTTTTTTAAAGTGCGGAAATTTAATGTTGCTGACCATTAAATAACCGAGCGCGATCGTTCCCGCCCCCAGAAGAAAAGCGTTATTGATAAAGCTCAAAATGACAAGACACATACCCGCAAACGGAATCGGCATCCCGATAAACGTCGGCAGCTTGCTTTGTTCAATATTAAATCTGGAAAGACGGATCATCCCGCAGATACTGTAGGAAAGCGCGATTAAAATTCCGATGAACGGAATCGTATATAGTGAAACACTGTAAGCGAGCATGGACGGCGCAACGCCGAACGTCACGAGATCAGCAAAAGAGTCAAGCTCCCTTCCCATCTCCGATACCGCGTTCAGCTTACGGGCGGCCAAACCATCAAAGAAGTCAAGAAACATCCCGGTGAAAATAAAGATCACCGCAGAGTGTATATTATGATACAAAAGGGAATGAATCGATAAGAGCCCGCAAATAAAATTTCCAATTGTAATCATACTAGGTATATAATTCACAGTTTACACAAACCTCCAATTAAAACCATATCAAATCGGACTGCGTATACATAAAGGCTCCATTTTACGGAAACATAAAATGAAATTCTTTCAATGCTATCATTCAAATTCTTTTATTATACAGCATTTGGTGTTATTTGAACAATCTAATCTGGTGATTTTTGTTTTTTCGCCGTTCATATTAAGGTAAGCAATCATGGATTCCTCTATTCCGGATTACCCTGCTTAAATATTCCATGCCGCGATCCGGATTGTCCGTTCTTGATGAATGAAAAGCCGTATGATGTATTGTTATTTCCTTCTCCGTGAAATGAGAACATTACATATAACGATTGCGGACATAAAAAGTTTCATGAATTAAAAAGCCGGCACAAAACGGCCTCATACATTATCTCACAACCCCGTTTTCCAGTATATAGTCTGCCAAACAAAAAAGGCGCCTTACCATTACGGTAAAAACGCCTTTTAAGATCATTTTATGTAATTGATAAATGACTGAGTGCTTCGGCCGCTCTTTCTCTGGCTTCTTCAACGGTCTCAGCTGCAGAAAGCGCAACCGCCATACGGCGTCCTACTTTCGTGACGGGTTTACCGAATACGCGGACCTGAGTGCTTTTTACCCCCAAAGCCTTTTCCAAACCTTCAACCGCATAATCAGCAAGCTCTTTTGGCGCCTTCAGCGGACGGCTTGCCCCCGGCGACAGCTGAGTGATTTCCGGAATCGGGAATCCCAATACCGCGCGGACATGCAGCGCAAACTCTGACAAATTTTGCGTTACAAGCGTAACGAGCCCCGTATCATGCGGACGGGGAGACACCTCGCTGAAATATACTTTATCTTCAGTAAGGAAAAGCTCCACCCCGAACAAACCGTATCCGCCGAGCTCGTCCGTTATGCTTTTCGCAATGTGTTTCGCCTCTTTGATCTGCTGTTCCGTCATATGATGAGGCTGCCATGATTCAATATAGTCACCGTCTTTTTGTTCATGTCCGATCGGCGCGCAAAAGGACGTACCGTTCGCCGCGCGCACTGTCAGAAGAGTGATTTCTGATTCAAACGGAATGAATTCCTCAACGATGACCCGGCCGTTTTTCACCCGGCCGCCTTCCATCGCCATGTCCCAGCAGCTTTTCAGCCCGGAAGCCGAGCGGCACACGCTTTGCCCTTTTCCGGAAGAGCTCATCAGCGGTTTTACCACGCACGGAAAGCCGATTGTTTCCGCCGCTTCTTTAAATTCTTCATATGTATTCGCGAATTCATAGCCGGCAGTCGGAAGATGAAGCGTCTCTGCCGCAAGCCGTCTGATGCCTTCACGGTCCATCGTCAGCTTTGCCGCACGCGCATTCGGAATGACGTGAAAACCTTCTTCCTCAAGCTTCAGCAGCTCATCCGTCGCAATGGCTTCCACTTCCGGCACGATCAAGTCCGGTTTTTCTTTCTCAATGACTTCTCTGACCTGCGCTTTATCAAGCATATCAATCACATAGCTTTTGTGCGCGGCCTGCATGGCGGGAGCATGCTCATAGCTGTCAACGGCTACAGTGACAACCCCGAGCCGCTGCGCTTCAATGACGACTTCTTTCCCCAGCTCGCCTGATCCTAATAACAACATCTTCTTCGCCTGATACATGTCCTTTGGCCCCTCCCTTTCTATACCCCACTCATTATAACGGAAATATTCAAAAAATAAAGACAAGATAGATAACAAGCTCTATCCTGTCTTTTGCGCTGATTCGAGCGATTCAATCGCAGCTGACACATCCTTCTCGCGATATTGCCCCATTAAGCATAACGATTCTTCCGCCCGGCAGGCGTGAGAAGCAATGCGGCGCTTGGCTTCCTCATGGTTGTCAAGGATACCGAGATCACAGAGACTGACGGGGAAACCGAGCCGGCGGTAAAACGGAAGCAGCTCTTCAATCTCAGGTCTCCGATTCTCAAGCGCGAGTTGCACCAATATGCCGTAAGCAACCTTCTGGCCATGCAGCACCTGATGTGTCTCCTGAAGAAAACTGAGTCCGTTGTGGACCGCATGCGCCCCTGCCATCCTGCACAAACGGCCGCCATACCCGCCGACCGTCCCCGCAAGCATAATGATCGTTTCCGCCGTATGGATGAACGGCACGGACAGCTCGCCTTTCTCCATGCTTCCGACGGCCGCTTCACTGTAACGCAATAACAGATTACGGATATATTCCGCCTGTCTCAGACCCGCCTGCGCCATCAGCGGCGCCGCCTCCGTATTTCTGATGACCGCCTCGGCCTCATACCATTTCGCCAGCGTATCACCGATCCCGCTTTTCATATATTCAATGGGAGAGGAAAGCAAAAACAGCGGATCAACAAGCGTCAAATAGCTTGAACGCTTATGATAATCAACTCTGATAAAATTGCCGCTCTCATCATATATGACACTCAACGGCGTACTTGCCGCACACGTCCCCGCAATGGAAGGAACCATCACAGCTTCAATATCAAGCCGGTCTGCCGCCGCTTTTGCCAAATCCAATATCGTGCCGCCTCCGATACCGATGATCACATCCGCGTCTTCCGCCTGCTCACAGACCTTACGCACCGCCTCAGGTGAACAGTATCCTTTATGCTGAATCACATCCCAGGAAGAACCGCCGCCGTAATCGGAGAACGCCTGATAGGATTTGATTCCGGTCACAATAACGGGTTTTCTGAATGTCTCCAGCAGCCCCGGAAGTTCTTTTGCGATTCCTTCCTTGCATATGTACTGATTCGGGCCGCTTCGGACGATATCTTCAGGCTTCATTCGAATCTCTCCTTTGGCTGGAATTTATATATATTTTCCCACTTGTCAGAAAATACATCAACCGGAGGTGCTTAGCGCTTCGTTTCTTCCGCCTCCAAAAACAGCTCATCAAGCCGCTCCAAAGCCTCTGCCTTTTCAAAACTGCTGAACCACAGATCATCATAAGAATCAAGGATGCGGTAATGGTGGGAAATCAAATGCTGCTGCAAGCGGAACTCGCCTTTTTTCTCGATGGCTTTCCACCACACCTTGCCGCCCATCGTCTTCCCCTTCGGCCTGTCAATTGTGCGGTGAGCAACCGTTTCAATGACCTCCAGCGGATCATCTCCTAATACGGATTGCAGTGTTTCACTTGATCTGAAAAGCGCGCAAACCGCCACAACATGCGGCCATTCCGCAAGCGCCCGCCCTTTCTCAATCTGCACCAGCGACTTTTTAGAAAGACCGATCACATCCGCCATTTTCTCCTGTGTGTAGCCTCTCTCCGACCGGATTTTCTTCAGCTGGACTGAGACAAGCTCAGTCATATAATCTTGATCCATCTCAACCTCCATATTTATCAATATAGCCATTTTACACCGCGGCACGCCTTTTTTATATCAGAACATTTTCAAACGAATCAAAAGAACCCTGGATTGGCTTATCATTGAAGCAATGTACCTTTCCGCATAATCCAGAATGATGCGGTGAAATACAAACGCACGCCCGAAGAGACAGGTGCTGGCTCCCTGGCGGTTGAGCTCCGGACAAAATAAAAAGCTGCCGCAGCTGCAGCAGCTAAAACTTTATAGACCGGAAGATCAGCATTATGAAGCGAATACAATCCATCTTGCACTATAATTGACACGTTTTTTCGAACCCTGATTGACCAATTTAAATCTGTATGAATCTCCTTTTTTCAACGAAGGTGTTTCAAAATAAGTCGTTCCATTTTTCTTTGCATTGGCGGTTTTGATTGTTTTCCAGGCACCTTTGCCGTTGACTTGCTTTTGGACGTATATTTTATACGTGCCCTTCCCTTTACTGTTGGATTTAAAAGTCACGGCTCTCAAGGTGTACTTTTTTGTCGTTTTAGTGAATTTAGGGTGATATGTATTGATCACATAGTTAGTGAAATACCCGCTTTTATAAGTATGAAGCCAGTCTTTAGCCTCTGCTTTTTGCGGAGAAGAAAAACCCATAAAACCAATTCCGCTGATTAAAAGAGTAAAAATAATGATGAGCGACTTAAAAATCTTTTTGCTTTTCATCGAGAAAATCCTTCCTTCCTGTAACTATTTACCCTATTTATGTTAATGACAATATAGCCAATCATAAATCCGTCCAACTAACCATTTTGACCGCAGGAGGAGATGTGAACAGCCCTTAAAATGACTATATGACTACTACTTATGATTCTTGTCATTTTTGATTAAGTGATAAAGTTACTTTAAACCGCTATTCATTTTGTTGTTTTTGTATCAATTGTCATAGCGAGGTCTTTTCCTATCAATGCCTCTCTTTCGGCGTTTGTTCTGCTGCCGTGATGGGGCTCTCCTTGGATAAACCCCTGCACCCATGACAAACTGTCATACGTTTGCCACCTATGAATGAACGCACAATACACATAATGGAGGGATTGCAATGGACGAAATGGTCCTGGAAACACAACAATGGCTGAATGAGACGTACAAAGGCAGACACGGGTACAACAAAGTGCCGGAAAACGGAAAAACGGGCTGGGATACCATTTACGGTCTGACACGGGCGCTTCAAATTGAGCTTGGTATTTCAGAACCTGCCGATAACTTCGGACCGACGACACAAAGATTGTTTAAGCCGTTGAAAAAGCAGGCTCCCGATTCTAAGCCGACAAACATGAATTACATTCTGCAGGGGGCGCTGTGGTGTAAAGGTTTTAACCCCGGCGGATTTTCAGGCGTTTTCTATGAAAATACCGAAAGGGCTGTAAAAGAGTTTCAAAAAGCGGCCGGGCTCACTAAGCAAGACGGCATCGTCACGGCACTCATTATGAAAGCCTTGCTGGATATGAGCGCTTTTCGATTAGTAGCGGGAGGCGACAAAAGAATCCGCCAAATCCAGCAGAACCTGAACCGGGATTACAATGACTACATCGGCTTGATGCCTTGTGACGGCTTATACGCCCGCGATACAAACAAGGCTCTCATTTATGCCCTGCAAAAAGAAGAAGGCATGAGCACAAGCGTCGCCAATGGATTTTTCGGAAACGGCACGACCAGCTTATGCCCTACCTTGACTCCCGGCGATTCACGGACAGGCTTTGTTTTGATTGTCCAATACGCGCTTTACTGTAATGGGGAAGCGTTTGATCCCGGTGAATTCGACGGAAAATACGGCGTCGGAGTTGTATCGGCAGTGAAAGCTTTCCAAAAGTTTATGTGCCTGCCGCAGACCGGTTATGCGGACATGCCGACGATTAAAGCTTTATTATCAAGCTCAGGCGACACAACGCGGGCTGCTTCAGCTTGTGACACCGCTACCATTTTGACGGCAGATACGGCTAAAACTTTGCGTGAGAATGGCTATAAGATCGTGGGAAGATATCTGACCGGGAATGTGCGGACAAGCAGCGGACTGACATCGAAAGCGTTAACGTCAAAAGAACTTTCCACGATTTTCAATGCCGGCTTAAGCGTGTTTCCGATTTATCAGGACGGCGGCTATGAATCTTCTTATTTTGTAAAAGACCAAGGAACGAGAGATGCGTACAGCGCTGCATCAGCCGCCCGAAGATTAGGTTTTCCGTCAGGAACGACCATTTACTTTGCGGTCGATTTCGATGCGTATGATTATGAAGTCACGGATAAAATCATTCCTTACTTCCAAGAAATCAAGTCAGCTTTTATGAAAATGCAGGCGTTCTCAACTGCGCCGAAATATGAAATCGGGGTATACGGACCGAGAAACATTTGTATCCGGACGTCAGAAGCAGGTCTGACCAAATATAGCTTTACGGCTAACATGTCGACCGGATTCAGCGGCAACCTCGGATACCCGATGCCGAAAAACTGGGCTTTTGATCAATTTTATGAAGGAACGATCGGAAGCGGAGCGGGAAAAGTCGCCATTGACAAAGACGGATACTCCGGGAAAGACTCGGGTGCAAGCAGCGTCCATCCGCCTTCTGATCCTGTGTATGATGCAAGACTGCGCACACTGACGGATATTTTAACAACCATTCCTGCTTTAGAAAATATATCGAATCTTGCGAATGCCATGTTTGAATTCGACAAGACAGAAACCATTTATGCATCACCTGAAATGGATATTCTTTTATCTACTTCACTTTTGGCAACAGTGCCAAGCGAAGGTTCTCCCAACACAGTTACCATTACAAATGGCAAACCGGGAGCTTATATTACCGGTCTGATGGGGGATTCACAAGTCTCTTTTACAGCATCACAAATTGATTCCTATCAAAACCTGCTTAACAGTCTGAGCTTGTCAGTCCGCAACGGTTATTTAGAAGTGTATGTCAATCCGGCTGCGGGATCGCTGAATATTCAATTTAAAATTTATACTGATATTCCGGTCGGTGACAGTGCTACAACTGGACTAACAACTACCATTACATTTAAAATAAAACAAAAGAGCTTCAGGTTGCCGGATTCCGAAAAAGTGTACTCTCCGGATTGGGATTCTGTCGTGAATACCATGGCTATTGCAGGCGCAGGAATTATTGTTATTGTAGGGATCGGTGCTCTAGTCGTTTTAGCACCTGAATTAGGAGGAGCTGCAGCCTTGTTCAGCACGGTTTTATCACTATTTCTATAATTGAACAGGCAGCTCCTTGCTCCAGGAATGCTCAATGAGTGTTCTTGGAGTTATTTCTAAAGGAGGATTCGCATGAAGATTGATATGCAGACATACAAGGAAACCGTTCAAAAAATAGAAACCGATTTGATTCCGCGAAGTCAAAATGACAAAGAACTGCTTACATACTTAATGAAACAAGATTCGCTCACACTGAATCAAATGAAAATGTGTTTCACTGAACCGCCCCTCACCTTCCAACATACTGTCAAAATCGTATGTACAGTCACATTCATCACGTTATATATCTTTTTTTTCAGCACTCATTTTAATGATTTGATTGAAATGGCTCTGCAGATGGTTTTCGGCCTGGCCGGCCTTGTTTGGGTTATTGCTGTATTTCCGTTTTCAAGAAAAATCCAAGTGTCTGACCGTTTCAGACAAAAATCTGAAAACACCCGTATCACCGGAATGATAGACTTTGTCCTCGAACAACGATACAAAGACATGATCAGTTAAAAACCCCTCTGCTTAAGGGGTTTTTTTATTATGAAATCCCGTCACCCCCCTTATCAAAAAAGGCTCTTCCCCTTTGGAAATAACCGGAACACCCAATTTCGTTTTCAATATAATGAGGTAGTGGATCTGCAAAGAAAGAAGGGCGACATGATGGGTATCATTAATGGAAAAATGTTCATTGACCGATTAAATCAGCTTGGAAATGAGATTTGGCTTGATGGTGAAAAGATCGAGGGACAGATTTCTGAACATCCCGCATTTAAGGGCCTTCTGGAAACGAAGCGCTCTCTTTATGATTTGCAAACGAAACCGGACATGAAAGATCAAATGACTTACAGTCTTCCCGGTAAAAAAGAACGGGCCGGGCTTTCATACCTGCAGCCGAAAACGAAAGAAGACGTAAAAAGAAGAAGAAACATGTTCGAACATTGGGCCAGACACACGCACGGAATGATGGGACGAAGCCCGGATTATATGAATACCGTGCTGATGAGCTTCGCCTCCTCTGCCGCGCTTTTGAAAGACCGCGATCATTGTTTTCCGGAACATGTTCAAGCGCTGTACGAACGCGCTGCTGCACAGGATCTTTCTTTTACGCACACGTTTATCACCCCTCAGGTGAATCGTTCACAAATGGGTGTAAACGTATCGCCGACACCTATCTCGGCAAAAGTCGTCGATAAAAATGAAAAAGGCCTCATCATACACGGCGCCCGGATTTTAGCCACACAAGGCGGCCTGACGGATGAAGTGCTCGTGGTTTCTCTGCCTAAAATGTATTTTGAATCGGATGAAGCGTTCGCTTTTTCAATCCCTTCCAATACAAAGGGAGTAAAATTCATCTGCAGGGAATCTTTCGTACTCGGAAAATCATCGTTTGATTATCCGCTCAGCTCAAGATATGAAGAAATGGATTCTATCGTTGTATTTGATCACGTTTTGGTCCCTTGGGAACGCGTATTTTTTTATAATAATTACGAGGCGGCTTTTGATTTTAATATGAAAAGCTCTTTTAACGCCTTCGCATTTCATCAAGTCATCACGAGACAAATTGTAAAGACGGAGTTTCTCCTGGGCCTCGCCCAAACGCTTGTCGAAGCGATAGATGTGGGCGAATATCAGCATATTCAGGCTAAGATGGCTGAAATCATCACCGGTCTGGAAACGATGAAAGCCCTTTTGGAAAAGTCGGAGAATGATGCGGAAACAGATGAATGGGGTTATATGCGTCCGAGTGTCACTCCGCTTCGTGTGGTCAGCGCGATTTTTCCCGACATCTACCCGCGCTTCACGGAAATCATTCAGCTGATCGGGGCAAGCGGAATGGTGACTTTGCCGACTGAAAAAGCGTTCCGTTCTGACATCAGAGGAGACCTTGACCAATATTTGCAGGCGGCCGAATTGAACGCTGAGGACCGGGTAAAAGTGTTCCGCCTCGCATGGGATTTGACCATGAGCCCCTTCGGAACAAGACAGACACAATATGAGCGGTACTTCTTCGGTGACCCCGTCCGCTTAACCAGCCATCTGTACAGAAGCTATCCGAAAGAAGAACAGACCGCGGTCATCAAGGAATTCCTGCACATTCATAAATAAAACAAAGCAGAGAGCGCATCTCTGCTTATGATAGCTGGATCGGCTGCCGCCGATCCTATTTTTTATTTTGGCTGATCACCACCATCGTAATATGCGATAACGCGAAAGAGACAAGCGTATACACGACGGCCCACCCGATAAACGAGAAATTCAATACGGTAAAGGTGCATATAAGGCAAACGGCCAAAGCGGCAGCCGGCATAATGAACGCGTTTTTAAACAGGTACGTTCCGGCGACTGACAAGATGATGATACAAAGCGGCAGAACACCGAACGCAAAATCCAATTCATCAATCAACAGATGCACTCCCTTCGCTTTTCTTAGTCCGGCCTAACACATCTTATGCCTGAGTACAAAATCGAGTACTTCAAATCTTTCGCGCTCCGGCTGATTTTCCCTCCGGTTATTTATTCAAAAAAATGAAAACTTTCCTTAAAGCGTTTACATTCACGTCAGACTATGATAATTTAAGAAAGCGCTATCATACACAAGTTAATGATTTTTGGATGGAGATGAGGAGAACCAGGAAACCCCGCCCTTTCACAAGGGTGATTTCTGGTTCTTTTTGTCATTTTCAAGGAAAGGAGTCATACATACATCATGATAGACGTTCAGCAAAGGGGAGGATATGATGTTTCAATTGTTTAAGCCGGCTCCGCATATTGAGAGATTGGATGATTCAAAGACGGATGCGGCCTATAAGCGGCTCAGGCTGCAAGTATTTTTGGGGATTTTCATCGGGTATGCCGGGTATTATTTGCTTCGCAAAAACTTTGCCTTCGCTATTCCTTATTTTCAGGAACAAGGGTTTTCAAAAGGGGAACTTGGCTTGGTGCTTGCGGCCGTATCAATCGCTTACGGCTTCAGTAAATTTATTATGGGGATGGTGTCTGACCGCTGCAACCCGAGGTATTTCCTTGCGACGGGTCTGTTTTTGTCAGGTGTGGTAAACATTTTATTTGTTTCCATGCCGTGGGTCACGTCAAGCGTGACGATTATGTTTATTTTTATGTTTATTAACGGATGGTTTCAAGGAATGGGCTGGCCGCCTTGCGGACGGACGATGGCTCATTGGTTTTCCATCAGTGAACGCGGCACGAAAATGTCGATATGGAATGTCGCCCATAACATAGGCGGAGGTATTCTCGCCCCGCTCGTGACTCTCGGCATCGCCATGTTTGTTACTTGGAAAAGCGTGTTTTTCTTTCCGGCGATTATCGCCATCGTCATTTCATTTGTGATTGTTCTTCTCGTACGGGACACGCCGCAATCCTGCGGGCTTCCGCCGATTGAAGAATACCGGAATGACTATCCGAAACATGCGTTCAAAGACCAGGAAAAAGAGATGACGACCAAAGAAATTCTTTTCAAATACGTGCTGAATAATAAGTTTCTGTGGTATATCGCATTTGCCAATGTCTTTGTTTACTTCGTACGGTACGGTGTCGTTGACTGGGCGCCGACTTATTTGACGGAAGCGAAAGGGTTCTCTCCTGAAGATTCCAGATGGTCTTATTTCCTTTATGAATATGCGGGAATTCCGGGAACGATTTTGTGCGGCTGGATCAGCGACCGGTTTTTCAAAAGCCGCCGCGCGCCGGCAGGCGTACTGTTCATGGCCGGCGTATTTATCGCTGTATTGGTCTACTGGCTTAACCCTGCCGGTCATCCGCTCATCGATAATATCGCGCTGATCAGCATCGGCTTCTTAATCTATGGACCTGTCATGCTGATCGGGCTTCAGGCCATTGACCTTGCGCCTAAAAAAGCGGCGGGAACGGCAGCCGGCTTAACCGGGTTTTTCGGCTACATCGGAGGCTCTGCTTTCGCCAACGCCATCATGGGTTATGTCGTAGACCGCTTTGACTGGAACGGCGGCTTTATCATGCTTATCTCCTCATGCGTGCTGTCCATCGTCTTCTTGGCTATGACGTGGAATACGGGCAAGCGGGCGGAGCATGTGTAAGAAAACAACATAAAAGATTAATATTTTTGCAGTACAGCATTTACAACGATTTTCTACACTAGAGACAGATATTGATTTTTAAGGGGGAAGAAAACATGCGGAAACATAAATTGTTTGCTTTGGTATTGCTTTCATTCGGTTTATTGTCATTCATCGTCACGCCTGTATCGGCAGCGGGAAAAGGAAACCTCTTGTCTCCTGACAGAATTTTGACCATTGCCCATCGCGGTGCTTCGGGGTATGTCCCGGAGCACACGATCCTTTCTTATGAAACTGCGCAAAAAATGAAGGCTGACTATATTGAGCTGGATTTACAAATGACAAAAGACGGCAAGCTGATCGTCATGCATGATGAAAAACTGGACCGCACCACAAACGGACAAGGCTGGGTGAAGGATCATACATTAGCCGAGATTCAAAAGCTCGACGCCGGCTCTTGGTTCAATAAGGCCTATCCGGAAAAAGCAAAACCGCAATACGCCGGACTTCGCGTTCCCACACTTGATGACGTGTTAAAACGGTTCGGCAGACATGCAAACTATTATATTGAAACAAAGGCGCCCGAAACATATCCGGGTATGGAAGAAAAACTGATCGCTTCACTGAAAAAATACAAATTGGCAGGTAAGCATGCGAAACTTGGACAAGTTATCATTCAGTCTTTCAGCAGGGACAGCCTTCTGAAAATCAAACAGCTCGATCCGAAACTTCCCGCCGTCCAATTACTTGAAGCGGAACAGATGACGTCAATGACTGACGCAGATTTAACGGACATTAAAACATATGCCGTCGGAATCGGACCGGATTACAAAGCGCTGAACGCTCAAAATGTCCGAAACATTCGCAGCCACGGCCTTCTGCTTCATCCTTACACCGTAAACAGCGAGGCGGACATGCGCCGTCTGCTGAATTGGGGCGTAACCGGTGTGTTTACCAACTATGCGGATATATTCCAAAAGGTTAAAAAAGAATACAAATCATAAAGCCAGCATGGGTTCGGAGATGATGCCGAACCCATGTTTTTGCCCGATCATGCAAACGCCATCATGGGTTATGTAGCGGGCGGAGCATATTATTAAAAGGCTGAGACTCACCTTAATTGTAAAAAGGTATCACTGTAATGATGAATTACTTGTGATACCTTTTTAAACAAAGGAATATAATTATTTATTTCTATTATCTAGTTTCTTTCTTATACTATTTGTAATAGACGATAATACAAGTGATACTAAACCATAGACAACCACCCATCCCCAGAAGGATAGATTAAAAACAGTGAACATTAATATGACTGAAACAACTATACTGACAAGCGGCATTATATAGACTTTTTTGAAAATATAAGTGAATATAATCGATAAGACGATAATAGAAAGTGGTAAAATACCAAAAGCAAGATCTAGCTCATCCATTATTATTCTCCTTTGTGAATTTAATTTCCCTTTAAATATACTCACTCAGCTGTCTAGCGATTTAAAAAATGTATCTAATCACTCCAAACTTCTTTGTTTTTCTTAATCATAAAAAAGTCATATTCAGAAACATGGGTATTGTTAATAATTTTTTCAAGTCCTCTGACAGGAGTAGATTTTAATTTTTTTCCGTTTTTATAAGAGTAAGAATTAATCACATATTTCCCACCCTTGCTTATTTCTAACAAGAAAATTTTAGACTCGTCAAAATAAGTGAATTTTGCTTGGTTTTCAAATTTTGTCGACCTATTTAACGGGATTTTTTTTCCCGGCTTCATACTTTTCAGATCGAAAGTATAAAGTATTGAATTAGCTGCCAAATGATATAAAGTGTCATTTTTCACAAAAAAGTTATTAGTGGAAAGAGGAATTGCCAGTTGAGAAATTTCATCAGGGATATGATAACTGCCTAAAGGATATGCCCCTTTAAACTTTTTATGCTTTAAATCAATTTCTGCTACTTTGAATTGTACTTTGTTTGATTTATCCGTTTGGTTATATAGTATAAAAAAGGCTGAGCCTTTTTTAACTATTATTTGTGAATAAACACTCCAATTTTCTTCATTTAATACAGGAATTGTTGTTCCTTTCCCTACTGTAACTTTATCTTTATCTATTTTAATACCCTGAAAAGTCGGTGTTTTAATTGAAGAATCTTCATTTATCACGTAAATATATTCACCGTCATTACCAGTACTTGTATAGAAACCCGGAATAATCTTTTCATGAAATCCACTGCCGTTACCCCATCTAATTAAACTATTATAATGGTTTTCACCGACTCCTTGATTATTCAAAAAATAAAAGATATTTTCTTTTATTAAATGGCCTGATGATTGCCCATAACTTGTATGTACTTGATGTTGCATCGGGAATTTTTTAAAGTTATCGCCTATCATATAAACTTCTTTTTTGTCCTGTCTAACTATGTTTTTTTCATCTTGTGCAATGGTTCCAACCTCAATAGCATCTCCTTTTACAGCTGTTGCTGCTCCTTTTTCATCAATGTATACAGTATAACTCCCATCTTTAGGATAATCTATTGTAGCTGAATAATATATAGCTGCAATTTTATCATTCAAGAAATACTTTTCCTTTTCTTTTTCAGTTTGTTTAACATTAGAAACTGAATTAGTATATTTAAAAGTTCCAATACATATAAATATACCTATTAATACTATGACCGCAATTATAATAAGCCACTTAATCTTGTTCAAATATAATCTCTCTCCTTAAAATAATATGACTCCCTAAATAAACTTAGGGAGTGAAAATAATTCATCTAAATGTTTTGATAGTTTTTGTATAATCGGAATCTCTGATGTCTCTTGGGTAGACGCCCAGTCCTAATTTTCGCGTTTTCATACTTATTATCCCTAACTATTTACTTTCCTATATTTTAATTTATTATACAATTATTGTAATCTCAACTTACGTACTGTATTTATTCTATGGTTAATTATTTGTTTTGTCTCTAAAACTTTGACTTTGGAGTACAGGAAAAAGATGAAGCATGGAGAAGAAGAAACATAAAAGATTAATAGTTGCCCAACATATCTTTTAGATTCATTCTTTAGTATGGAAGACAGTTATTGATAAGGCGGAGAAATCATGAGAAAAAAAGAATACTGTCCCTGGTTGCCTGTCGTTAGGCTTTCTCATTCATCGTCACGTCTGTATCGAACCCATGTTTTTTTGCCCGATCAAAAAACCTTGCGGGAACGTTCCCGCAAGGTTTTTATTAATCATTACTCTTTTCCGGCAGCGGCTTCGGCCTGTCCGCCTTTTAATTGATCATTGATTGCTTTGGCGTCTTTCAAATACTCAGTCTTGAATCCGCTCTTCAGCGCCCACGCATAGAAGGCAAGGGCAACGATTGCGATCAGCCCCATATCCCAGCCGTACGGAATGATGTTCAGACCGCCGAATTTTTCACTTCCGAGCCATGAAATGACCATCATGCTGAGCAGATAGACAACCATCCAGACCCCGCCTTTAAAGTTTCTGCGGAATCCTTTCCACTTCGCTTTCGCTTGGTAGTAGAAATAAATCGGAAGGCCGATCAAAATGATAAACAGCACCTGCCCTGTTAACGGCCAGCGCGCCCAATACAGCACGAGAGACGCGAACACGAAGCCGAGCGGTGCAACCACGCTGAGGCCTTTCAGACGGAGAGGCCGGTACAAATCCGCCGCCGTCCGCCGCAGCGTCATCACCGTCACGGGACCCGTGATATAAGAAATCAGCGTCGCAACGGAAATGATTTCAGCAAGCACGCCCCATCCTCTGAATAAAAACAGAAAGATAAACGATACGACCAGGTTGAAAATCATCGCTTGGCGCGGCACGCCGTACAGCGGATGAAGCTTTCCGAAAATGCTCGGCATATATTTATTTTTTTCCATGCCGTAAATCATGCGGGACGTCGTAGCGGTATAAGTAATACCCGTTCCTGACGGAGATACGAACGCATCCGCATAAAGAATAATGACAAGCCAGTTGATATTCAATGCGATCGCCAAATCGGCAAATGGAGAGTTGAAGTTCAGGTGACTCCAGCCGTGAACGATCATGGAAGGTTCAACCGCACCGATAAATGCGATTTGCAATAGGACGTAAATGACGGTTGCGACCAGCAACGAACCGACAACCGCAATCGGAATCGATTTGCCGGGATTTTTTGCTTCTCCGGCCATATTAATCGGGCTTTGAAACCCGTTAAACGCAAATACGATACCTGATGTGGCCACCGCCGTCAGCACGCTTGCCCAGCCGTTCGGCGCAATGCTTGAACCGGATGTGAAGTTTCCGCCGTGAAAACCGGTAAACAGCAACGCTCCGATTGTCAGCCCCGGAATAATGATTTTAAAGATGGTAATCAATGAATTCGCTTTTGAAAATAAGTTAACTGTCCAATAATTCAGTAAAAAGTAAATAATCAGTAATACGGATGCGAAGCCGAGCCCCTCTCCCGTAAGAGTGCCGTTGTGAACGAGATTGCTTGTCCATTTTGCCCATTCCCACGGCCATGAGCTCATGTATTGAACAGACGCAACCGCTTCCACCGGAATAACGGAAACAATCGCAATCCAGTTTGCCCATCCTGCGATAAATCCAATAAATGATCCATGAGAATATTGAGTATATTTTACCATTCCCCCGGCTTCCGGGAACATTGAACCCAATTCACTGTAAGAAAGTGCGATAAACAAAATAACGATCATACCGATAATCCAGGAAATAATTGCGGCAGGTCCCGCAATCTGAGCCGCCCGCCACGCCCCGAATAACCAACCGGAGCCAATCATCGACCCAAGTCCGACCATCATGAGTGCAAACGTTCCCATTCTGCGATGTAATTGATTCATAAAGTTAACACCTTTCAATTAAAATATGACTCCAGCGCTATCATATATTTATAATATTATTCTGAAAATAGTTTTGTCAATCTTTATCGCATTAAAGCAGAAAGCCAAAATTACCCTTCCGATGTTTAAACAGCCGTTAAGCGGGAATAACTACTGCAAGCCAGAAATAGAAAGGAGTTTTTATCGTGAAACAAAAACTGCTCATTTCAGGACTTGCCGTGTCGACTGTCGGAGTGACTTCCTACCTGCTCAAAGATAAATCAAACCGCCAAAAGGTGATGAACTTTATCCGCAATATGAAAACATCGCTCTCCGGGAAGCAGGATATTGAATCATTCCCCGTCAACAAAGCAGGCAACCCGCATCCCGAAGATATTGAAGATAACAAAATGGTATCCGAAGGCTCCATGTACCCGGTTCAATATTATGATGACAAGAAGAAATAATCTGTTCCCGGGCTGCCCGGCCGTATCAAACGGCGGCAGCTTTTTTTATGCAGACGGCGTTTGATAGATCCGCCAATATTGGCGCGATCCTTTCTCCCGCACGGTAATGCCCAGTTTGGATATTTCCGCTTTCAGCTCTTTCGCATCAGCCTTTTCCTCCTCTTTCAGCGCCTTTTCTCTCGCTTTTAAAAGAGCATTTGCCCCAGGCTCCAAATCCGGCGTGTCCGGCACCCACCGTTTGTATTCTTCTTTAAAAGGATCTTCCGTCCCCAGCCAGATATACCCATGCGCGCGAAACGCATCAGCCGCTTTTTCAACCGCGGGCTCAAGCTTCTCCCGAAAAAGCTCCTGCCCTTTAGTCCCCAATAAGACAAGATGCTTTTCATCCGTAAACACACCGGAAATGCTGTCTTTCGAAAACACGCTTTCTTCATTATATATGGTTAAGGACACCTCGCTGTCCGTCACGACTGCCACAAGAGTTTCTTTAAAAGCTGCCCGCGTCAGCCACACTCCCCCGATTAAGCCGATAACGGCGGTTGCAGCCGCAGCCTTCCATCCGTGAAAAGAAGCGATAATGTCCAGCGGCCCGTGAAAAGGCAGCCAATCCAATGTTACGGCCCACTTCGCAATGACCGGCAGAAACCATCCGATGACCAGCCCCAATAATGGCGGCACCAGAAAAACCAAAGTTTTTTCAACCGATGACAACTCAAGAACCGTCTGTTTTTTTATTTCGTTCATGTTTCTCCTCCGTCTGTGTTTTTCACAACTATCCATTATACAAAGGGTTGGATGATTCTGTAAACTGTTTCCGAAACAATAAAAAGCCTCCCGACCGCCGGGAGGCTTTTTAAAACAGGAGCTCATATACTTCATTCAATTCCATCGTGCGCTTCTCATCCTGCTCGTTCTCAGCATATTTGATTTCCTTTTCAAGCAGCTGATTCAGCGCATCCATTTCCAAATCATTTAGATCTTTCACAAACTCGCCCTCATTTGCATAATGCTTCACCTGAAGCTTTTTATAAATCCCTCGGCACACATCATGCTCCAAGTGGTTCGAAAGCGACTCGCGCAAATATCCGAGTGTCCTGTCCATCATGTAAGCCCTCCCTTTTCTATAGGAATAGCTTCCCGGAAAGAGAGAAAAACTATACATGAAAGCACCGGGCGGCTGTTTTAACTCTGTACCTGAATGGAGAAAAATCCGCTGCTTAACGGCGTGTACGGCCCGTTCAGCCCCGTTGCGGAGAAAGAGAACGTTCCTGAACTGACATAAGAAAGAGGAACACTGTAATATTTAATGTAGCCTGTAACGATATTGCCGTTTTTCGTATATTCATCTTCCAGCGCTTTTGACGTAAGATTTGTAATATTCGTTCCGTTGTTAAATGCCTGGATCGTGTTATTGTTCGGATACCCTTGGAAATATACGGCTAAATAACCCGTTGTACCCTTCATCGGTTTTGATGCGCTGATTTGGTTCGGCCCGATATTTTCCCATTGGTAACTCTGACCGTCAGACGTCACACCGATAATACGGATTTGTGTTAAAGCAGGAGCCGGCGCCGCAGACGCTGATGGAGCCCACAACCCGCTCACAAGCAACAAAACAGCGGCGGCCGCCGCGAATAGCATAACGAGTCTCTTTTTCATGTTTCTTCCCCCTCTTATTCTTTTCGTAGAATCCTATACTATTTTACACGATTTACAAGGAAAAAGATTACATTTTATAAAAGAGTCCGGAACACTTTGTGAACTAGATATGAAACGCTCTTGAAACGCCGTTGATCATGAGAAAGATGCCGCAGATTCTTAACACGACTCTCGAACTTCTGTCATCTTTACCGAAAAAGGTTTTTCCGAGCCGCCCGATCCATACGTTCATTGCAACTCCCGCGAGCAATTCTATGATTCCGATCATTTCTGCCATATACAAAGCAGCCACCCTTCTAACCGTTTTTTTTCATATGACGGCTTATCATATAAAGTGATAAGACCAATGACGCTGCACCGGCGGCAAGAAACAGGCTCAGCGGCACTATCTGCATGCTGCCTCCGCCATTGTTTTGAAACGCGCCGATCGCCCATTTTTCAGGAGTAAACAACGACAGCATGCGCATGTACTCCGGAGCCGCGTCTAATGTGAAGAAAGCCCCTCCCAATAAACCCGTGACAGCTATAAAAACCGAAGCAAGCGACGTGAATTGCTTTTGGCTCTTCATGAACGGTATCACGGCCATCGTTACAGCAGTCAGCGCAAACGAGCAGGCCGCAAGCACCGCTCCCGCAGCAAAAACATGATCAGCAAAACGGATATGCAGCATGAATGTTCCGGCAGCGAGGATTACGATAATATGGAGAAGTCCGAAAAGATACGCCGCCGCAAACTTAGAGATTGCATATGCTGTATAGGAAACGGGCGTGCTCAGCAATCTGTCATATGTATGATTTTCTTGTTCATCTATAAATGATCGCAGGCTTTGGACTGCAACGAACCAGATAAACATCACTAAAAACCCGATAAGTCTGTCGGCTGCTTGTCCGCCTTCATAAACGTGATGGCGGTCAACATTGACGGCGGAATGACCCTGAATATCCTTCAAGAGATCAGCTGCCGCCTGCTTCCCGTCGGTGTGCAGCGTGCGGGATATCACTTTTGCATCGCGGACTATTTTTTTCAGCGCGCCCGCCTGCTGCGCAATCAGCTGCTCTGTCAAAACAGCATCACCCTTTTCTTCATTCTGAATAAATGAAACGTTCAATTCATCTCCGGAAAATAACGTCTCTTCAAAATGAGAGCCGATCAGCAATCCAAAGGATATATCCTGATGATGAACCTTTGTTTTTAATACGTCCTCCGTGACCTTCGTGAATTTTATATGGCCGGCTTTCTGAATCATTTTCATAAATTGCGCTGAATAGGCGCTCTGATCCTCATCAGCTACATATACTTTCTTCTGCTGACTGCCATCCGCAGAAAAGGAAAAGAAATATGTGAGAAGGAGCGGGGCGGAAATCGTCGCAAAGATGGCAGCCCGATTTTGCAGCATCAGTTTCAGCTGATGTCTGATCATGAATAACAGCTGCGTCATGAAACAGCCTCCTTCCGTTTAAACACCCAGATGGTCAAACATAAAAACACGGCGCCGATGGCGGCAAGCTCTGCCAAATCCGCCGCAATACCGCTCAGACCGGCATGCTGCGTGACACTGACATAGCTGTTGATCGCTTTGCCGTTCGGTATCAGTTCCTGGACAATTTTCAAACTGTCAGGCAAGCCGTCTTTTGCGATAAAGCTTCCGCCTAAAAAACTGAATCCGTATAAAATGGGAGCCGCCATGCTTGAGACGGTCTCGTGGTTTTTTGCAGTAAACCCCCAAAGAAGCACGATACTGCCGATCGCAAATGAATAAACGATCGTAACCAGCAATATTTCAAACAAATTGCCCCATTTTACCTGATACAAGATGCTGCTTGCGATGATGACGGCAGCCATTTGCATAAGGATGGCAAGCATGATTCCCAAAAGCTTACCCGCCACGTACTGGATACGTAAAACAGGCATTGATTTGATTCTGAATAACGTGTGCTGCTGTCTCTCTTCCACTATCCCGTGAATGAGCGCAAACGCGGTCATAATGGAGAACATGACGACCATTGCGATTGAATAATACTGCATCGCATCAATCGGAGCCGCGTGATTGCCGGCCGACTGTTTCGGAATGGTGACAGCCAGTTCACGTTCACCCGAAAGGCCGCTGATGATTTTGCGGGCATCTCCCTTTGACAGATGTCCCGACTGCTTCAGCACCGCTTTTTCTTCACTGATCTCCGCTTTTACTCTGGTGACAAACGAATCGGCCATCATTTCCACAATGTCTCCGTTTACAGAGCCTTGTTGGTCCGAGATGACTTTGATACTTGTTTTTTCATTGTGTTCTGCCGCTTTTGCAAAGCCTTTCGGCACGTATACAAAAACGGAGACTTTGCCGCTTTTGACAAGCTGTTTCCCTTCATGGTAACTGCCTATGTCTTTTACACGGATGAGATCAGTTTGTTTCAGCACGTCATTCTTTAATACGTCGCCCAAAGAACTCTCCGCGTGATCCGCATTATAAAAGGCGGTCTGAAATGGCTTCACTTTCGAATCGCCGTGAAAAACCGTTCCTAAAATAAAAATCATCAGTGCCGGAAACAGAATCAGTTTTATATAGAAAGACTTTGCTCCGGCCAATAACCGAAAATCTAATAAGATCAGCCTGAATAATATTTTCATGACGCCCCCTATGAATCCCGCAGCGTTTTGCCGGTGAGCCGGAGGAAAATGGTTTCCAGATTGGCTTCCTCGAAATGAATGCCTTTAATGGTGATACCGGTTTTCCTGATATCATCCGCAATATCAAGGATATTGCGATCTGCCGCAGAGACGAGCATCGTAATGGTCTGTTGGCTGACAGCAGCCTCGGCAACACCGGGAATGCGGCGGATTTTTTTAACGGCGTCATCATTCAGCCCCTCTGCATTCACGATCAGGGTATCAGAGGCTTTGGCTGACTGCTTCAATTCATCTTTCGTCCCGCAGGCAATGATTGAGCCGTGATCCATGATCGCCGCTTTTTCACAGAGGTATTCGACCTCTTCCATGTAATGACTCGTGTAGATGACGGTCATCCCTTTTTCTTGATTTAACGTCTTCACGGTTTCAAGAATATGGTGTCTGGATTGCGGATCAATTCCGACGGTCGGTTCATCTAAAATGAATAGTTTCGGTTCATTCATTAGCGCGGCCCCGATATTCACCCGTCTTTTCATGCCGCCTGAAAACTCAGATATCCTTTGATGTCGCTGTTCCTGTAATTCGATGATGTCCAGCACTTCATCAACCCGTTTACAAAGTTCCTTACCGGAAAGTCCGTACAGACTCCCGAAAAAAGCCAAATTATCCTTTGCGCTTAATGCTTGATATAAAGCGATTTCCTGCGGGACGACTCCCATCACTTTTTTTATGGCCGCAGGCTGCTCCTGTAATGAGGTTCCGTCAATGCAGATTGTTCCGCCCGTCGGCGGGAGCACGGTGCTGATCATCGACACCGTAGTTGATTTACCGGCGCCGTTTGGTCCCAGGAGACCGAATATCTCTCCTTTTTCGACGCGCAGTGATATATGATTGACAGCGGTAAAATCGCCGTACTTCTTTGTCAAATCCGTTAATTCGAGCATTCGTGCAGCACTCCTTGTGTCATGTCTGCACTTATTCTACTCTTGGCAATCCTTGTTTTCTATTCACTTTCGTACTCGATATGGGTATTACTTTCGTCATATGTTTAGTGATAAAAAGGGAGAGAGGAGGGTGAAGCGGGGTTATAGCAATTTTTGCAAATATAAGGTAAGCTCGGTTCTGTTTGACACTTCAAGTTTATCGAGGATTCTGGATACATAGTTTTTCACAGTGCCTTCAGTCAGAAATAAGTCTGCGGCAATGCGTTTATTGCTTTTGCCTTCCATAATGTGTTTTGCCACATCAAGCTCTCTCGGCGTCAGAATCTCCTTCAGCTTTGTCCGCGGCTCTTTCTGCACCGCAGGGATCTCCATATTGTTCAGCGCTTTTACGACGGAAACCGTGATTTTGGGATTCAGCATCATCTTCCCTTCATAAACGGCTTGAAGGGAGTCGATCATTTCATCCGAATCAGCATCCTTCAAGAGATAGCCGTCGGCTCCGCTTTTCAGCCCGGCAAAAATATAGTGATCATCTTCAAACGTTGTCAGAATGATGACTTTTACGGACGGATATCGCGCTTTTACCGCTTTTGTCGTTTCGATTCCGTCCATACCGGGCATTCTGATATCCATCAAAATCACATCGGTTTCGGTTTGAGAAAGCAGCCGGAGAACCTCTTCGCCGCTAGAAGCCTCTCCCGATATTTGAATTCCTTCATGAAGACTCAGAATCATTTTCAGCCCCTCTCTCACAATGGACTGGTCGTCTGCAATCATGACATTCACTTGATTATTCCTCCTTGCATGGAATCCTTATTTTCACGTCAAAACCCGTTTCCTTCCCAGACGAGAAAACAGCCTCTCCGCCAAGTGCGGCTGCTCTTTTCTCAATTCCTTTCAGACCATTTGATTTTATGATCGTTCCGCAGGCTGAGCCGTTATTATGAATATGCGCCAATATCATGTTTCGGTTTTTTTGAATCCGGACAGAAACATATGAAGCATGTCCATGCTTTATCGCATTCGTAATCGTTTCCTGAACGGATTGATAAAGACAATGCTTCACATCCGGCTGTTCCGCTTCTATGGCCGCGTCCGTCTCCAGCTCGAAGCGTATGCCTCCCGCCTCTTGAAAATGGCTGAAAATGTCACGGAGCTCTTGCTCAAATCCCCGCCCCGGCAAAGAGCCCTGCAGCAGCATAACGGCCTGGCGAAGCTTTAAAATGGATTCTTTCGTAAGATCATGCGCCTTATGAATGATCTGCTTCACTTTGTCCGGCTGATGCCCGGCTGTCTTCCCGGCAAATTCTAAATTCATTTTCAGAGCAGCCAGATAATGACCGAGAGAATCATGCAGCTCCTGCGCAATTCTTGTTCTTTCTTTCGTAACGGCCAGTTCCTCAATCCGGTCTGAATATTCCTTCAGTGTGTCATTAGCGATCTTCAGCTCTCGGTTCAGCAATTCAACCTTCGACTTCTCCTGCAGGTTTCTCCGATATAAATAAATCACCGCAAACATGATGAAGTATGGCGGCACGATATCACTGACACCCGCTCCGCCGGCGTATAAAGCTGCGGCAAATGCGGCGGCATTCATCGTTAACAAAACAGCCGAAATCTGCTTATCAGTAATAAGCACCTCCGCCAATAAAAGCACCATTACGGCCTGTGTCCCCACACTATAGACATTGTACAAAAGAACTCCCGCGATAACGCTGCTCAGGAAAAAAGAGACTTGATATACAGCCGGCCTTCTCTTCATATATAGCGGCCGCAGGCAGTCATTAGCCGTCAGCATAATCACGAGCACAGACAAAAAAACCTTCAGCTCCCCCCGGCCGGGAGGAAGCTGAAGAATCGCATGAAAGATTGATAGTAATGCAAAACCCCTGATCAGTAACTTCGTATGTGCAATCTTCATCGAATTCTCCTTACAAATGAGCAGCGGCTTTCCGCTCCACGTTCAGCACATCATACAGCTCATCAAGCGAATGAATTTCATACGTCGGGATGATTCCGGACTCATTTGCTTTCTTTCCGGGATTAAACCAGCACGTATCCATTCCCGCCATCTGGCCGCCTTTTATGTCCGCGCTCAGTGAATCGCCGATAATAAGTCCGCCCTCGGCAGAAAAACCGGGAATTCTCGCAAACACGTAATCAAAGTATTCCTTCATCGGCTTTTGAAAACCCGTGTCCTCAGATACAAACACATCTTTAAAGAACGGATACAGACCGGAGTCGCCCAGCCGCTTATATTGTGATCTTGAGACGCCGTTCGTCACGATGTATAAATCAAATAAAGGACTCAGCCGTTCAATCAGCTCATAAGCTCCGTCTATCACCTGGTGCCCTTCTTCTAAGTATTGGCGGTACGCCTGATTCATCAGCACGCCGTCGGCTTCGAAGCCGTATTCTTTAAACAAAAGGGCAAACCGTGTATTCACCACTTCATCGCGGGTCATTTCCCCCTCTTCAAACGCCTTCCACAGCCCTTGATTTAACGCTTTATAACGGGCTTCCACCTCTGCCGTCAGCTCCAGCTTTGAACCTTGAAACAATTTTTGAAGAGCATCGGTTTCTGAAGCGGTAAAATCCAGCAGCGTATTGTCTATATCAAATAATAACGTACGGTAATGACTCATCGATGTTTCCCCCGGTTCTGCTTTTTTTAACCAGTATACCACTCGCGGACAAGCCGAAAAAGACACCCCTGTAAGAGAGGTGTCTTTTTGAATTATACAGCGTCTTCTATTTTCGATTTTTCACCAGGCATGCGCTTGCCGATACCGAACGCATAATAGCTGACCGTCACAATCGCCAGGAAAATCACCCCGACAACCAGAGAAATCCGCGTATCTTTGTTAAACCACATGCCGATCAATACCATGAGTAAGAAAGCGATCGTCAAATAGTTTGTAAACGGCGCAAAAGGCATTTTAAACGGATGCTTATCAAGCTCAGCGCCCTTCGCTCTTCTGAAACCGAGATGGCTGATTAAAATGACGAACCACGGAATCATTCCCGGCAGCACACTCGCGCTGTACACATAGACAAAGATTTTCGGAGGCGCGATGTAGTTCAGCACGACACCGATCACAAGTCCGATTAATACGGCAAACGTACCGAATATCGGCACACCGCTCGAAGAAACTTTCTTAAAGAATTTCGGGGCCTGTCCGTTCACGCCCAATGTGTAAAGCATGCGTCCCGCACTGAATATCCCGCTGTTGCATCCGGACATCGCAGCGGTAATCACAACAAAGTTAATCAAACCGGCCGCCGCCGTAATCCCGACTTTCGCAAATGTCGAAACAAACGGACTGCCGAGTGAGTGAAGCTCATTCCACGGATATACGGTAACGATTACGAAAATCGCACCGATGTAGAAAATTAAAATCCGCCAAATAATACTCTGAATCGCGCTTCGCAGCGTTTTTTGCGGGTCCTTCGCTTCCCCTGCCGTAATCCCGATCAGTTCGACCCCTTGATAGGCCGCAACGACCAAAGACAAGGCAAAGAAAAATCCTGAAAAACCATTCGTAAAGAAACCGCCGTGCGACCATAAATTAGATAATCCGATCGCATGCCCTCCGTTACCGAAACCGAAGAAAATAATTCCGATTCCGGCCACAATCATCAGAATAATGGTGACGATTTTGATCATGGCAAACCAAAATTCAAACTCACCGAAAGATTTTACCGAAATTAAATTCGCCGCACCGAGAATGGCCATGGCGATAATGCCGGGAATCCATGCCGGCAGATCAGGAAACCAATATTTCATATACGAACCGACGGCGATAATTTCAGACATCCCGACGATCACCCATTGAAACCAGTTGCTCCACGCCGTCATATAGCCGGCTAACGGATGTATATACTTATGGCCGAATGTCGCAAACGACCCTGTACTCGGCTCTACATAGAGCATTTCGCCCATCGCACGCATGATAAAAAAGATAAAGATACCCGAGATCGCATAAGCCAGCAGGACAGACGGCCCAGTCCATCCGATCGTGCTGGATGATCCCATGAATAAACCGACACCGATCGTGCCGCCCAGCGCAATCATCTGTATATGACGCGCGCCTAAGCCTCTCTTTAATTCTTTGTTTGCCACTTCGCTTCCTCCTCTTAACAGCTCTGATATATGTGAAATAATGAAGCAGAAGGTGCACCTGTTGAACCTAACTCACTCTTCATTTCCCGCAATATTAGAAATATTCTATTTTTCTATTGTTGTATAATCTCCAATTTCCTTATTTCATCATAATAAATTTCCGTGGAAAATACAATTGTTTTTTTCAGGTAAACACCCTGCACCCTAAACCGACAAACTAAAAATAAAGCGCTTTCATTATTATTGAATTATGAATATTGAGATAATAAATGCCGCAGCCTCCGAGAAACAGGATGTCCCTGGAGAAACATGTTCCGCCCCCCTATTCAATATTATTTTTGCTAAGCAGAATGGCGTAAAGTCTTACTCTCTTCCATTCTCCCTTGTATACGCCATAATCCTGCTTAACCGGCAAAATCATGCATTAATCGATAAATGCCTCATTCAGCCGCAGCAAAAGCCGGCCGAACTTTTCTTTTTCATCGCCTGACCAATCGTCAAGCATATGTCGGTATCGATCAAGACGCATCTTTTTATCAGTTTTTAACCTCTGTTTGCCAAGCTTCGTAATCGCAAACAGACTGACCCGCCCGTCAGAAGGATCGGAAAAACGCTGGATCAGCTCTTTCGACTCCAAGGCCGCGGCCTGGCGTGACAATGTGGAAATATCCAGCTTAAAAGATTCGGCTAATTCCTTTACACGCGCCGGTCCGAATTCATCCAGCTGCCGTAATAACAAATACGCAGCCCTTTCCAGATGTCCGATTTTACGGTCGGAGTTATCAAGATAAACAGCTCTCCTGATAAAAGTGGTGAGCTCATATTCAATTAATTCAATCGGATCTTGTTTTGACAAACAGCCTCACTCCTTACAATTGACAACAGCAATATTAGTTGTATAATACAAACATATGCACATTTACTAAGAAAACATATAGAAAGATTTTGCATACATATATTTGTATAGTACAAATATATGCGCAAAAAGTAAAGAAACATATCGAAGCATCAAGAAAGGGGGAAGCTGCTCTTCTCCAAAGAACAGCATTGTCGTGAAAGTCATACGCATCATCTTGCAAATCATTATTTTATTCGCATTTTCCTTTATCGGGGGAGCCGTTCAGCAGTTCTTTCACCTGCCCATTCCCGGAAGTATCATCGGTTTGATCCTGCTGATCATATGTTTATCGGTTAAGATCATTCCCGTCAAAATGATTGAAGACGGAGCCGGATTTTTGCTGTCTTTTCTTCCGCTGTTATTCATTCCGGCCATGACGGGCGTCATCAATTACCCGTCACTGTTTTCCGCCAGCGGGGCTGCTCTGTTTCTGATCATCGTGCTGAGCACCATCGTCACAATGATCGCCGCAGGGTACGCCAGCCAGCTGTTAGAGCACAAAGCCAATCAGAGAAAGGAGAAAAAGAAGTGCAGCAAGCATGTATCGCAATCCTTATAATTTTGTTCACGGCCGCCGCCTATCTGGCTATGGTGAAATTATATGTACGCTTTCCATATCCCTTTCTCATACCGGTTTTGACGACTACGATTTTCATTATCGCCGTGCTGCTTGTTTTTCATATTTCGTATAAAGACTATATGATCGGCGGACAATGGATCAATTCACTGCTCGGCCCCGCCGTGGTGGCTTTGGCATACCCGCTTTATAAGCAGCGCCGGGTGTTAATCAAGTATATGTTTCCGATCATCGGCGGCGTGTTGGCCGGTTTATTCTCCGGAATGGTCAGCGGCCTGCTATTTGCAGAGCTGTTCGGCATCAGCCGGAGTTTGATTTTGTCAATTATCCCAAAATCAATTACGACGCCTGTCGCCATACAGATTGCGTCCGGTATCGGCGGTGTCCCTTCCATGACAGTCGTGTTCGTCATGATCGCAGGGTTTTCCGGCGTTATCTTAGGACCGCTGCTTCTCAAGTGGATCCGCATTCGCAGCTCACTCGGGAAAGGAATTGCATTCGGGAGCGCTTCCCATGCGCTCGGCACCTCAAAAGCAATGGAGTACGGAGAATTAACGGTCTCCATGAGCTCTGTTTCCATGACGCTCTGCGCCGTGTTAGGGTCGGTCTTCGGCCCCGTCGTAGCATGGATGTTTCAAATTTAAAGCTGACGGTTCTCCGTCAGCTTTTTTCATGTGCGGCTCATCTCATTTCCTTCCATTATTATGTTTCATTTGTAAAAATAATGGTAAAGTAGAAAACAAGGAGGGATTTAATGATGACTGGAGCAATTCCGCAAAAGAAACTGCTGGATGGGACAAGCATTCCCGCGATCGGCTTCGGTACATACGCTCTTAATGGAAACAACGGCGTTCATGCCATTACCAGCGCCATTGATATCGGCTACCGTCTGATTGACACCGCTTATAACTATGAAAATGAAGGATCGGTCGGAGAAGCCATCAAGAGAAGCTCTGTTCCGAGAGAACAGCTATACGTGACGTCCAAGCTGCCCGGGCGCTACCATGACTATGACAAAGCTGTACAAACCATCCAAGAATCTTTATACCGCGCCGGTCTGGACTACTATGACCTGTATCTCGTCCATTGGCCGAATCCGAAACAAGACCGCTACACGGAAGCATGGCAGGCACTGATTGATGCAAAAGAATGGGGCCTGATCCGATCCATCGGCGTCTGCAATTTCCTGCCTGAGCATATCGAACGGCTCGAACGTGAAACCGGCGTAAAGCCAGGCATCAACCAAATTGAACTGCATCCCGCTTTTAATCAGCAGCAGCAGCGCCAATGGCACGAAGAACAGAGCATCGTGACAGAATCATGGAGTCCGTTATCCCGCGCCGGCGAAGTATTGAACGATCAAAAACTCGGACGGATTGCGGACAAATACGGCAAAACCATTTCTCAAGTCATTTTACGCTGGCATATCCAGCTGGGCGCCATCCCGATTCCAAAATCAACATCGCCCGAGCGCCAGCTTGAAAACATCTCCATTTTTGATTTCTCTCTTGATGAAAACGACATGAGCATTATCGACTCGCTTACCCGCCCCGACGGACGCATAAACGGCCAAGACCCGGCGGAGTATGAGGAGTTTTAAGTAAACGCATAAAGAAAAGCTGACGGCATCATTTGTCAGCTTTTTTCTCATTTTATATACGCACACCCAGCTCCCGTTTCCATTCAGAAAGCCAATCTGTATCCCCAAATCCGTATTGCCTGCTTTGGCCGACATCACGCAGAGATCCGTTTTTATACTCAATGGACAGAACCAAATCAGGAATTGCATCATAACCCGTTCTCGCAAGCTTCGTGAGCCCCTGTCCGTAATGGGCGGCCGCTTCTGCCGCCGTATGTCTCAACAAAGGATCTTGCTGCAGCGCTTCTTTATAGACGTCTAACTAAATAACCAGCCGCCGGTCATATACCGACAGCTGACTTCGAAAAGTGTTCTGTTCCCTGTCCCAAAAACATCAATAAATTTATTTAAATTGTTATATCATCTTTCAATGTTTTTTCACGCCTTTGCATTTTTGATTTTTTAAAATTAAATATTTCATATACGCATGGTATCACTATTAAGGTAAGCATGGTTGCTACTGCCAAACCTCCAATAACAACAACTGCTAAGCTTTGTGAGACAAGATTGACCGACTCTGATTTCTTCACTAATATACGAAGATAACTGACTACTCCCCAGGCTATTATAATAATGGATGTTAACGTAATAGCAGCTTTATTAGCAAAGGACCATTTAGTTAACCATGACATATGAGATCTTCTCTCTCTTTATAAATTTACTGGACAATTCTTCTCATTTTTTTACTGCTCTTCGTATACCAATTTGGTATAGTTTTTACAGAGTCCTATATAAAAAGCAACCATTATAAGAACAAATAATCCGATGCCGCATAGAATTAGAATGGTGAATTTTACATTCATAATCTGTTCCAGCATATTCATTGCTACAATGCTATGAAGGGCTCCCACAATCACAGGCAGTAAAAATGCAATTCCAACTTGCAGATAGACAGACCTCTGCACTTCCTTTTTACTCATACCAATTTTTTTCAACATTGAATATTGTTCCCTATCAGTGAATGCATCACTTAAAATTTTAAAGTAAATTGTACTAAAGGTCGCTAGTATGAATACTAGGGACATAATCAGGCCTAAAAAGAAAAATTGACCTAAAGCATAATACTCCCATGTAAAGCTTTGATTCTTTCCATTTACATTCCAATCTCCACCTGGTACAACTTCCTTGATTCTATTAACCACTTCCCTACTTTCTTTTTCATCTGTAATTCGCACACCATTTAATACAATCTCTTGGTTTTTCTTTCTTAATTCTTTATAATCATTGTCATTTAAAACATAAATGTTTTTGTCACCATATTTTTTAATTTTCCCTGTAAAAGGGAGCTGTGTATGTTTAGAAACTAGGAAATTATTATTATTAATGCTCACTTTATTACCATCAACATAAATAGGTGAAGCTATCGAATCAGCATTTAGAATAAAAGAAATTTCATGAATTTCTGGTTTAATTTGATTCAAAATACTTGCTTTATTACTATAATCCAAAAATATTAATGTTTTCTTTATTTGTGAGTAACTAGTGATAATACCTTTGTTATTCGGATCAATATTTTGCTTATTATCGTCGTATTGGACATTACCAATAAAAAAGTGAATCTTATTGATTCCGATTAAGTCATGCTTTGACTCTCGGATCACTTCTTTGACTTTATCTTTGACATCTTCAGAATTGCTTTCAAAACTTAAACTGTATGGGGAGGCTGTGATGTCATAATTTGCTTCAAACTGTTTGAACGAAATGCTTACATTGAATGCAGTTACGGTAGCTGCTGTTAAAATAGCCGTCATCGCTAAACTTCTATAATTAACTTTTTGTCTAAAGAATGTATTGCTTATACTGACTAACCTTACATCTTTATAAATAATTTTTTTTGAATTTGTTAACTTCCCTAAAATTATAGTCAGAGAACTTCCAAAAAACAGATAAGTCCCCGTGCTGACCAAGATCAAGATTCCCATCGCAGAAAGCAATAAATCCAAATCCCATTGCTTAAAGTTTAGTGCAACTATATAGCCTGCAGCAATTAATACTAAACCTGTAAAACCCTTTATATAATTATATTTTGGAGGTGAGGGCTTTGCTTTCGAAGCATTCAACATATTAATTAGTTGTGTTTTTTTCACAACTCTATAGTTTTTCATTCCCAGCATTACAAAGATGATCCCGAACACAATAATAAGCTGAATGATGGCTTGTGCAGATATACTAAAAGGAATTTCACCACCCAGTGTCATGGACTTACTTAATAACATTAAGAACAATTTCGAGAATAATATCCCGATCAATAAACCCATTAATAGAGACAAACTGCCTATTAGAATACTTTCAATTGCGAATACTCTTCCAATTTTAGACGTACTTATTCCCATTAGCATGTATAACCCGGTTTCTTTTTGACGTTGCTTTAAAAAGAATCCATTGGCATGCCACATAAAAAAGACCACTGTGCAAATTAGAACAAAGCCAGATGTTGCACTTGCCACTACAGCTGATTGAAATCTTTCAGTTAATTGGACAAACACTTCATTGTACTGTATAGCAGTAAAATTGTAGTAAGTTGCCACAGTTACAACTAAAACCACAAAATATAATCCATATATTTTTAAATTGTTCTTCAAAAGCTTAAACGCAATTTTAAAGGAGTTCATTTTCCGATCCTCCCATTACGGCAAGCATGTTTAACACTTTCTTAAATAATTCCTTTTTATCTCCGCTGCTGTCTAGTCTTCCGTGTAATTTACCGTCCTTTAAGAACATAACCCTATTACAATAACTTGCTGCGTTTGCATCATGGGTTACCATAATGATGGTTGTTCCTATGGTTTTGTTAATATTTTTAAAACATTCTAGAACCTCTGAGGATGACTTAGAGTCAAGGGCCCCTGTTGGTTCGTCTGCAAAAATAACCTTTGGAGAGGTAATTAACGCACGACAAATAGCTACTCTTTGCTTTTGACCGCCTGACAATTCATATGGATACTTATCTAACTGATTTGAAATTCCTAAGAGCTCAGTTAGTTCATCAATTTTTTTTAGGATGATTTTGTGTTTTACATTGTTTAGTGCAAGAGGCAGAGCAATGTTATCTCTAATTGTCATATTGTCTAATAAATTAAAAGCTTGGAAGACAAATCCGATTGTGTCTCTCCTGAATTTTGCAAGGTCCTCATCCTTGTAATCATCTATTCTTTTACCATCGATTAAAACTTCTCCTAAAGTAGCTTTGTCAATAGTGGACATAATATTTAACAATGTTGTCTTACCTGAGCCTGAAGGGCCCATTATCCCAACAAATTCACCTTTGTTGATATTTAAGCTTACCTCTTTAAGCGCTCGAAAGGTACTGCCAATTTCACCATACTCCTTTATTACATTTGATACCTCTACGATCTTATTCATCTATAAACCCCCATAAAATCTGATCATGTGTAGGACATTGATTCTTATAGTTGTATTATAATTTAGAGCAAAAAACGCTGCTATCGATTTAGGTTACATTTCTAAAAGTGAATGTGACATTCATGTTAGGGTGGGGTGATGGGTTAGAGGACTTTTGTACAAAACCATGGATATTCAGCATGTGAGGTTTTTAAGCAGATATAAGGAGCGGCACCGCTCCTTATAAAAGGCGGTTTGATTTTTACCTTATATCCCCAATTAGATTTACTTACTAAGTGATTAGTCTGTTTGTTCCTATTTTTCAAAATATACTAATAAAAATGCAGACAGAATTTTACCCAACGAATTTGCGACTTTAATCATTTCCAAAGTAAACATGAACTATGTTTCCAAGGTTAAATAAATTAGAGGAACCCACAGGTCATAAACCTTCCTTAATCAACTCATAATAACTAAACACTGTTACGTTCTGATTCATTATTTTTTAATGTATTTAACGTCTCATTCATTTTTTTACTACTTGTTCGGTATATTCATTTATAAGAAATATCATCTTATTAATACGAAAATTTAATATCTCTTTCGGGTTACTTTTCTCCCAAAAAAATAATTCTTCAAAATCAACAGTCTTATCGTCCACTCCATAAAAAAGAATTCGGTAAATTGTTTTTAGGATTAAATTCATAGGTTTCTATTGACTTAAACTCAGTTCTCAAAATCGGCAAGAAAATATCTTCTAACTCCTTGTTCTTAAAATAAATTACCTGTACCATCTAATTTTAAGATATCAGAAATAAATTCATGTTTTGGGAAGATGTGTATTAGTCGTTTTCTTCCCTTCAATTGAGGAGCTTTTCTACGGAGACAAATATGCACGAGGGCAGGATTTCCTTCATTTTGAAATTTGTGACAAAGCTCATATGTAAGCAGTCCACCCATACTATGTTCGAAAATAGCAAAAGGTTCAGTTATATTATTCTTAATAATTATATATCCTCAACCATTTCTTCCATATTGTCTATTGAGGGCCATTCAATCTTCTTCCCCTGCCAGCCAACTCTACTTCATTTACCTCCAAGTGGATCCATGAATTTTTTCCACTTAGAATAAACTATCGATGACCCACTGCAAATGGAATACAAAATATTTTAGCTTTTCTTCTCATTAGATTACCCCCTGTTTTTAACTAATTATTTATTGCCTCATTTTCCACTTTATAGTAATCGGATAGTTTATAAAATATAATGTGAAATTCAGTATATTCACCCTCTACGCTGTCTACCTCAATTCCTATACTTAGTTTATCAGCCATTTTTTTAGCATAATATAAACCCATCCCTGTAGATTTCGTTCCTACCTTACCATTTTTACCTGTAAAGCCTTTATTGAATATCCTAGATAAATCCTCTTTTGAAATGCCAATTCCATTATCTTTAATCATTATATAATAGGCTTGTTTCTCTTCTTTAGTTGTAATAGTCAGCGTTCCCCCCTCAGGTGTATATTTACTGCTATTATTAAGAATTTGACCAAAAATATAATAGATCCAACGTTCATCACTGATAACACTAAATGGTTTTAAATTAGTCTCAATCTCAATGTTTTTATTAATAAAAAAAAGAGCATTTTCTTTTATTGCACTTCTTAAAATATGACATACATCTACTACTCCCGCTAAAATGTCTTGATCGTAGTGATTAGCTCTTGTCACATGTAAAATGTGATTAATCCTAAATTTAATTTGTTCAATTTGATTACGCAGCTCTCTGCTGCTTTCTGAGTTGATCTCATCCAGTAGCAGTTCACACACAGCTATATTAACTTTTATGTCATGAACCCATTGAGTAGTATAGTCTTGAATTTCGTTAATACCGTTTTTATAATCTTCTTCTGCTTTCAAAAATTTATTTTGTTGCTTTTTGGAGACTTTTATAAGCATATCTATAAAATAATCATTTCTAACTTTGTTTTTTTCTAAAGTTTCGATAGAACTATTAAACACAACTTCGTATTTCTTTTTTGCCTTGACGAATCCATAGAAAATATTGATCAGTAGAATAAAGACAATCAACAAATCCATATAAAAAATGTCTATATAACTTTGATGAATAGAGGTACTCGCAAACAAAATCCCATTGATTACAACCAGAATAAGTGCACTGCATAAAATCCATAATATATGGTTTTTCACATAATCAATTAATTTCATTGAATTATATATCCCATTCCTTTTTTTGTTAAAATGAAGTCATCAACATTAATCCCCTCTAATCTATTCCTTAATCTATTTATATTTACTGTCAACGTATTTTCATTTACGTAAATATCATCATTCCAAAGCTGTCTCATTAAATTATCCCGTGAAACAACTTTTCCCTTGTTTTCCATTAACGTTTTTAGAATTTTAAATTCATTCTTTGTAAGCTCTAAACTCTGATCTTGGAAATATATTTTTGCATCGTTAAGGTTTAATATCACATTATTAGATTCGATTAGATGAGATTCTGCTGTTATGTACTCATAAGTTCTTCTTATAATTGCTTGTAATTTCGCCACCAATACATGGCTGTCAAATGGTTTTTGAATATAATCATCCCCGCCATTGTTAATAGCCATGACAATATCCATATTACTGTTTCTAGAAGAGCAAAAAATAATTGGGACACTTGAAACTTCTCTTATTTTCTTACACCAATAAAAACCATCAAATGAAGGAATATTGATGTCCAATAATATGATGTGAGGTTCTTCTTTTTCATATATTGACAAAATATTATCAAAATCTCCGCATATAACGGTCTCAAAATTCCATTTAACAAGTAAATTTTGTAACGCCTTAGCCATATCCTTATCGTCTTCTATAATCAGCAATTTATATATATTATCCATTTTCTCACCTTCTTATAAAAATAGTTCACCATTCTCTCAAGGATTATTTAAAAATAAAACAGGAAGGAAGAAAAAATCAATTCCCTCCTGTGTTAAATGTTACATTCCTTTATAAGGTAATGAATGTTCTTCTGTTTTTTTTAATATATCAGTAATTAATGCCGTATTTCCTGATAAATAATCCTTTGAAAGCATTTCACCATGTTCCCCGAATCCATTATAATAATGCACTGCTCTCTCAGTAAAGTCTCCCCAATTATATAAAAGGAATTGATCATTATCTTTTTTCTCTTTATTTCCTGCTGCCTTAATAAGATGAAGATTTGCAGCAATTTTGTGTTTATGTGTAATGCTGTTTAAAAATCGAGTATAGGCTTTTATTTTATCAATTACTTTTTCTCTAAAGTACTCAGTTTCAAGATACTCTTGGAACATTGGTTCCTTTTTTGCTCCTTCGACTATATTTTTATACAAATTGTCTGAATAAGTTGACTGACTCTGTTTATTTTCTTTGGCTAACACCAAAGCCTCTTTAATGCTTGAATGGCTCAATAATTTTCGATCAATTTCTTCTGTCTCTATTCTGAATCCCCGAATCTAGACTTGATGATCCGCTCTGCCGGCAAATTCAATGTTACCGTCTCTGCGCCACCTGGCGATGTCTCCGCTTTTATATAATTTCCCCCGAAGAACGGGCTTTGTATAAATTTCTCCTTGGTTAATTCAGGCTGATTTAAATAGCCTCTTGCCACGCCATCTCCGCCTAAATATAGTTCACCATAGATGCCTATCGGGAGTAAGTTTCCATATCGATCCACTATATAAGCACTTGAATTGCTTATAGGCTTACCGATTGGAATAACGCCTTCATATTCATTGCCATCTCTTGTTTTCCGAAATACTCGGAATTTGCTCTCAGATATTGATGATATAGCATGTTGCCTTCCATTAAAGCCCTTTTTTTTATATGCTAAATATTAACCCTCAAGGTCACAAAGTTCTTTATATGCAAAGACAACACCTTATCCTGTTGTAACTTGATCAGTTGCTAAAATTCTTTTTTATGATATATAGCTGCGGCAATGAAAAATGAAATGATATATAAGATAACGCCGATCATGAGATATATAACCGGAACATATAAAGAAGGATTTATGTGCAAAAATGACGGCGATAATTGTTCTGCTACATACCCAACGACACTTTGCAATCCAAAGGTAGCAAAAAGTCCCCCCATTGCACCTCCAATCACGATAGCATCGGATTTTTCCGGGCCTATCATGTAGAGAAGAGGATAAACGATTGCACCGGCAAAGAGAACGATGAACGTTCCAAAAGAGACAATATTAAATATGCTGTCAATCGGTTCATCAGATCCCAGGCTGTATACAAAGAAAACACCATAAGATAGTACGGCTCCGATCACAACAATCAAAAGATAAAAGAAATAGTGACTTTGAACAATATTTGTTCTGCTGACCGGTAAAGTCAGGACATACCTGTCATAGCCAGACTTGCTCTCATACTTTATAACCTCAAGTGCGGGCATGACGACAAACAAAATAATCAGCATAGCAACAAAACGATGCATTGAAGCATCCCCAAAATAAAAAATGACTGCTGATACCAATATGGCCAACCCCGTGTATGCAAAGAAACTTCGATAAACCAGGTAATAGTTAGTCAGTAACAGACCTCTCAATGTTTTCACTCCTCGTTAAAAAGACGCTGATTTCTTCTATGGAAATGGTGTTGGCCGTTACGCCATTCGGCAATTTCTGTTGATCCGATACAAGCACACTCCAATAAGATCCATGTTTCCTTTTTGCTAGAACGATATCTTCGTCAAGCTCAGCCAATTGGCCTTCATCAACGTCTATAACAGTATAGCTTTCAAGAACCTTATCTTTCTCTTCATTTAATAAAATTTCGCCATCTTTCATAATAATGATATGGCTGGCTATCTTCTCGACATCAGTCATAATGTGCGATGAAAGTAAAATACCGCCGTTGCTTTTACTCACAAAGCTTTTTAATTCATTTAACAGGTCATCTCTTGAAGAGGGATCAAGCCCTCCCGTTGCTTCATCCAAAAGTAATAATTTTGCATTATGCGACAAAGCAACAGCTACGGATAACTTCATTGACATACCGCGCGAGAATGTATTCACTTTTTTGTCCATAGGTAAAGAGAAAGAATGAACCAACCGGTAAAAATGATCTTGGTCCCAAGCGTCGAATAGTTACTTAAATACATGATTCAGCTGCTTTATCGTAAGGTGCGCAGGAAGATTCATCGCATCAAATACGACCCCAATATCTTCTTTGAATTTTATATGTTTATCCAAATTCTCTTTACCAAAGATTTTCACTTTACCTCTATCCTGAGAGATTAATCCTAATATCGTTTTAAATGTTGTTGACTTGCCTGCGCCGTTATCACCGATAAAACCGACAATTGATCCGGCAGGCACATTGAATGTAACATTCCTTAAAACAGCTTTATGGCCAAAAGATTTGCTGATGTTTCTGATTTCTAAAAGGTTTGACATCATTCCACTCCTATCATTGTTGTCAGGACTTTTTTTGAGAATTGAACTGGATTATTGCAAAAATGTTGTTATTTTTATATCTAGTCGAGTATTCATAATGGATCAGGAGTCGGCAAATACAACAGGGATTTTAAAGTCTTAAGCATAATGTGGATGTGTAATCGATTGATTACATTTATATAATGGGATATTCATGATGAAAACTGCTGAAGGTGATTACTTTCTGATGAGGCATGCACAAAAATGATTTACTAATGATTACATTTATGGATTTTAACCGGAATGCATCTCGTATTATAAAGCAGGTGTTAATCCTTTTCAATATATAAAAGGGGATTTCTTTACAATCGCAAAGAGTATGTATTTCTCATTTCCGCATTAAAAAACCCCTCTGGCTAATAACCAAAGGGGTTAAATATATTACTCCACAGTCACACTCTTCGCAAGGTTGCGCGGTTTATCAACGTCACAGCCGCGGTGCAGTGCAGCGTAGTAAGCGATCAGCTGCAATGGCACAACAGATACCAGCGGAGCAAGCGCAGGGTTGACTTCCGGCAGGATGAATCTGTCGTCTGCGTCTTCTAAGCCTTTCAGCGAGATGATGCAAGTGTTGGCGCCGCGGGCTGCGACTTCCTTCACGTTTCCGCGGATGCTCAGGTTGACGTGTTCTTGTGTCGCCAGTGCAAAGACCGGTGTTCCTTCTTCAATCAGAGCGATTGTTCCGTGCTTCAGCTCGCCGCCGGCGAAGCCTTCCGCCTGGATGTAAGAAATCTCTTTCAGCTTCAGGGCGCCTTCGACACACACGAAGTAGTCAAGGCCGCGGCCGATGAAGAAAGCGTTTCTTGAAACAGTCAGGTACTCACGCGCGATCATTTCCATTTCGTCCTTCTGGTCGCAGAGGGCTTCCATGGCGTTTGCCGCGATACCTAATTCTTTGACTAAATCAAAACCGATATCAACGCCGTTACGTTCTGCTGCAACGGATGCAAGGATCGCGAGGACGGCAATCTGAGCCGTATACGCTTTTGTTGATGCAACCGCGATCTCAGGGCCTGCGTGCAGAAGCAATGTGTAATCCGCTTCACGGGAAAGCGTTGATCCCGGAACGTTTGTGATCGTCAGCGCTTTGTGACCCAGCGCTTTGACTTGAACAAGCACGGCGCGGCTGTCCGCTGTTTCTCCGCTTTGAGAAAGGAAGATAAAGAGCGGCTTCTTAGACAGAAGCGGCATGTTGTAAGAGAATTCACTCGCTACATGCACTTCAACCGGTACGTTTGCCCACATTTCAATATATTGTTTCCCGACAAGACCGGCATGGTAGCTCGTTCCGCAAGCCACGATATAAATGCGGTCCGCTTCCGCCACGGCGTCAGCGACATCGCCGGCCACGGCCAGTCTGCCGTTTTCGTCCTGATACGTTTGGATGATTTTGCGCATAACAAGCGGCTGCTCATCCGTTTCTTTTAACATGTAGTGAGGGTATGTGCCTTTTTCGATATCACTGGCGTCAAGCTCAGCGATATAAGACGCACGTGTCATGACTTCACCGTCAAGGTTTTTAATCACGGCTTCGTCTTTTGTCACGATCACCATTTCTTTGTCCAAAAGCTCAACGTATTCATTCGTTACTTGAAGCATAGCCATCGCGTCAGATGCCACGACGTTAAACGTATCTCCAAGGCCGATTAACAGAGGGCTTTTGTTTTTTGCAACGTAAATGGTGTCTGTGTTTTCACCGTCAAATAATGCAATTGCGTAAGAGCCTTTTAACAGAGTCAGTGTTTTGCGGAACGCTTCTTCTGTGCTAAGTCCTCCCGCCACAAATTGCTCGATCATTTGAACGACTACTTCAGTGTCCGTGTCGCTTTTCAGTTCAACGTTTTCAAGATATTCGCGCTTCAGCTGAACATAGTTCTCGATCACACCGTTGTGAACAAGTGTAAAGCGGCCGAGTGCGCTTTGATGCGGGTGAGCGTTCAGGAAGCTTGGTTCGCCGTGAGTCGCCCAGCGTGTATGGCCGATTCCCGCTTGAGATTCAACCGTGTGATCCACCACTTCACGAAGGTCGGCGATGCGGCCTTTTTCTTTGTACACATGCACGCCCTGCTCATTCGCCACAGCGATACCGGCAGAGTCATAACCGCGGTACTCAAGCTTCTCTAATCCTTTTAACAAAATCTCTTTCGCATCAAGCTGACCGATATAACCTACAATTCCACACATTTTTTCTTCCTCCTAAAGGTGCAAAAGGAGACGAAGAAAGTCAAATTACAAGGGGACTTTCAATCGTCCCCTCCCACATGTTTTTTTGGAAGATCATGTGATTTCTCTTTGTTCGGAGAGTCGCCCCTCCGGTTTGAAGAAATCCTTACGGCTGTGATCTAAATGAATCAGCCGGGAGGCATCCGCCGAAAATTCGATAACCCCCATCCTCGTCAACTAAGCCGTTTTTCGGGCGCTTAGTTCGGGCGCTGTAATTATAAAAGATGCAAACAATCCCGCCTTTCCTGCAAGTGAAAAACAAAGGCTGAACAAGCTTGATTTTACAGCATGTGCCAAGGACGGTCAATTATTTTTTGCCGCCCCGGCATCATGTTTACTATCATATTATGCTGATCGCACTTGTCTTGTTCGCTCTCTGCTTATAAACTTCGCTACTCCGCTCCCATTTCTGTCCGCACGACATCCACGATTTTTGTGACATATTCGTCACAAAGCTCTTTTGTTCTCGCTTCGGCCATCACTCGGACGAGCGGTTCGGTGCCTGACGGGCGCACTAAAATCCGGCCGTCTCCGTTCATTTCTTTTTCCACTTCAGAAATAACGGCCTTCACCTTAGCGTTTTCTTCTACCTTATATTTATCCGTCACTTTCACGTTCACTAAGAGCTGCGGGAATTTTTTCATTTCATCCGCAAGTTCTGAAAGGGTTTTGCCGGACGCCTTCAGCGTATTCACAAGCATGATCGCGGACAAAAGACCGTCGCCGGTAGTGTTGTAATCAAGGAAAATAAGGTGCCCTGACTGCTCGCCGCCGACATTATAGCCGTCTTTTTTCATCGCTTCTACGACATAGCGGTCGCCGACTGCCGTTTGAACGCTTTTGATTTCTTCTTTTTCAAGCGCTTTGTAAAAACCGAGGTTGCTCATCACAGTCGATACGACGGTATCATCCTTCAGACGGCCCTCTGATTTCAAATACTTCGCGCATATGTACATGATCTGATCACCGTCGACGATGTTTCCTTTTTCATCAACAGCAATGAGGCGGTCGCCGTCTCCGTCAAACGCAAGGCCGATATCGGCGTTTTTTTCTTTGACGAAAGCACTCAGCGCTTCCGGGTGTGTAGACCCGACGCCATCATTAATGTTTAATCCGTTCGGAGACGTCCCCATTGTAGACACGTCAGCATCAAGATCGGCAAAAAGGTGCGTCGCAATGGATGATGTCGCACCATGGGCGCAGTCAAGCGCTACATGAATGCCTGTGAAATCTTCGTCCGCCGTCTGCTTTAAAAATTGCAGATACTTTTGAACGCCTTCAAAATAATCGTTTACAAGCCCGAGGTCCGCGCCTGTCGGTCTCGGCAGCTTATCTTCCGGTTCATCCATGAGACGTTCAATCTCGGCCTCCTGCTCATCAGAAAGCTTAAAGCCGTCCCCTCCGAAAAATTTAATTCCGTTATCCTGTACGGGGTTGTGAGAAGCGGAGATCATGACGCCCGCCTCAGCATCCATGGCTTTCGTTAAATAGGATACCCCCGGCGTAGAAATAACGCCGAGGCGCATCACTTCAGCTCCGATCGATAAAAGTCCGGCGACAAGGGCTCCCTCCAGCATATGTCCGGAGATACGTGTATCACGGCCGATCAGCACTTTCGGGCGCTGCTTATCTTTGGTCAGGACATAACCGCCAAAACGCCCAACTTTAAAGGCCAGCTCTGGCGTAAGCTCGCTGTTGGCAACACCTCTTACACCATCTGTTCCAAAATACTTGCCCATTTTGTATCGCTCCTTTTTCATTCTGTTGAAGAAGAATCAGCGCTTGATCCGTCTTCATCCTGGTCTTGATTTTGATCCTGGTTTTGACTTTTATTCTGATCGCTGTCAGTATCGTCTTCCCGGTTCTTGTTTTTGTCTTTGTCTGCGTCTCCGCTTGTGCCGTTCTTATTGCCGGAATCAGCGGAGCCGCCGTCATTTTTATTTGAACTTGTGTTTTTCTTAGAAGTCAGCTTGATCTTAACCGTGTCTTTAGACAGGGACCATGTGACGTTTTGCGGGCCGTTTACTTCTAGCTTTACAGAGTGCTCTCCGTCATCCAAGTCCGAGACATTGGCATACAGTTCAATGTCCGACTTTTTCAGCGCCTTAATGTTGGCGGGAGAGCCTTTGGCCGTAATATTTATCGCCTGCGATTCAGGATCGAGAAACTCAATCTGCTGTGAGCCTCCCAGTCCGACCGTCTTGATTCCGACATTGTCAAAATCCTTTTTGTCTTCACTGTCCACTTTAATATGAAGCGTGATTTTTTCCGGTGATACCTTGGTGACACCCTTAGGAAGCGGGATATCGGCATTGATATCGGTATCTTTATCAATTTTGCCTAAATCAAGAGATACGCCGTCAATAAATTCAAGTGAATCCAGCACATCCTGCGGACCGTAAACCGTCACCTCACTCGGATTCGAGTCAATGCTCGCAACGCTCACCCCGTCCGGAAGACTTCCCTTCCTTTCGATTTTGAAAGGAAGCTTTTTGCTCGGACTGGCTACGGGAACCGTCACTTTAATGACTGACGGTTCAACATCAACAGGAAGTGCGTTGCCGTCTTTGTCATAGACGGTCACCTTCACTTCCTTTTCAATGGTCTCATTTGCATTTTCTAGGTTCACGGATGCTTTGACAAGTGAAATGTTATCAATCACATTTTTCGAACCTGTAATCTGCACGTTTTTCGGGCTGATAATCGGCTGCTGAGGGGTGTATCCCTTTTTCATTTTGCTTTTATTGTAGTATTCAACTTCCACGGGAAAACTCTCAGCCGTTTTTTCCTGAATCGTAACCGTCGTGACTGACGGGTTAATGGAGATCGTCAGTCCGTCCGATACGTTTTTCGCCTTCAATTCGACCTTATGAGTCCCGGTCTTCAGCTTATTCATATCGGCGTATATCTCAAAATTCTTTGTCTGTCTCGCCTTTTTCACCGCGCTTGTCGAGCCTTTAATCGTGACATTTACGGTCTGGGGCACGCCGGTGACGACATAGTTCGCTTCATCATAGTATGCTTTTACAGGAATATCAGTAAGCGTAGCCTCGTCAGTCGTTGATGTCGGAAAAAAGGATTCCCCCGGCTTTTTCGGAGTCGGCGCCTGGTTGTTGTTAACCGCAACGTAAAGCAGCAGCGCAAAGAGCAATGCAATGATCTTTACAGCCCAGCGGTTGTTTAAGAATTTATCCATTTTTCTTGCCCCTCCAGTACCAGCGGTTAGAAGAAGTATCTCTGGCGTTTTTCTTAAACTCGGCTTCAAGCATTTCTTTCAGTGCTTCTTCCGTCAATTCTCTGTGAAGGTCTCCGTTTTTGGCCACACTGATGGCGCCCGTCTCTTCAGATACAATAATGGTTAAGCTGTCCGTCACTTCACTGATGCCGACAGCCGCTCTGTGACGCGTCCCCAGCTCCTTTGAAATAAACGGGCTTTCAGAAAGCGGCAGATAACAGGCAGCCGCCGCAATCTCGTTATTTTTCATAATGACCGCTCCATCATGCAGCGGTGTATTCGGGATGAAGATATTAATCAAAAGCTCCGAGCTGACCTGCGCATTAAGCGGGATGCCCGTCTCAATATAATCGCCCATTCCCGTATCGCGCTCAATCGCGATGAGTGCGCCGATGCGGCGTTTCGCCATGTAGCTGATCGATTTTGTAATCGCTTCAATTGTCTTATGCTGCGCTTCCTCCACGGGGGTTCCGCTCCTGGAAAAGAACCGGCCCCGTCCGAGCTGTTCAAGCGCCCGTCTCAGCTCAGGCTGGAATATAATGATGATCGCTAAAAATCCCCATGTTATCGCTTGGTCCATCAGCCACTGAAGCGTGCTGAGTCCCAAATATGAACTGGCCATCCGGACCAATACGATGACGACGATTCCTTTTAAAAGCTGAACCGCCTTCGTCCCGCGTATGACCATGATTAATTTATATATCACATACCAAACAAGGAGAATATCAACGGCATTGCCGAGGTATTGCAAAAATGGGATGTCCTCAAAAGCCATTTCCTCGTCCTCCAAGAATTCAGTCATTTCGTTTTTCTGTTATGAATTGTGCTGCATGAGCAATATGTACATCATATAGCGTGCTCATTATACCACATTTTGATTTCTCAAGTGAAATGAGCCAGAGCGGCGATGCACAAAAAAAGAGTAAAGCGATTATACGCTTTACTCATCTTCACTCGGGTCCAAAGCGCTCACGACGCCCTGGCCCGCCGATTTCAGTTCGTACCAGACCCAGTCAAACAATTGGTTAATCTCTTCAATCTGCCCGGTGACTTGTCCGGCTGAGGCCATGTATTTTTCTCCGTTGACGACGGTCACATTGCCGTCGACTTTTCCTTCAATGAACAGCTTGCCGTTTTTTACTGTGACATCGCCCTTTACGGTCTCGCCTTCAGGGACGGTGACCGTGTGATTCTGCACGACAAGGTTCGGCTGTTTGGACACACTGAAATTGTGGTCATTATGCCAGCTGTTGAAAAAACCGCCGCCCATTAAAATCACAAAAACCGCTGCGGCTGCAATCATCGGATGCGTTTTGATCCATCGTTTTACAGAAGCGCGTTTTTTCTCTTTTGGAAGATTCGCCATAACTTTGGCAGTAAAATCAGCAGGGGCCGTGACATGCGATGTGCTTCGGACGAGTGCTACGGATTTCTCCATTTCATGAAAATGCCGTTTGCAATTCCCGCATGACTGCAAATGTTGTTTTAATACGTTTTCATCTTCAGGAAGGATATCTCCATCAAGATGCTTATGCATAAGCTGCACGATCTGTTCAGGACAGCTCATTTCATCACCCCACTTAAAGATCCCTCAATTGTTTTCTAAGAGCCTCTCTGCCTCTGTGTATCCTTGTCTTGACGGTGCCGACAGGGATATTCAGAATCTCCCCGATTTCAATTAAAGAGAGTTCGTCAATATACTTTAATACAATAACCGTTCTGTACTTGTCAGGCAGCTTTAAAATCTTTTTCTGAATTGTGTCCGACAGCTCCAATGACAATACGGCGTCTTCAGGGAGAACCCCGTCCGCGGCGATCTGCGAATACATCGTCAGCCCTTCTGCTCCCGCTACTTCTGCGTCCAGATAGTAATCAGGCTTTTTCTTGCGGATGCGGTCAATGGTCAGGTTGGTCGCAATTCTGTAAAGCCACGTTGAAAACTTTCTGTTGATATCGAAACTGTCGATATTGACATACGCTCTGATAAAAGCTTCCTGCGCAATATCTTCCGCTTCGTGAACATTGCCGAGCATGCGGTAGCAAAGCTGGTAAATCTTATCTTTATAAAGGTCAACGATTTCTGCAAACGCATTTTGATCGCCTTTTTTGACTTGCTTGATTCTTTTTTTAATCAGGTTTTCCATGTTTTATCTTACCTCTGCCCTTCACCGGTCTGTATCTATACGTTGATTGTTTTAAAAGGTTTCATTTTTTTTATTACATTTATTTTACCAAATTTCAGGCAGGGTGTAGATGGAAAATACAGAATATACTGCCTTAACAGCAGCTTAAAAATAGTATATCTGATGAACAATCAGAAATCGAAACAAAATGCTGATAAAAAAAAGACACCTTTATGCAAAAGGTGTCTGAGACTGGGCTAGCTGGATTCGAACCAACGCATGACGGAGTCAAAGTCCGTTGCCTTACCGCTTGGCTATAGCCCAAAAATGGTGGAGGGGGGCAGATTCGAACTGCCGAACCCTGAGGGAGCGGATTTACAGTCCGCCGCGTTTAGCCACTTCGCTACCCCTCCGTATTTTTTTGAAAAACAGTGCCGGCCAGAGGACTTGAACCCCCAACCTACTGATTACAAGTCAGTTGCTCTACCAATTGAGCTAGGCCGGCAAATATGGTGGAGGATGACGGGCTCGAACCGCCGACCCTCTGCTTGTAAGGCAGATGCTCTCCCAGCTGAGCTAATCCTCCATATGACCCGTACGGGATTCGAACCCGTGTTACCGCCGTGAAAGGGCGGTGTCTTAACCGCTTGACCAACGGGCCGTTGTGTCCGCGTCGAGCTGACAAAAGTTATTATATACAGGTTGTACCCCATTTGTAAAGAGGAAAATTATTTTTTTTATTTTCAAACTTTTTTACCCGTTTTTTAACTGAAAAACTCATCCCTCCTCTCTTATTTCATTTATGATGAAAGTATCAAAATATTGAAGGGAATGGACACAGATGATCTTAGTCAGCTCTTGTCTCGGCGGTATCGAATGCAGGTATAACGGCTCTCACGCCGCTTCGGAAAAAATCCGCAGACTCGTAGAAGAAAAGAAAGCTGTTATGGTCTGCCCCGAACTTTTGGGCGGCTTCACCACTCCCCGCGAACCGGCGGAAATCATCGGCGGCACGGGCGAAGACGTGCTGAACGGAACAGCAAGAATCGTAACGGCATCAGGCGAAGACGTTACGGCTTTATATATGGACGGCGCGGAAAAAACATTAGCATACGCAAAAGAAATAGGCGCCGCCACGGTCATCCTTAAAGAAAACAGTCCGTCCTGCGGCAGCAGCTTTATCTATGACGGCACTTTCTCAGGAAAAAAAATAATCGGAGACGGCATCACTTCCGCTCTTTTAAAACGGGCAGGCTGCCGTGTTCTATCAGAAGATGAATTGGATCAATTATAAAAAAGGAGAGTAGATATCATGGATGTAGCCCTGTCCTTTTATAAACCGGAGCATGCAGACGGGCTGAACGGGTTTGTGCTGAGTGAAGAAGATAAAAAGTTCACAGCTCTCCCGAAGGATGTACTGCCGCAGGCTCTTGTCATCCGGGATCGCTACCCGACAGTCATTTTAAAAGAAGACCGCCCCGTCGGTTTTTTTATTTTACATACCTCAAAAGAAACCATTGCCCCATATTCGAACAATGTGTCTGCCATTTTGCTGAGTGCGCTGTCCTTACATGCGCCGCATCAGGGAAAAGGTTATGCCAAACAAGCGATGCTGCAGCTCCCCGCTTTTGTCGCAAATTACTTTCCTTGGTGTGATGAAATCGTGCTTGCTGTAAACCATCGCAATCATCGTGCAAAGAACCTGTACCGGTCTTCCGGTTTTATTGATAAAGGTCGTCGCAGGATCGGCCCCATCGGCGAACAGCACATTCTGCATCATTTTTTGTGAAAGCGCTTGATTATCCATCTCATCCCTGCCGATTTTTCTTGAAACATCTATTCAGAAGCCCATATACTTCAAGTATTAACGACTTGGGAGGGTACAATCATGACAGACCGGCTTAACATTCACAGATTGACCACAGAAACCAGAAATCCGCAGACCGCTTCAATCCATCAAGCAGACACGATGGAAATTCTCCGCATCATTAACCAAGAGGATTTCAAAGTGGCTGAAGCCGTTCAGCAGGTGCTGCCCGATATTCAGATTGCCGTTCAATTCGCCCATCAGTCCTTACGGCGAAACGGCAGGCTGATTTATGCGGGAGCGGGCACAAGCGGCAGACTCGGTGTACTGGATGCGGTTGAATGCCCGCCTACATACAGCGTAAGTCCCGACACTGTCATCGGTCTGATGGCCGGAGGAGCAGACGCCTTTTTGCAAGCGGCTGAAGGTATAGAAGACAGCGAGGAAACCGGCGCTCTCGATCTCAAAACGATCGGGCTTACCGCAGAAGACACCGTGATCGCCATCGCGGCAAGCGGGCGCACGCCGTATGCGGCCGGTGCGCTGAAATACGCAAAAACAATCGGCGCCAAAACTGTCGCGCTCACATGCAATAAACACTCATTGATCAGCACTTATGCCGATCACAGCATTGAAGTCGTCGTCGGCCCCGAAGTGATTACAGGGTCAACACGAATGAAAGCGGCGACGGCACATAAAATGATTCTGAACATGATTTCCACGGCCGTGATGATCAAAAGCGGCAAAGTGTACGAAAATTTAATGGTGGACGTTCATGTCAGCAACGAAAAATTGAAAGAACGCGCAATCGGCATTATCCAAAGCATCACGGGCGTTCCGTACGACAAGGCAAAAGAAACGCTTGAGGCCGCAGGCAGCCATGTCAAAACGGCAATCGTCATGCTGAAGACGAATTCGGATGAAACACACGCGAAGGCACTGCTCAAAGAAGCAGAAGGCTTCATTGACAAAGCCATTGAACAGCACGTTTCAAAAGAAAAAGAACGCTGATCGTTCTTTGGTGAAAAATAATGTGCTTTTACGAGCCCGCGCCGTTTTCATGATCGGCGCAGGCGCTTTTAGACTCGTTTCAGGCACAGCTCCCTGGGAAAAATCGTACGGACAAAGGAGGATCTCCATGAGCAAAGAGGCATTTTATCAGTCACTGGCCAAAGATATCCTGGACAATTGCGGCGGTTCATCGAATATTTCAGGCTTTACCCACTGTATGACACGCCTGAGGATTACACCTTTAGATCAGGACAAAACGGATATTGAAGCGCTGAAACGGCTGGACGGGGTAATAGGCGTCGTCGAAGCCGAAACACTGCAGATCATTCTCGGCACGGGTGTCGTCAATCATGTCGCCGACGCTTTCGCAAAACTTATGTCATCCGGAAAAAACATTGATTTAAAAGAAGCCGCCTCACGGAAAAAAGCCGATCTCAACAGAAAAAACACCACACCCATCACACTGTTTCTAAGAAAAATATCAAGCATCTTCATTCCCCTTATTCCCGCACTCATTGCATCAGGTTTAATCACCGGTATTACGAAAGCCGTCATTCAGGCCGGCTGGCTCCCGAAAGAATCCCAAATCGCACTTATTTTAACGGTTATCGGTTCAGGCTTATTCGCATACCTCGGCGTCCTTGTCGGCATCAATGCGGCGAAGGAATTCGGCGGGACTCCCGCGATGGGCGGCCTTGCGGGTATATTGATCCTTAACCCTGAGATCGCCAATATCAGTTTGTTCGGAGAGAATCTGCTCCCTGGCAGGGGAGGATTAATCGGCGTTCTTTTCGCTGCGGTTTTTATCGCTTATACCGAACGGTTTATCAGAAAGTACGTCCATCAATCCATCGACATTATCGTCACGCCTACATTGTCTTTACTTATCACCGGGCTGGTGACATATGTCGTTTTTATCCCTGCAGGCGGTTTTATTTCTGATCTCATTACATCAGGTTTATTGTCGCTGCTGAATGTCGGGGGAGTGCTCTCAGGGTTTGTACTGGGAGCCGCCTTCCTGCCGCTTGTCGTCACCGGCCTGCATCAGGGCTTGACTCCCGTACATTTGGAATTAATCCGATCAATCGGAGATGACCCGCTTCTTCCGATTCTCGCGATGGGAGGCGCGGGTCAGGTAGGGGCGGCCTTCGCCATCTTTATGAAAACAAAAAAAGCCTCATTGAAAAGAGCTATCGGCGGCGGACTTCCATCCGGTCTGCTCGGAATCGGAGAGCCGCTCATCTTCGGCGTCACGCTCCCGCTCGGCCGGCCGTTTTTGACGGCGTGTTTAGGGGCGGGAATCGGCGGCGCCTTTCAAGCCCATTTTCAGGTGGCTACTTTTTCAATCGGTGTCTCCGGCCTTCCGCTCTCGTTTCTCGTACAGCCGGCTCAAATCGTTTTGTATATCATCGGTCTCTTCATCTCTTACGCGGCGGGCTTTGTCTTCACTTATGCGTTCGGATTTAAGGATGACATGGCTGCTGAATTTGAATAAACCGGGAGGGATCAGAATATGAAAACACTGACAGCCGCCATACTCACAATGGTCATCAGCCTCTCTTTTCTGCCGCAGCACAAAGCCGAAGCCCAAGCCAAATTATACGACGCAGCAAAGCTCAGAAAGGTTGATCAAATGATTGAAAAAGACATCGCAGCAGGATTCCCCGGAGCCGTCCTCGTCGTCGTAAAGGACGGACGGGTGATCAAAAAGAAAGCATACGGCTACAGCAAAAAATATGACGGGAACACCCTTTTATCCCGTCCGAAAAAAATGAAAACATCAACCATGTTTGATCTAGCTTCCAATACAAAAATGTACGCGGCGAATTTTGCATTACAGCGACTCGTCAGCCAGGGAAAGCTTGATGTGTATCAAAAAGTCTCGGCTTACCTTCCTGATTTCAAAGACAGAAAAAGCGATCCGATTCAAGAAAAAGACCGCATTCGCGTCATCGATGTGCTCCAGCATCAATCCGGTCTGCCGGCAAGCTTTTATTTCTATCAGCCGGACACCGCAGGCCCTTTGTATTCACAAGAACGGGATAAAACGATCCGTTTTCTCACTCAAATCCCGCTTGCATACAAACCGGGAACAAAACACGTATACAGCGATATCGGTTACATGCTTCTCGGCTGCATCATTGAAAACATAACCGGAAAAACCCTTGATACCTATGCGGAACAAGAACTGTACAAACCGCTGAAACTGACGCACACACTGTTCAACCCGCTGCAAAAAAGCTTTAAAGAAAAAGCATTCGCAGCTACTGAACGTTTAGGCAACACACGTGACGGAGTCATCCATTTCCCTCACATCAGGGCGTATACGCTGCAGGGGGAAGTTCACGATGAAAAAGCATTTTACTCAATGGGTGGGGTGTCCGGTCACGCCGGGCTGTTTTCCAGAGCTGATGATATGGCCGTCCTTCTTCAAGTCATGCTGAACGGAGGCAGTTATAAACACGTTTCTCTCTTCAATAAAAGAACGGCCGATTTGTTCACAACGGCGGCATCCTCTGATCCGACTTTCGCTCTCGGCTGGCGGAAAAACGGCAGCCCGGATATGGAGTGGATGTTCGGCCCTTATGCAAGCAGGCAGGCATATGGCCATACGGGATGGACCGGCACCGTCACGATTATTGATCCCGCTTATAAGCTGGGGATCGCGCTTTTAACCAATAAAAAGCATTCCCCCGTCGTCAGTCCCGGTGAAAACCCGAATGTTTTTGAAGGGGATCTTTTTCCGACCGGAAGCTACGGCAGCGTCATAAAAACGATTTATGAAGCCATTGAATGACAACCCATGTCTTTTGTCCAAACTATGAAGGCAGGAGGGCACCATCATGAAACTTGTCATCTCAGCTGTATTACTGTTGTTCATTGTTTTCGGCACGCATCATGTATCGACAAAACCGGACATTCCGTCACAGGCGGAACAAGCGGTATCCCGTATGACATTAGATGAAAAATTAGGGCAGATGCTCATGCCTGATTTTCGCAATTGGCAAAAAAAGGGGCAGTCATCACCTGAGGCTCTTACCCAAATGAATGACGAAGTCGCAGGGCTTATTCAAAAGTACCGGTTCGGCGGAGTTATCTTATTTTCAGAAAATGTAAAAAACACTGAACAAACGGTACGCCTGACAGATGCCTTTCAAAAGGCGAGCCCTGACATTCCGCTATTATTAAGCATTGATCAGGAGGGCGGCATCGTAACTAGACTTGGTGAGGGCACTCATTTCCCAGGCAATATGGCGCTCGGAGCCGCTAGAAAAACAGCCTACGCGTCCCAGACCGGCGCCATTATCGGGAAAGAACTGAAAGCACTGGGCATTAATACGAATTTCGCACCCGTTCTCGATATCAATAATAATCCCGGAAACCCTGTCATCGGCGTCAGGTCGTTCAGTTCAGACCGAGATCTGACAGCTTCACTCGGCCTTGCCTCAATGAAGGCTCAGCAAAAGCAGGATGTCGCTGCCGCCGTCAAACATTTCCCGGGACACGGCGACACGGATGTCGACAGCCACTACGGCCTTCCGCTTGTCACCCACAATCAAGAAAGGCTGCGTCAGATTGAACTTTATCCGTTCCGGAAGGCCATTCAGGCCGGAGCTGATATGATCATGACAGCCCATGTGCAATTTCCCGCGTTTGACGATACAACCTATAAAAGCAAGCTGGACGGTTCAGACATCCTCGTACCCGCCACACTCTCGAAAAAAGTGATGACTCATCTTCTCCGTGAGGAAATGGGCTTTAACGGCGTCATCGTCACGGATGCATTAAATATGAAAGCCATTGCCGATCATTTCGGCCAGGAAGAGGCGGTCGTCATGGCCGTAAAAGCAGGAGTCGATATTGCCCTGATGCCGGCCCAAGTGACATCGCTGCAAACGGAAAACCGCTTTGCCCGGGTTCATTCCGCTTTAAAAAAGGCGGTACAAAAAGGGGAAATTCCGCTGCAGCAAATTAACAAATCAGCGGAACGCATCATTTCCCTGAAAATAAAACGAGGGATATATCCCTCCCCGAAAGAGAAAAATCTGAAAAAGAAGATTGCAAAAGCAAAGAAAACCGTCGGCAGCAAAAATCACCTGAAAGCGGAAAAACAAATCGCGGAAAGGTCCGTCACCGTCTTACAAAACAAAAACCGCACGCTCCCATTCAAACCGAAAAAGAACAGCCGCGTTCTCATTGCCGCTCCATATGAAGATCAAACAGCGTCAATGGAACAAACCATTCGGCAGCTCATCAAGAAGAAAAAAATCCGGCCGGTAACCATCAGTAAAATGAACTTCGCCGAGCGCACATTTCATGATGAACACAAAAAGCAGATATCTGACGCTGATTACGTGATTACAGGCTCATATGTTGTGAAAAATGATCCTGTCGTAAACGACGGCGTGATCGACGATACCGTCACAGATCCCGGCAAGTGGACGACTGCATTTCCGCGGGCCGTCATGAAAGCCGCACAATCGAACCAAAAACCCTTTGTGCTGATGAGCCTGCGTAATCCATATGACGCTGCGAACTTTGAAGAAGCTGAAGCCCTTATCGCAGTCTACGGCTTTAAAGGATATACAGACGGACAATTTCTCCAGCCAAACATTCCGGCAGGTATTGAAGCGATATTCGGACAGACAAAACCGCAAGGCAGGCTGCCCGCTGACATTCCTTCCGTCACGCATCCGGGAACGACACTGTATCCTTATGGTTTCGGTATCAATCTGAAGACCGGAAAACCGCTTTAAACAGGAGGACTGATCATGAAAACACAAACGGCTGCGCTTATTGCCGGATTAGTCGTCATCAGTGCTATGACGGCAGTCTCGGCGGCTTCTGACAGAAACCTTCATACCGCCAAGAAACCAAGCATCCAAACAGGCATCGACCGCCTGCTGAAAGATTATAAACAGGAACTGAAGGGAAAAAGGGTCGGGCTGATCACCAACCCGACCGGTGTGAACAATTCATTAAAAAGCAGCGTTGACGTGCTGTATGAGGCACCAGACATCCACTTGACGGCATTATTCGGACCGGAGCACGGTGTCCGCGGCGATGCTCAGGCCGGAGACAAAGTCACATCCTATATAGACGAAAAAACAGGGCTTCCCGTCTACAGCCTGTACGGGGAAACGAGGAAACCGACGCCTGACATGCTGAAAGATACAGATGTGCTGATTTTCGATATTCAGGATGTCGGAACGCGATACTACACCTACATTTATACAATGGCCTATGCCATGGAAGCGGCAAAAGAAAAAGGCATACCTTTTTATGTATTGGACCGGCCGAATCCGCAAGGCGGACGAAATCCGGACGGCCCGGTTCTTGAACCGGATTACGCTTCATTTGTCGGACTGTATCCGATCCCGCTGAAGCACGGCATGACGATCGGTGAGCTTGCTCTTTTATTCAATAAAGAGTTTCATATTGGCGCCGACCTCACCGTCGTAAAAATGAAGCGCTGGAAGCGGACGATGACGATTGAAGATACCGGTCTGCCGTTCGTCCTCCCTTCGCCTAATATCCCGACCCCGGACAGCATATTCGCATATTCGGCGACAGGACTAATCGAAGGCACAAACGTATCCGAAGGAAGGGGCACGACAAAGTCGTTTGAACTGATCGGCGCGCCTTATATGAAAAGCACCGAGCTCGAAGAACGCCTGAACAGTCTCAAGCTTCCGGGCGTCACCTTCAGAGCCGCATCATTTATCCCCAGCTTCTCCAAGCACCAGAGCAAGCTGTGCCACGGCGTACAAGTCTACGTAACAAACAGAAACACATTTGAAGCGGCAAAAACAGGGCTCTCCATTCTGAAAACCATGCATGACTTATATCCGAATGACTTTTTATTCTTGCCGACAGGCTCATTTGACAAGCTGATCGGTAACGGCTGGGTACGCAAAAAAATAGAAAAAGGCGCTTCCATTGAAGACATCACCGGCACATATCAACGCCGGCTGGACCAATTCAAAACTATAAGAAAACAATACCTCATATACTGACAACATTCGTGTTACACGTGTAACATTTTGACGCATTTCACATTTCCGCTTTTTATAGGAAAACATTCATTTATTTGGTACAATTTAAATGATAACAGTTATCATTTAAATGAATGTTTCCTAAAAGGTGGTTTCTCATGAAAAACATATTATTCTTTCAGCCCATTGATATCATCTCCGTAAAAAAAACAGCCGACCTTCTGTCAGAGCATCAGCTCACTGATTCCCCCGTATTGATCTTTCATGTGAAAGGCGAGGGACAAATTGATATCGGAACAGACAGCTTTCCGCTGCAGAAGGAAACGCTCTACATCTGTCCTTGTGATGAGACATTCAATATTGCCCCTATACCGTCAGGCGGCATCCATTTATATATCGTCAGACTCCGTGTTTTCTCCTATTCATCAGATGATGAAGCGATGCTTCCGGATAACGGGGAAGACATCTTCCACGGACTTCAGCAAATGAATTTACAAACGGTTGATCATTTGACAAGCCGGCTTCAGTCACTTTCTGAAAACGTGCGATCGGCGGATGCATTGCAGAAAATGAAATATACAGCCGACTTTCAGCAGCTGATGTATGACCTTTATGCTGCAAAAGTATGCCATCAAAATAATACGAAAGCGGCGATCGAACAGACAAAACAATTCATACATGCTCAGTCCGACACAAAAATCACGCTCACCCAGCTCGCTCATATGGCGGGAATCAGTCCCAAGCATTACAGTGAAACCTTTAAAAAACTATACGGGCAGAGCGTAACTGAATATATCACAGACATCCGCATAACCAATGCGAAAAAACTGATGGCCAAGGCAAACTGCAAACTGCGGGAAATCGCTCATCAAATCGGCTACCAAGACGAATTTTATTTCAGCCGCATCTTTAAAAAACATACCGGCAGCTCACCTACAAGCTATATGAAAAAAAGGCGCACAAAAATGGCCGCGTACGGAAAAGAAACGATGGGGCATCTGATTCCTCTGCATCACGTGCCTTATGCTGCGGCGCTGCACCCGAAATGGACGGCCTATTATTACAAACAATTCTCTTCCGATATTCCGGTTCACCTGAGTGCTTACCGCTATAATGCAAATTGGGAAGAGAACCTGCACACGCTTTCCCAAGCTGCCCCGGACATCATTTTCAGTCTTGATTCTGTCAGTGAAGAAGAAAAACAGCGCCTGAATGACATCACTGAAGTTTTTTACCTTCCGGCTCAAGAGAATTGGAGAGACCAGTTTCTTCGCACCGCCGCATATTTGAATGAAGAGCAGGAAGCGCGGCACTGGCTTAAAGCTTATCAAAGTCTCGCCCATTCAGCGAAAGATGCTCTGAAACACGTGCGGCATCAGCGGTTCTTATTTGTCCGTGTATATAAAGAAAATATGTACATCGCCCATAACAACAGTATTGAGGATGTCTTCTTCGGTGATTTAGGCTTTGCCTCCGCAAAACCGGAATCTTTTGCTCCTGACGAAAAGATTTCCTTGGACATGCTGGCTGATTGCCAGGCTGACTGCATCATGCTTTTCACTTGTAAAGAACCGGAAACGCTTCGTTATTTTCAGCGGATTCAGCAGACCGGGATATGGCAGAACCTTAGAGCCGTCAGCGATAAACGCGTGTTTCCCATATCATCTGACCCGTGGATTGAATATTCTCCAAGCGGACATCAGCGGATGATCGAGCAAAGCATTTCCATTTTATCCGAAGATCGTCCATGGTAATGCCGGAAATTATCCATGGTCTTATCCCTGTTCATTCTCTATAATTCCAATTGATAATAGTTATCAATTGAACAGGAGGAACAATAGATGAAGAAATTGGCATTCGCTTTCATGATTTTGCTTTTGGCTTTCACGGCCGCGGCTTGCGGAAGCTCAGAAACATCTGATACAGCAAGTAAAGGAAAGGACGCTTCTTCAGATAAAAAGAAAATCGAATATCTCGGAAAAACATATGAAGTCAAAGCGCCGACTGACAAAATCGCCATTACAGGCAGCGTAGAATCAATGGAAGACGCCAAATTGCTTGACGTTCATCCGGCAGGAGCAATTTCTTTCTCCGGCAAATTCCCGGAACTGTTTAAAGATATTACAGATAAATCCGTATCTACGGGAGAAAAAATGCAGCCGAATATGGAAAAAATTCTTGAGCTGCAGCCGGACGTCATTCTGGCATCAACCAAATTCCCGGAAAAAACGTTGAAAAAATTGAGCGGCACCGCTGAAACGATCCCTGTCTCTCATATCTCATCAAACTGGAAAGAAAACATGATGCTGCTCGCCCAGCTTACAGATAAAGAGAAAAAAGCGAAAAAAATCATCGCAGATTACGAACAGGACCTGAAAAAGACAAAAACAAAGATCAACAGCAAAGCGAAACAGTCAAACGCGCTGGTCATCAGAATCAGACAAGGCAATATTTATATTTATCCTGAACAAGTATATTTCAACTCCACGCTTTACGGTGATTTAGGCCTGAAGGCGCCGGACGAAGTCAAAGCGGCGAAAGCGCAGGAACTGATTTCTCTTGAAAAATTAAGCGAAATGAACCCTGACCATATCTTCGTACAATTCTCTGATGACGAAAACGCAGATAAGCCGGGCGCTTTGAAAGACTTAGAGAAAAATCCGATCTGGAAGAGCCTGAAGGCAGTCAAAAAAGACCATGTATACGTCAATACGATTGATCCATTAGCCCAAGGCGGAACCGCGTGGAGTAAAATCAGCTTCTTACAGGTTGCGGCTGACAAGTTGACTCAAGACTAATAAAGAGTAGGTTTTTCACATGTATGCAAAACGGCGGACACACATGATTATCATTGCTTCACCGATTGCCATTGTTCTGTCACTGCTGCTTTCCGTTTTATACGGCGCAAAGCAGCTTGACATCCATACCGTGTTCTCCGCATTGCTGCACTTTAATCCGGAGAATACCGACCATCAGATCATATGGCATTCAAGAATCCCGAGGGCTGCCGGCGCTATGTTTATCGGCGCCGCCCTTGCTGTTTCCGGAGCGCTCATGCAGGGAATCACACGGAACTATCTGGCCTCGCCTTCGATCATGGGTGTGTCGGACGGCTCCGCTTTTATCATCACCCTTTGCATGGTATTGCTCCCTCAATCGACATCCATTGAAATGATCATATATTCGTTTATCGGTTCCGCATTCGGCGCCGCTCTTGTTTTCGGGCTGGCCTCCATTCTTCCCGGCGGTTTTACCCCGGTGCAGCTTGCCATCATCGGAACGGTGACCAGTATGCTTCTCAGCAGTCTGTCGGCTGCGCTTTCGATTTATTTTCAAATTTCGCAGGATCTCAGTTTTTGGTACAGTGCGAGACTGCATCAAATGAACCCTGATTTTTTGAAACTGGCCGTCCCGTTTTTTGCGATCGGAATCATCACGGCCATGATTCTCAGCAAAAAGGTCACTGCCGTATCATTAGGAGACGACATTTCAAAAAGTCTGGGACAGCAGAAAAGAACCATCAAACTCATGGCGATGGCGGCCGTTGTCATATTGACCGGAAGCTCGGTGGCACTCGCCGGAAAAATTGCATTTGTCGGTTTGGTCGTTCCGCACATCACACGTTTTCTCGTCGGATCGGACTACAGCAGGCTGATCCCATGCGCGTGCATCATCGGCGGCGTCTTCCTGACCCTTTGCGATCTTGCCAGCCGATTCATCAATTATCCGTTTGAGACGCCTATTGAAGTTGTCACTTCTATCATCGGTGTTCCTTTCTTTCTTTATTTGATTAAAAGAAAAGGAGGGGATCAGCGTGGTGCGTAAAATGGCCGGAATTTATATCATTCTGATTGCTCTCATATTGCTCGTAAGCTATTTCAGCATGACAAGCGGTTCTTTTTCCGCAAAGCCGGGTGAACTGCTCAGTACCCTTTTCCGCATCCATCCGAATCCGCAATATGACATTTTGCTGTTTCAGCTGAGGCTGCCGCGCATTGTCATGGCTGCTGCCATCGGGCTCGGATTGGGGATAGCCGGAGCCGTTATTCAGGCCATTACCAAAAACGGTCTTGCCGATCCCGGTATTTTGGGCATTAATGCAGGAGCCGGAGCCGGAATCGTCACGTTTATGCTTCTGTTTCAGGGACAATCTGAAGCGACGGCACTTGCCTCTGCGATGGGTATGCCTGTCTTCGGCCTCATCGGAGGATTGATGGCGGCCGTGCTGATCTATATTTTCGCCTGGCACCGGGGGCATCTGGAATCGGGCAGAATTATTCTCGTCGGGATCGCTATGAATTCCGGATTCAGCGCGCTGTCTTTATTTCTTTCATTAAAAATGGACCCGCAGGATTATGAGATGGCGATGGTTTGGAAAAACGGCAGCATCTGGTCGGCAAACTGGATGACCATTACGGCGATCCTTCCGTGGCTGATCGTGTTCATTCCTCTGCTTATGGCGAAAACGTCATTGCTGGATACCATTCGTTTCGATGAGGACACGGTGAAAAGCCTCGGTGTTTCAACCAATAAAGAAAAAACGATTTTACTCATTGCCTGCATCGCTTTGATCAGCGCATGTGTAACCGCAGCGGGCAGCATGGCATTTGTCGGACTGATCGCGCCCCATATTTCCCGCAGGCTCGCCGGGATTGAGCACAGATACTCATTACCGGTCAGCGGATTGGTCGGTATGCTCCTCGTCACATCCGCCGACTTTGCGGGCAAATTGTTCTTTCAGCCTTCAGAAGTGCCGGCGGGAATTATTCTTGCGATTCTCGGCGTTCCTTATTTCTTTTTTCTTCTGTTTAAGCAAAAGAAGGGGCTGGATGCATGAGAGGCACCCTTACAGAACACCGGATAAACGGAAAGGAATGCACTGTGTATCTTCCTCCCTCCTATTCGGTTCAAACAGGGGCTTTACCCTGTGTGTACGTACTGGACGGGGGTTCTTTGTTTTTAGAACAGATGGATAAGCTTGAATCCCAATTTGCGAACGGAACACTTCCCGAATTGATTTTCATCGGCATCAAACCGGCTGACAGGCTCGATGAGTACACGCCGTGGCCCGCGCCTTCCCTGAGCCCTGCGTTTCATGATTTCGGCGGCAAAGGGAGGCTCTTTCTCGAGGAGCTGACAAATGTCATCATTCCAACTGTAGAAGATATGCATCACATTTCTGCACATCCGGAAACGAGAGGACTGATCGGCGCGTCATTAGGCGGACTGTTTTCGATATACGCGATGCTCCAAAAGCCTGAAATATTCGGCAGAATCGGTTGTATTTCCGGTTCCTTCTGGTATGAAAAATCAGCAGATTATGTCCGCTCCGCATCTTTGCGTCCGGCACGGCGGCGTATCTATATGTCTGTCGGCAGCCGCGAAGCTGAGCATAAAAACAACATCCAAAACACCATGATCCGACTAAATAAAGACGTGTACGAAAGCCTCAAGCAAAAAGGCTTTTCTCAATCTCAGCTCTCTTTCACTGTTGAAGAAGGCGCCGTGCACCATCAAGAAGCATTCAAACGACAATTCAATGCAGCACTAAGCTGGCTGTACGGAAAAAACCGCTCACGTAGCTGAGCGGTTTTTTTCATACTTCATCACGACCGGCTTAAGTTCAAAGCGTCTCAGCAAATAGCCGAACAAAGCTGCAAGGATTTGCTGAAAAAGCATCCCGATGACGACCGGAACCGCCACTTGAGACGGAAAAAAAGACACGGCGAGAACGGCTCCAGCGCTGATATTGCGCATGCCCCCCGTATAAATCAGAGACACAATTTCATCCTGGCTCCGCTTCATCAGCCTTCCGATCAGCCATGCCACGGCATAACCCGTCATGGCAATAAAAAATACCATGCCTGCGATGCCCGCAAATTTGATATCCACGTGCGTGACATACGGCGCGATTTCCGAACTGTTAATGGCAATGACAATCATCAGACAGATTTTTGAAAAAGGAGACAGCGACCGGCTTATTGCCTGAGTCCTTACCGGCGGGGAAAACTGGTTGACTATCATCCCTGCGATGGATGGAATCACCACCATCTCCGCCAGCCCTTTCATCATTCCCCACACATCCATCTGAACATTCGCCCCCGCCAGGACAGACAGGCTTAACGGTACGATAAAAGGAGAAAGCACGGTATCAACCAGGATAATAGACAGCGTCAATCCGACATTCCCCTTATACATCGCAGCCCAAATCAAACTCGTAATTCCGGTCGGAATCACCACACCCATAATCAGCCCCGTCACAGTTAAAGGGTCACCGCTGAAAATCAGATGGCCGCTTCCCCATGCAAAAACAGGCATGAAAATATGCAGAACAAACAATGCCATGATCATCGGGAGCGGCTTCTCGATACTGCGCTTCAGCGATTGAAAATTGGCACTCAGACTGCCCGTAAATGTAATAAATGCAAATATCCACGGCACAGCGCCGGCCATCCAGCTGATATGCTGAGATAACAGCACACCCGCCGCCACACTTGACGGAGTCAAAAGCGGCATGATTCTCCCCAACACTTGGTTCAACTTCTGAAGCCACATCATATGCAAGTCTCCTATATACGGTTTTCAAGTCTCATTCATTATAACAATGCACCCCGGCAAATTTAACCGAAAAAAAGCCCGGATATATTCATCCGGACTTCACAAATTCTATGCCATTTGTTTCATTAAATCTCGGCTTTTCTGATTTAATCCCTTTAATTCAGCCTCAATTCCGTATTCTTTACATTTGGCGACAATTTTCTCAAGAGCCGCCGCTCCTGAATCATCCCACACGTGGGCGTCGGTCAAATCAATGACAATCCGTTTCACGTCTTCATCATAAACGATGGCATTCATGAGCTCAGACACGGAAGCAAAAAAGATCTGTCCCGTTACCTTATAAGTTCTGACATCTTTCTGTTCGGAATGTGACACAATCTTCAGCTTAGAAATTTTAGCCGTAAAGAAGATCGCGCTTAATAGCACACCCGCGAAGACACCCTTTGATAAATCATTTGTCAGGACGACCGTCACGACGGTAATAACCATAACGATCGAATCAGTAAGGGGCGCTTTCCGCAAACCTTTAATCGATGACCAGTCGAACGTGCCGATGGACACCATAACCATCACGGCCACCAGCGCAGCCATCGGAATTTTCACGACGATACCGCTTAATACGGCAATTAAAAACATTAAAAACGCGCCGGCCGTAAAAGCCGATAATCGGCCGCGTCCGCCGGCTTTCGTATTAATGACAGACTGGCCGATCATGGCGCATCCGGCCATGCCTCCGAAAAATCCGTTCACAATATTGGCGATGCCTTGTCCGCGGCTTTCTTTGTTCTTATCACTATCCGTATCCGTCATTTCATCAATGATCTGGGCTGTCAGCAATGACTCAAGCAATCCGACGAATGCAAGCGCCAGAGAATACGGGAAAATAATCCGCAATGTCTCAAACGTCCACGGAACATCCGGTATCAAGAAATGCGGAAGTGAACTTGTGATCCCGCCCATATCACCGACCGTGCGGACATCCGCATGGAAGACCACCGCAATGATCGTCATGACAAAAATCGCCACCAGCGGAGACGGCACAGCCGTCGTAACCTTCGGCAATAGATATATGATAGCCAGTGATCCGGCAAGCATGGCGTACATGACCCATGAAGCTCCTTTGAACTGGGGCAGCTGCGCAGAAAAAATCAAGATCGCCAAAGCATTCACAAATCCGATCATGACCGAACGCGGAATAAATTTCATCAATTTCGCTATCTTACTGACACCAAGAATAAATTGAATAATACCTGTCAAAATGGTTGCCGCAAACAAATACTGCAGCCCGTAATCAGCCACCAATGTCACCATGACAACCGCCATTGAACCCGTAGCGGCTGAAATCATTCCCGGTCTGCCGCCGAAGATAGAAATAATAATCGCGATACAAAATGATGCATAAAGGCCGACCATCGGATCGACACCTGCAATAATTGAAAATCCGATCGCCTCAGGGATCAGAGCGAGGGCAACCAGAATACCGGCCAGAATGTCTTTACGGACATTCCCGAACCATTGCTGCTGTAACGTATAATCTTTCAAATGATAACGACTCCTTTTCACTATAAAAATCCGCACCCTATCAGTTGGAAACATTGATTTTCATCTGGGGAATATGAGGCAAGCTTACGGGGAAAAAGAGGACACGCTCAGAGTATAATGCCGTTGAGGAAAGGAATTGTTAACAAAGAGTATCATATTAAACTTTAAAGAAATGTGCAAGCCGTATAAATAAGAAAAGAAAACGGCTCTCACTGGAGCCGTTTCCGCTTTTATAAAAGTTCCGGATCAGACACAAGAATCGTTTTTATTGCGCTGATATCCTTTCTTTCTTTTGTCACCGGGTCGATGCCCATGAGATGATCAACGGCTTCTTCATAATTCTTCAGTTCCGTCTTTTCCGTAATAAAATCATAGAGCTGCGGAAGGTCGGACGCGCATGCTAACGCGGCTTCCATGATCTGGCGGGCTTCACCTGTGCCCACAATCGTTACGCCGTTTGACAGCAGCTGGTACGGCCTGACCGTCATCTCATACGTATCATCAAAGCCCATCGGCACGATTCTGCCTCCCTTTTCAATAAAAGGATAAGCCCAATCAAGCTGGTTGCCGATCGCGTCAAAAATCACATCAAATTTTCTTCCTTGATTAATCCGTTTCACTTCATCCACAGTTAATGCTTCAGGGTGGTAGACATAATCAGATATCCGGCTTGCCGCCTCGCTTCGGAAACTGCCTATTTCAGTCGCAACCGTCAATCGCGCCATTTTTTTCACCATCATTTGCACAAGCAGTCCGATCGGTCCGGATCCCAAAACCAAGACCGAGTCCTCCGGCTGAATCGAAGCCTTGTCCACAACATTCAGCACACAGGAGAGAGGCTCAACCAATGTGGCCCGCTCCCATTCCATTGAATCCGGAATTCTGTACATGAACCTGTCTTCCCCCACGTAATATTCCGCAAACGTTCCGTGCGCCCCGATTCCGAGCTGCCAATCCTCGAAGGTTTCGCAATAACACGTCAGCCCTCTCCGGCAATAATGACATTTCCCGCAAAACTGCGTAGGATCTATCACGACGCGGTCTCCGACTTTTACATTTGTCACGTCCGGTCCGATTTCCACGACCGCTCCCACCGATTCATGCCCCATAATCATATGATGGGTTGCATTCATTTTTCCTTTCAGCACATTTAAGTCCGTTCCGCAGATACCGGTGCCGAAAATTTTCACTTTCACATCATTGGATTTCCGAATTTGAGGCTCGTCCACCTCTTGGTATTCAAGCTTATCATTAGGAGTCCAGACCAACGCCTTCATATTTCTCTTCCTTTCTGCCCCAGCGGATTTGGTCTAACAATGTTTGATGAAGCTCCTTCGTTGATGCCGCAATACATGATTGCTGATTCTGATAACTTAAATCTGTCAGAAGCGTTTCGTCCAAAGACCGGCCGTACGCATCCGTAATGACCACTCCCGCCTTCTTCGCCAAAAAGACGCTTGCGGCAATATCATAAGGAAACAAATGCAGCACCTGTCCGTTCCCGACCTGCTGAAAATCTGAAAGCAGCTTCGGATCATCTTTCAGCAGACGATTGCCGATATCCACATAAGCATCCATCTGCCCCGTGATAATTCGTGAAATCGAATAAGAAGCGCTGTTGAAAACAAAAACCCCGCCATTATTGGCCGACTGGTCAATCAGATGGCCGTATGCGTCCGTCATCAGCTGCGCCGGATGCCCGTTAAATTCAAGGCTCCAAAACATATTTTTAATATCCCGCACTTCGCTCAAATTCGGCAATTCTCCATGATACCCTTCAAAATGAATGGCATCGCTGTATACATCACCGTACATATAAGCGCCTGATTTCAATTCAAGTAAAAAAGCAAACTCGATATCCTTAATCTTTGCGTTTGGCTTATACGAAGCAAGCGCAATCGAAATACACGACATTTCAAGTCCCGCGGCGGCCGGGCGCGTTCCGTCTATCGGATCTACAATTAAAATATATTGCGGATCTTCTCCAATCAGCTTCAGGCCGCCATCCTCCGTGTAAAAAGCAACCGGATGGCCCTTTTCTTGAATATAATCCAGCACCGCCTCCTCAGCAGCGGCGTCTATGTTAAATTGGGCGTCGCCTCCCGGAGAATAGCCGTTTACGAGCCGGTTTTTCAGCGTGCCTTTTTGATTTTTCACCTTTTGATAAACAAATTGTCCAAGCTCAATGATATAGTCTCTCACTTGATTTCCTCCAATAGCTTGCGAAGTCTGTAGCAGAGCACTTCGGCTTCACTAAGTGTTATGGTTAAAGGCGGACGGATTTTAAATACATTTCCGAATCCGTAACGGGATGTCCGGAGAATCAGCCCGTAATCCATTGCCCGTTTAGCAATATAATTGGTCAGCTCCACATCCGGTTCATTGTTCTCTTTAACAATCTCCACACCGATCATAAGACCGACGCCTCTTACCTCAGAAATAAAAGCGAAATCCTCTTTCATCGTTTCTAAGCGATCCATAATATAATGACCGACCGTCGTTACATTTTCCAAAAATCCCGGTCGCTGCATGATATCTATGGTTTTACAAGCGGCAGCGGCGGCCATCACATTTGAGCCGTATGTGAAGGAGTGCGTATACCCCGGAAGCCCGGTATACTTGTCCTCCGTCAGAGTGGCGGCGACTTGAAAGCCTGTGCCCCCGAGCCCCTTTGCTACCGTCATCATATTAGGTTTCACATCGAAGTGGTCCGCGGCAAACATTTTACCCGTCCGTCCGAACCCGGTCTGAATTTCATCAAAAATCAGAGCGATATCATGTTCATCACAAAGCTTTCTCAACTGTTTAAAATACTCTTTAGGCGGAACGACGTTTCCACCGTTTCCGGATATCGGTTCAATAATCATGGCGGCAATTTTTCCATTGCTCGCATACTCAATAAAATCATTAATTCTTTCTACGCACAGCATACCGCATGAATCAGGTTTCTGATTATAAAAACAGCGGCTGCAATAGGGATCGGGGACTTGCAGGCCAAAAGAAATTTGCGGCGGGAAAGGTTCTTTTCTGAATGAGTTGCCGGACAAAGCGGAAGTCATATACGTTTGTCCGAGGTGGCTTCGAAATAAGGAGATGACATCGGTTTTTCCGGAGTAATACTGAGCCATTTTAATAGCTCCTTCATTTGCACCGGAACCGCTGCTGACTTTAGGGTGTACTTTTGTGAGATTATCGGGGGCGATTTCTACTAGTTTTTCTGCCAGTTTATTTACGGCGTCTGTTTGAAAAGATGATGTTACATGGATGAGCTTATCGGCTTGTTCTTTAACCGTATCAATGACCTCTTTGTTACCGTATCCTAAATTCAAGTTAAACGTGGCAGAGGCGCAATCAATGTACTCATTTCCCTCTTGATCGTACAGGTAAATCCCTTCTCCGCGCTCCATTACTACATCGTCAACACTGTAATACAAGCTGTCTGGATTCGTGATTTCCTTCGTTCCCACAAATACCACCCCTATGAAATTATTAGAATTTCGCTTTTTATCGTATAAATTATTGAAAATAATGTCAACGATCTTTCTTGTAAAAAATGTTAACAATTTGTTAACGTTACCATAATGGATGTACGAGAAAAAGTTATGTGATATAGTAACAATACTTGGATTTTTTGTAAAAACATCATGTCATACGAGTAGAGAGAAATATGATTTTACCAATAAGGAGATAAAATGATGAAAACTCGTCTGCTGTGGATAAGCTGTTTTTCTTATGGATCGATTGCTTTTACACTTGTTATTCTGGGAGCCGTACTGCCTGAGTTACTCACACATTATTCACAAAGCTACAGTAATGGCGGTGTATTAGTATTCTCTCAGTTCATGGGCTTTCTCATCGGAGTTATTGGCATGCCATACATGGTGAAAAAGCTTGGGCGCAAAAACGTCGTTATCTTTGGCCTGGCACTCATCAGCTGTGAAATGTTCATCACCTTCCTGCCGCCCTGGCCGCTGCTATTTCTTCTCGTCAGCATCGCGGGGCTTGGCGCCGGATTGGTGGAATCCTGTGTAGGCACGATCATCCTCACCGCTATTAAAGAAAGACAGGCTGTGGCCATGAGCAAGATGGAAGTCGCCTACGGATTAGGTGCGCTGTTCATGCCTCTGCTCTCAGGCTTTCTTATCAACAACCACATGTGGACAATTGCTTTTTTAGTATTAGGGTTATCCAGTTTTGCACTCTTAATCGCATGGAAGCAGATGAGTTTCGGCAGTATTGATCAGCTTCTCATCCGCAAAGAGGTCTCTTCCGATGACACTAAAAAAGAAAGCACCGGTTATCGGTCACACGGATTGCTGTTTATTGCCTTGGCGGGTGCTTATTTCTTCTTTTACGGCGGCAGTGAAGTTTCCATTGTACATTTTATCCCCTCCATCTTCGCTGAGAAATGGGATATCCCCAACTCTTTGGCAACGATAACAGTTACAGTGTATTGGACGGGGATGATTATCGGTAGGTTATTAACAGGCCCGGTATCAGAAAAGCTGACATATCACCGTTATCTCCGTCTCATAAGCATTGGCGGTCTGGCTGCACTTACCGTATTAGCATTAAGCAAAAACGTATGGTTCGGTTTTGCCCTTTGCTTCTTTTTAGGGCTATTCATGGCAGGCATGTTTGCAATAGCCCTAATCATCACGAATCATTTTTATCCCGGAAAGACAGAAACAACTACCAGTATTCTGCTCGCTTCAAACGGATTAGGAGGTTCACTCCTTCCGATCGCCGTCGGCTGGAGCTTAGATGAATATCCCGTACAAACTGCGTTCTGGCTGTTTACTGCACTGATGCTCCTTATGCTGCTGATTGTGTTCAGTTTAAGAATGCTCGAGACAATAAAGTCAAACAATCTTCAACATCACAACAGCAAAGCAAAATCAATGTAAACAAAAAAGCTAATGCCTTTGAAAGGCATTAGCTTTATATATCTATGTGATCTTTCATATAAAAAACCCAGTTCATCATGAACTGGGTTAAGATA
>NZ_JBAMDE010000036.1:0-343 GCF_036961585.1 Bacillus sp. JHAA | reverse complement strand
GTCATGGATGCGCTGCACCGGTTCGCCGTCAGGCCCCGTTTCAAAGGACGTTCTGAGCGACTCATGCCGCTCCACAAGCTGCCGGAACGTCTCCTCCAGCCGGCCGCGGTCAAGCGGACCCGTCAGTTCCAGCACAGCCGGCATATTGTAGCCGACACCGCCGTCTTCAAGCTGCTGGAGCACATACATCCGTTTCTGCGCCGAAGACAAAGGGTAGGTGTCCTGTGTTTGCGCAGGCTGAATCGCTTCATACGGGCTCTCTTCCAAGTCCTGAATAACCGAAGCAAGCTCTTCCACCGTCGGCCGGGCGAAGATGTCCTGTAACGGCACCTGAACACCGAAT
>NZ_JBAMDE010000035.1:0-471 GCF_036961585.1 Bacillus sp. JHAA | reverse complement strand
TGAACCGTTTTATGGTTAATACACATTCTCTTTTTTAGTATGGCTGTGATTTTTCGATATCCATATCGATACTTGTGCTCTCGGCACAACGTGCCGATTTGTTTTTCCAAATGGCGCTTGGGATGATCCTTCATCAGATTCTTCTTCCAACGATAATAAGACGCTCGAGAGATACCTAAATGAATACAGATATCCTGTACGGTCATTGTGCTGTGCAATATTTCTACAAGTTCGACTGACGTTTCGCTATCAACTTCCTTTCCAATTCGTTGTACTTTTTTAAAACTTCATTCTGTTGTCTCAGGTAACGAATCTCTGCCTGCAGTTTCTCTAAATCGGAAGAATACTCCGGACCTTTTCCGTAAGTGTATTGCTTTCCAACAGGCTGTTCGAATCGATGTGTATCACCAGCCTTATACCATCTAACCCATGTCTGAACCTGTGTCTTATTCTTAATATTCAACTCCTGCA
>NZ_JBAMDE010000034.1:0-482 GCF_036961585.1 Bacillus sp. JHAA | reverse complement strand
GGCCTAGTCGAATGGCTCGGACGTTCAGACGGACAGGTGAAAGTCCGCGGCTACCGGATTGAACCGGGAGAGATCGAAGCGGCGATCCGGCGCATCGACGGCATTCGTGAGGCGGCGGTCACCGCCCGGAACGAACACGGCGAAACCGCGCTTTACGCCTATATTGAAGGACGGGAAAGCGATGACGTGCGGGCGGAGCTTGCGACACGCCTTCCGGCTTACATGATGCCAGCTCAGTTCATAAAGATGACCGAATGGCCGGTCACACCGAGCGGAAAGCTTGACCGCCGCGCACTGCCGGCTCCCGACGGAGCGGCAGACAGACAGGCGTACACCGCCCCGCGGAACGTCACGGAAATGAAGCTTTGCGCCCTTTGGGAAGAGGTGCTGAAAAACGGCCCCGTCGGCATCCGGGATCACTTTTTTGAGCGGGGCGGCCATTCGTTAAAAGCGACAGCTCTCGTCTCCCGCATCGCCAAAGA
>NZ_JBAMDE010000033.1:0-560 GCF_036961585.1 Bacillus sp. JHAA | reverse complement strand
TGATCCAAGCTGATCCGGACGAGTCAGCCTCGGCGCTTCTTGCCAAGCTGAAAGAAAACCGGGCGCATCCTGAACAAGCGGAAATCCGTTATGAAGACGGCAAACGTCTCGTCAGAAACTGGCGTCATCTGCCGGCGCCTCAAAGCGGCGCCGTTCCGTGGAAAGACGAAGGGGTCTACCTCCTCACCGGGGGAGCGGGCGGCATCGGACTGATTTTCGCTGAAGAAATAGCCTCCCGCGTCAAAAACGCTGTCCTCGTATTAACGGGAAGGGCGGAAGCGCTTGATGAAGACCGCTCCGCCCGCTTACGGCGCTTGGAAGCGTCGGGCGCCCGCGTATTGTATCAACCGGTAGACGTGACAGACAGGGCGGCGGTCATCGCCCTCGTCCGCGGCATACAGAAGGAGCACGGAACACTCGACGGGATCATTCACGGCGCAGGCGTGATCGCTGACAACTACATTCTGAACCAGACAGAAAACGAACGGAAGGCCGTCATGGCGCCGAAAGTGAAAGGGTTTATCAATCTTGATGAAGCAGCGAAAGATGTGCGGCTGGAT
>NZ_JBAMDE010000032.1:0-550 GCF_036961585.1 Bacillus sp. JHAA | reverse complement strand
GTCCAGCCGCACATCTTTCGCTGCTTCATCAAGATTGATAAGCCCTTTCACCTTCGGCGCCATGACGGTCTTCCGTTCGTTTTCTGTCTGGTTCAGAATGTAATTGTCAGCGATCACGCCGGCGCCGTGAATGATCCCGTCGAGTGTTCCGTGCTCCTCCTGTATGCCGCGGACGAGGGCGATGACCGCCGCCCTGTCTGTCACGTCTACCGGTTGATACAATACGCGGGCGCCCGTCGCTGCCAAGCGCCGTAAGCGGGCGGAGCGCTCTTCATCAAGCACTTCCGCCCTTCCCGTTAATACGAGGACGGCGTTTTTGACGCGGGAGGCTATTTCTTCAGCGAAAATCAGTCCGATGCCGCCCGCTCCCCCAGTGAAGAGGTAGACCCCTTCGTCTTTCCACGGAACGGCGCCGCTTTGAGGGGCCGGCAGATGACGCCAGTTTCTGACGAGACGTTTGCCGTCTTCATAACGGATTTCCGCTTGTTCAGGATGCGCCCGGTTTTCTTTCAGCTTGGCAAGAAGCGCCGAGGCTGACTCGTCCGGATCG
>NZ_JBAMDE010000031.1:0-551 GCF_036961585.1 Bacillus sp. JHAA | reverse complement strand
GGTGGAGGATGACGGGCTCGAACCGCCGACCCTCTGCTTGTAAGGCAGATGCTCTCCCAGCTGAGCTAATCCTCCATCATATAAGTGACCCGTACGGGATTCGAACCCGTGTTACCGCCGTGAAAGGGCGGTGTCTTAACCGCTTGACCAACGGGCCCTGGTATTTTTTCGTTTGTTATGTATTGATAATTAGTGGCGGAGAGCAAGGGATTCGAACCCTTGAGACGGGGTTACCGCCTACACGATTTCCAATCGTGCTCCTTCGGCCACTCGGACAGCTCTCCATAAATGGCTCCGCAGGTAGGATTCGAACCTACGACCGATCGGTTAACAGCCGATAGCTCTACCACTGAGCTACTGCGGAATGAAGTCTGCCTGGCGATGTCCTACTCTCACAGGGGGAACCCCCCGACTACCATCGGCGCTGAAGAGCTTAACTTCCGTGTTCGGCATGGGAACGGGTGTGACCTCTTCGCCATCATCACCAGACGTTTTAGTGACATGTATTATTATACTATGTATTTCAGAAAAAGCAAGAGTTTTTTTAAAAA
>NZ_JBAMDE010000030.1:0-636 GCF_036961585.1 Bacillus sp. JHAA | reverse complement strand
GCGCATTATGCAGAAAAATCAATGGCAGTGTCGGGTTAAGGTGAAAAAGCGCAAGAAGGATGGGCAGCCATATGCCGTGGTCGATAATATATTGGATCGGAACTTTCAGTCTGATCGTCCTCTGGAAAAGCTAGTAACGGATATCACATATTTGCCTTATGGGCAGAAACAATTGTATCTTTCCAGTATATTGGATTTATACAATGGAGAAGTGATTGCTTTTACGATTGGCGATAGACAGGACACAGACTTTGTCTTACACACACTTGATCAGCTGCCCGCACTGCCAGAGAACTGTGTGTTACATAGTGACCAAGGTTCTGTTTATACATCTTATGAGTATCAGAAAGCTGTTAAAACAAAAGGCATTACCATGAGCATGTCCCGCAAAGGGACGCCCGCTGATAATGCCTCCATCGAATCGTTTCATTCCTCACTAAAGTCTGAAACGTTCTACCTCGACAGGTTGGAAAGCACTACGACGACCATCGTAGAACAAACTGTCGAAACCTATATACACTATTATAACAACATTCGTATTCAAACGAAACTAAACAACCAGCCGCCGGTCACATACCGACAGCTGGCTGCTTAAAGGTGTTTTGATCCCTGTCTCAAAAACGGGGGTCAGTCCCT